>NZ_LBJV01000007.1:0-314553 GCF_028128855.1 Bradyrhizobium sp. CCBAU 11430
GGCCGCGACCGGATGCCCCTATGTCGCGCGCTGTCCGCTCGCCGACCAGCATTGCCGCGAGGCCATGCCTGAGTTACGCAAGGTGGGCGAGGGGCACCTTGCCGCCTGCCACAAGGCCGAGGCTGTGATGGCGTTGCCGCAGGCGGCCATGGAAGGTTAGTGTCCGGAGCAGGATTGGCGTAGGCTTAGAACAGAACTGGCCGGGGAGTTACGCATGTTCAGGAAATTGTCGATCGTTGCATTTGCCGCCGCGTTGGTCGCAACGCCTTTGCCGGTGCTTGCGCAGAGCAAGAAGGACAGCGTCGTCATGGCGATGGCGCTGGAGCCGCCGGGGCTCGATCCGACCAATGCGGCCGCTGCCGCGATCGCAGAGGTCACGCTCTACAACATCTACGAGACCCTGACCAAGATCAACGAGGACGGCTCCGTTTCGCCCTTGCTGGCGGAGAGCTGGACCGCTTCGCCTGATCTGAAGACCTATACGTTCAAGCTGCGCAAGGGCGTCAAATTCCACAACGGCGAGGCGTTCGATTCCGCCGCGGTGAAGTTCTCGTTCGAGCGCAACGCCGCGCCGAACAGCACCAACAAGGACAAGAGCCTCTACCAGGCCTTCGAGAAGGTCGAGGCGCCCGATGCCGACACGGTCGTGATCACCTTGAAATACGGCGAGCCGAACCTGCCGTTCCTGCTGGGTCAGGCGGGCGGCTCGATTGTCGAGCCGAAGAGCGCTGCCACCAACGTCACGCAGCCGGTCGGCACCGGGCCCTATCAGCTCGGTGCCTGGGCCAAGGGCTCCTCAATCACCTTGACCAAATGGGCAGACTACCGCAACGCCGCCGCGGTCAAGCTCTCCAAGGTGACGATCCGCTTCGTCTCCGATCCGGCCGCGCAGACCGCGGCGCTGCTTTCGGGCGACGTCGATGCGTTCCCGCGCGTCTCGGCCCAGCGCACCATTGCCCAGTTCAAGGCCGATCCGCGCTTCACGGTATTGGTCGGCGGCTCCAGGGCCAAGACCATCGTCGCGATCAACCACCGCAAGAAGCCGCTGGACGACGTCCGCGTCCGCCGCGCCATCCTCGCCGCGATCGACCGCAAGGCCATGATCGACGGCGCCGTCGACGGTTTCGGCACGCCGATAGGCAGCTTCTATGTGCCGGGGGCGCTCGGCTATGTCGACACCACCGGCATCAATCCCTACGACCCCGAGAAGGCCAAGAAGCTGCTCACTGAAGCCGGCGTCACCACGCCGCTCGAATTGTCGCTCAAGCTGCCGCCGCCGTCCTATGCGCGGCAGGGCGGCGAGATCGCCGCGGCCCAGCTCGCCAAGGTCGGCATCGTCGCCAAGATCGAGAACGTCGAATGGGCGCAATGGCTGTCGCAGGTGTTCGCCGGCAACGGTCCGCACAATTTCGATCTCACCATCATCAGCCATGTCGAGCCGTTCGATCTCGTCAAGATCACCGAGGCGGACTACTATCTCGGCTACAACAACGAGGCGTTCAACGCACTTTACAAACAGATCGTATCGACGCCGGACGAGGCCGCCCGCGCAAAACTGCTCGGCGACGCCCAGCGTATGCTCGCGACCGACGCCGTCTCCGCCTACCTGTACCAGCCGCAGCTCATCACCATCACCAACAAGAAGTTGAAGGGCGTCTGGAAGGACGTCCCGCAATACGAGAACGATTTCTCGACGTGGTCTTGGGAGTAGGAGCGCTCGATCGAGTCGAGCCTGTCGTTTCAATCTGGCCTCTCCCCATTGGGAGAGGCCAATCGTTTGGCACGTCCAAAACAAGAGCCCGAAAAACAACCCCATGCACAGCAGCTGGGGATTTCAATAGCTTGCGCGTTGCGAACTTCGATGGTTGGCACAATGCGCTGGACATTGACCCGTCGGGCAAACCACGATCTCGACAACGCCCTGTCGACGATGAGCCCGACCGACCACAACGGGTACGACGAGCGCTCCGCCTTCCTGATCACGGTGGACGGAGGCAAGTTCCGCCTGGTGCCGTAGCAGGCAGACATGCTCGCGTGCGCCAGCGCGCTTTTGCAGGTCATCAGAGTTTCACGGATGCGCAACCTGCGGCGAGGTTCCTCGCGGTGTCAGCGCGGTTCCATGCGCCCAATCAAACTCTCTCCCGAATTCCTGCAAATCTCTGCCATCTACCAAAGGTAGATTCGCTGCCGGTGAAGCGTGGTCAACAACGCGTCTTGCAAGAAAATTCTGCACGCGTCAGGCCCGTTTCCGACAATGAAATGGGAGTTACGCCATGCAGCATCTGCCGAACGATACCTACGACGTCACGCTGGACCAGTTTGGTCAAATCGAAACCATCGACGGCGATCCGAACTTCCCGACCACCGCGGACGCCTGGGGTGGCAACGACACCGTGACGGCGACCATCAGCCAGCCCGAAGCAGACGTCACGATCTTTGGCGACGACAGCACGACGCTGCATGGCCAGTCCCACGGCGGCAACGACTCGCTCACGGTCAACTTCAACTACGGCTGGAACGAAGCCCTCGTGGCCGGCGATGCCCAGGCGATGACTGACGACGCCCGCGGCGGCAACGACACCATCAATGTCCTGGCCGACTCGATGTACACCAACGTGCATGCTTTCGGCGACGTCGCCGGCGACATGTCGGGCAATTCGCACGGCGGCAGTGACACCATCACCGGCGCGGTGGGTTGGCGAGACTACGACAATGTGTATGCTGGCGATGCCGGTGGTTCCATGAGCGGCACGGCGAAGGGCGGCAATGACACGCTCGACATCAGCGTGATCACCAGGGAGGGCTCAGCGGTAGCCAGCGGCGACGCCATCGGCGCCATCAGCGGTGATGCGCATGGCGGCAACGACAATATCACCTTCACCTTCGGCACCGACATCGTCTGGACCGGTGGATTTGGCTACGGAGATTCCGCGACCTCGCTGACCGACAATGCCGAGGGGGGCGATGACATTCTCACGCTCAAGGCCGATAGCCCCGACACCCTCCACCTTACGCACCCTTCGCTCTACGGTGATGCGCCGACCATGTCCGGCAATGCCCATGGCGGTAACGATATTCTCATGGGCGGGACAACCAATGATTTCCTGTATGGTGATGCGAAGGTCTATGCCCCCGCGACGCCGGGCTCGATCACCGGCGGCAGGGATATCCTCAACGGCGGCACCGGCGATGACCAGCTTTCGGGCGGAGGAAACAGCGACACCTTCGTCTTCAACGCCGGCTCCGGCAATGACCTGATCACTGATTTCGACCAGGGCAACAAGGCGGTCGGCAGCACCGTGACCGAACATGATTTGATCAATGTGCACGATTACGGGTTCGCGGATTGGGCGGCGCTGTCGAGCCTGATCAGCGACAATGCCGCCGGCGACGCCGTGATTCATCTGTCGGCGAGCGATACCATCACGCTCGACGGCGTGCAAACGGCGAGCCTGCACCAGACCGACTTCCTCATCTGAGCGAGTTGGTTTGGGCGCAACGATCTCGCTCCGCCCGCGGCGGGGCGAGACGCGGGTTGCACTCTTGGCCGCCCAGCAGCGCTACCGCTTCCGCGCTTGGACGACCGCTTCTGACCCGAAGCGGGCTTGCTGTGCCAGGCCGAAGCTGATTATTCAGTCTTACCAGCTGAACCCTTGCGCAGCGCCTCTAAGGCTATACGGGCGTGGTGGGCTGCTTTCTGGTTGCCCATCGTTTCGATCTTTTCCAGTGCCCAGGTCAAATACTGCATAGCAGCCTGGACGTCAGCAGTTTGGTCGGTCATATGACTGTTTCTATCGAATTATGATCGGTTCGTCCCGCACTTGCTGCGCATAAGCGAATTGCATCAGCGATGGCGGCTGTGGCCAAAAGTGAACAGTCTCGCGGTGACGGAAGGAGCATTATCGGCTGTTGCTCCCCGAGTTCAGCACACCATTGCGGTTCAGATCGGCGGAAGAGTTGATCAAGTTGGCGAACAGCGGAAGCGGCTGCTGCAAAAGCTGCAACTCAGGTCCCAGTCTCAGATTGTAGACGCCGCCACGCGGTGGGCATCTTGGCCATCTTACAAACTCACGATGGCCGCTGACGAAGCGGCGCTCTGGCCGAGGCATGAGTACGGCGGCTTCGAACCGCCGTCCTAAACTTTGGCTGATCAATTCCGGTAAGTGTATTGCGCCCCGGACAAATATACTGTCCGTAGCTGTCATCGTCGCAGCCGGAGTTGTAGTAGCCGTAAGCACCGGCCGCAGCGGCTGCGCCAACCGCCGCAGCGCCATACCCCCAACCTCGGCGCCGGCCAGGGTCTTGAGGGCATGGCGACGTCCGATGTCCTTGAGCGTTTCCAGTTTCATACGGTCGGCCCCCATTTGGCATGAGGCAGCACTGTCCCATGCTACGCCCGGAGACCGTCTCAACCGGGGCTCCTGGCAAGGCCATTCAGCTCATCGATCGCATCATCCGGCAAATCGAGTTCGGCCGCGGCGAGATTCTCGCGCAGATGCGCGACGGACGAAGTGCCGGGGATAAGGAGGATGTTAGGTGAGCGACGAAGTAGCCAAGCAAGCGCGACCTGCATGGGCGTTGCACCGAGGCGAGCAGCGACATCGGTTAGAGTGGACGATTGCAGGGGGGTGAACCCGCCGAGCGGAAAGAACGGCACGTAGGCAGTGCCGTCCCGGGCAAGGTCGTCGATCAAGGAGTCGTCAGACCTGTGGGCCAGATTGTATTGGTTCTGCACGCAGACGATCTTGCAAATCTTGCGTCCTTCCGCGACCTGCGTGGCGGTCACGTTGCTCAGCCCAATATGCCTTATCAGGCCCTGACGTTGGAGATCGGCCAAGACGTTCAGCGGCGCTTCGATCGAGCCCTCGGCCGGGCCATGCCGGTCGATCATGACGCGAAAGTTGACGACATCGAGTGCGTCGACCCCGAGATTTTTCAGATTGTCGTGGACCGCCTGGGTGAGCTCTTCGCGCGAGAAGGCCGGATTCCATGAGGCGTCCGCGCCACGCCGAGCCCCGATTTTGGTGTCGATGACGAGATCCTTGGGGTAGGGGTGCAGCGCCTCACGGATCAACTGGTTTGTGACATGCGGGCCGTAGAAGTCGGCTGTGTCGATATGGTTCACGCCGGACGCGATGGCCGCTCGCAGCACAGCCAACGCGGCGGCGCGATCCCTGGGCGGACCGAACACGTGCGGGCCTGCAAGCTGCATGGCACCGTAGCCAAGCCGCTTCACGCGGCGGTCTCCGAGGTCAAAGCTGGCAGTTAGGTCGGTGTTGGGCATAGGTCATCTCCATAAGAACCAATGGCCGGTAGGTAGACGTTGCCCGCGCGCTCGATAACCGGGTACAATCCGAACGGGTTGTTCGGAGAAGCGAACAGTGAAAGTCGATCTGGGTGAACTGAACGCTTTTGTGACCGTCGCGCGGGCCGGAGGCTTTCGGGACGGAGCTCGGTCGAGCGGGGCGAGTGCGTCAGGACTCAGCGAAGCGGTAACCAGGCTGGAAGCGCAACTCGGCGTCAGATTGTTGAACCGGACGACGCGAACCGTGGCGCCCACTGAGGCAGGTCAACGTCTCCTCGAGCGGCTCGGGCCAGCATTCGCCGAGGTGGAAGCTGCCGTCGACGTCGTCAACAGCTCCCGCAACAGGCCAGCAGGTACCCTGCGTCTGAACGTACCGGTCAGTGCGGCACGCCTCGTGCTGCCCACCATCGCGCCGCCCTTTCTCGCCGCTTATCCTGACATCCGGCTGGAAGTGATTGCGGAGAATAACTTTATCGACGTTCTGGCCGCTGGTTGTGATGCTGGCATCCGATACGACGAGCGTCTGGAGCAGGACATGATGGCGATTCCAATCGGTCCTCGCGTTCAGCGCTTTGCAACCGCTGCCTCTCCAAATTACCTGGATCGCTACGGCCGGCCCAATCATCCTCGCGAGCTTGTCGACCACGCTTGCCTTGGCAGTCGTCTTTCGTCCGGCGCGATGGTGGCTCCGTGGGAGTTTGAACGGGAGGGCGAAATCGTTCGCGTCGAACCCAAAGGACCGCTGCTGGTCAGCGTCGGGGCGGCGACAGATCTCGCCGTTGCCGCCGCCATCGCCGGTACCGGCATTGTCACCCTCTTCGAGGACTGGCTTCGTCCCCATCTCGCCAGTGGTCAGCTCGAGCCGGTCCTCGAACCCTGGTGGCAGAGCTTTTCGGGGCCCTTTCTCTACTATCCTGGTCGACGTCTCGTGCCGGCGCCGTTGCGCGCATTCATAGACTTCGTAAGGGGTGTACCATCGCACTCAGCGCATGGCGCGACGCCCACCGCGTAGGCAATGCGTTTGCCAGTAGCGAAATGCTCACTTGTTGAGAGTTCAGAGGCGGCTCGATTCCACTCCAGACTCCATGCGGACGCGACGCGAGACAGTCGAGCATCCCTTCGGCGCGATCAAGGCCGTATGGGTGCGACCTACGACGGGCCGTTCGAGTGAAGGCGGCGGCGCACCGTTTGGAAACGATGCGCCCCTCGCTCGGTCATGCTGCCTTGGCGTCGACGCTGCCGATCCAGTCGCGGGCGAGCGTCAAATCGGCTTGCGACAATTGATGGCCCGCCGGCAGGACCCTGTGGGTCGCGCTCGCGCCTGCTTGCGAGAGCAGAGCCGCAAGCTTGGCCGAATTGCTGGCCGGCACGATCGGATCAGCCTCCCCGGACAGCAGCAGGACTGGCTTGCCTGCAAGATCGGCTCTGGGCGGATCCGACAGCGGCACCATGGCGCGCAGCAGGATCGCGCCGGCCAGAACCTCCGGCTTCAGCAGCAACAGCGCGGCTGCGATGTTGGCGCCATTGGAGAAGCCGACGGCGACCGGCGCGGCGATGCCGTAGCGCTGCCGCGCCGCGTTGACGAACTCGCCGAGCTCGTTCGCGCGGCGGCGGACGTCGTCCTCGTCGAACACACCTTCGGCGAGACGGCGGAAGAAGCGCGGCATGCCGTGCTCGAGCACGCGGCCGCGCGGCGAGAGCAGGGCGGACCCCGGCGAGATCATCTTGCCGAGCCCGAGCAGGTCGTTCTCGTCGCCGCCGGTGCCGTGCAACAGGAGGAGCGGAGGGGAGCCCGCGCTGGCCGCGGGCTCGAAACGATGGATGAATTCAGTCTCGGTCATGACACGGTCTCTTCCAGATTCGGCAGAACACCCTCGATCTGCTTGCGCTGCGCTTCGAGGAAAACAGGCAGCTTGAGGTCACGTCCCAGCGTCGCGACGGGTTCGTCGACGGCGAAGCCGGGGATGTCGGTCGCGATCTCGAACAGCACGCCGCCGGGCTCGCGGAAGTAGATCGAGCGGAAGTAGTTGCGGTCCCTCTGCTCGGTCGGATGCAGGCCGTGATTGCTCACGAGCTTTTGCGCCATCTTGCCCTGCTCGGCATCGTCAGCCGCGCGGAACGCGATGTGATGCACCGAGCCGCCGCCCTGATGGCCGCGCAAAAAGCCCTTGGCCTCGTAGATGTCGACAACGCTGCCCTCGACATCGCCGGGCGCCTTGAAGCGGATCACCGAGCCTTCACGGCCGGTCTCCTTGAAGCCGAACACGTCGGTGAGGACAGCGGCCGTCTTCGCCGCGCTGTCGAGCAGCAAGGTCACGCCATGGAAACCGCGGATCGCGTGCTCGGCCGGCACGTCGCCGTTGCTCCAGCCGGGCTCGCTCTCGGCGCCGGGAATGCCGACCAGCGCCAGCGCCATGCCATCGGGATCGGTGAACGGCAGCA
This sequence comes from Bradyrhizobium sp. CCBAU 11430, assembly GCF_028128855.1. Classification (NCBI taxonomy): domain Bacteria; kingdom Pseudomonadati; phylum Pseudomonadota; class Alphaproteobacteria; order Hyphomicrobiales; family Nitrobacteraceae; genus Bradyrhizobium; species Bradyrhizobium sp. CCBAU 11430. The sequence continues at coordinate 7,748 of NZ_LBJV01000007.1, forward strand.
CGGATTCGCCGAAGCGCTTCTCCAGCGCCTCGTAGGCAATGCCCTTCTCGGTGAAACGCTGGGTCCAGTAGCCGAGCGAGCGCTGCGGCACGCGGAAGGCGGTCTGATGAGTTTCGCCGACGCCGCGGCGCCCGGCCGGAACGCCCGCCCACGGAAAGAAGGTCAGGATGGTGCCGGGGCGGCCGGTCTCGTCGCCATAATAGAAGTGATAGGTGCCGGGATCATCGAAATTGACCGTCTTCTTGACGAAGCGCAGGCCGAGATCCCGGGTGTAGAAGCCGAAATTCCTGATGGGGTCGCCGGCGATCGCGGTGACATGGTGCAGTCCAGACATTGTCGTCCTCCAGGGTTCGGGGAGCGTCTTGCTCTGGCCGGAAATATCGTTCCGCTTTGGATTGGAGACAATCCATGCAAATATGACGGCTATGTCTACGATTTGGAAACAATCGGCGGGTGCAGCTCTTGGATAAGCTTGGCAGTCTCCGGGCCTTCGTGAAGGTGGTCGAAAGCGGCAGCTTTGCGGAAGCGGGCCGGCAGCTGCGGCTGTCGCGCTCGGCGATCAGCAAGTACATCGCCGACCTCGAGGAGAGCCTCGGCGTCCAGCTGTTGAACCGGACCACACGGCATGCGAGCCCGACCGAGAACGGCCAGCGCTATTTCGAACGCGCGCTCGTCATCCTCTCGGAGATCGAGGCGGCCGACCAGGCGGTGACGCAGGCCCATTCGGCGCCGCGCGGATTGTTGCGCGTCAACGCGCCGATGTCGTTCGGCACGATGCGACTCGGGCCCGTGCTCGCCGATTTCATGGCGCGCTATGGCGAGCTCCAGCTCCAGATCGTGCTCAGTGACGACCTGCTCGATCCCGTCCAGGACGGCTTTGACGTGACCTTGCGGATCGCGGAACTGGAATCGTCGAGCCTGATCGCGCGAAAAATCATGCCGGTGGCGCGCATGATCTGCGCTTCGCCGGATTATCTCGCACGTCACGGCACGCCAAAGCACCCGCAGGATCTGCGCGAGCACGCCTCGCTGACCTACGGCTACCTGCTCACCGGTAATCAGTGGAAGCTTACAGGCGCCGACGGCGATCACTGGATCCAGCCGGCCTGGTCGCTGTGCGTGAACAATGCCGAGGTGCTGCGCGACGTCGCGATCAAGGGCAGGGGGCTCGCGCTGCTGCCGGAGTTCATCGCTGCCGACGCGTTGCGGACAGGCAAGCTGCGCGCCGTCCTGGAAGACTATTTTGCGCCGCCGCTCGCGCTCTATGCGGTCTATCCGCCGACGCGGCACCTGTCGGTGAAGGTCAGGCTCTTCATCGACTTTCTCGTTGAGCGGTTTGGCCGCGATGAAGAAGTCGGCGCGCAGGGGGGCTGAGGCTGGGTCGGGAAGCCATGACTCTGCCCGGGCAACGGCTCGCAGCGATCTCTCGCGATGAGTCAAGAAGGCGAGCTACACGGCAGTCGGGGGATTTCCTTTGAAAGGGTGAGCGGCAAGGGTTCTTCTATTGTCAACGTTGCTGACAGTGATTCCTCGGAATTGCTCTCCCCGCGAACGACTGGATGAAGTCCGGCTACCAGCAAAGGCCATGATGGTTGTGCCTTTGCTGAGAGTCCGCGCAGTGGCTTGATACGATTATACCGCACCGGAAAGTTGAACTTTCTTCCCGCGCCTTGGGACTCATATTAGCGTCCCGACTTCGCGCCTCAGGACAGAAAGAGTTCAACCGCTGTCGGGGCGTTCCGAGGGCTCTCTTCCGTGCCACCGCGAAGAGCCGGGCACGATGAGTAGCTCACACTTCTCGACTTGATTTCAACAAGCGCAGGAGGAAGCTATGCGGAAGTCTCTCACCCTTTTCCTTTCTGGCGTGGCATTGGCCGTCGCGGCGTCAACAGCCGTAGCCGGTGAGCGGGTGCTTGAGTTCAAGCTGGTTACGAAGCCGATCGACCTCAAGGTCATAGAGGCCGCAAACGTCGAGGGACAGACGGTTGTGTCTGGCAAATTCTTTGGGGTCGCCGTCTTCAACGATGGCCGTATCGGAGTGAAAGAGTTCGTCAATACTTCGGACCTGCTCAAAGGGTCGGGCCCCTTCTTCGGCTACAGCACGTACACATTCGAGGAAGGCTCGATTACCGCGCGCTACACCGGTTCGGCCAAAGACGGCAAATCGACGGGCGAATACACCATCCTGTCGGGCACAGGTGCCTATGCGAACGCCACGGGCACGGGAACAATCGAAAGCGCGCCGAACCCATTCAAGGGCGTCAACCTGCTGAACATAAAGCTCGTCGTTAAGACGTCCGGTTCGTGACAGCGCAATGGTCACAGGTCCCACACGAAGGAAGTTGATTCCTTGGGTGGCGTGTTGGCCCGGCCGGCGGCACATTGCCGTCCGGGCGACCTGCTGAAGAATCGCGCCAAGCGCGCCGGCTGGCTTGCACAGCAACTGAAGAATTTCAGTGCTTGAGCGACGCTGAAAAGGCGACCAGTGCGATCATGTCGTCGACGCCGAGATTCTCGACAACCGGTTTCATGACTTCGCTGTTGGCGCCCTTCCGCGCACCCGATTTGAAGTCATAGAGCTGCCGGAACATGTAAGTGGGCGAACGGGACGCAAGCCCCGGCGCGATGGCAGTCCCGCTGAGGTCAGCACCGTGACAGGTCCCGCACTGGACGCGCGGATCGCTGTTCGTTGCCAGCGTCCGTCCTTTCTGAACGCTGCCCACCGGGACGTAGGCGGTGAAACGAGCGCGCGAGTCCCGGCTGACAAAGTGTTCAACGTTTTCCGGTATCTCGATGATGCGCTGGCCGATGGGCTCTTTCTCGGCGCCGTCCAGCGGAGCAAGGAACAGGTCTCTCACCTGTGTTTTTGGCACCGCCTCGGCTTCAACGACGACAATATTCGATCTCGGCTTGATGGAGGCGAAGTAGGCTGCCGCCTCTGCGAGTTCTTGATCTGTCACCGCTTTGGACAACTTGATCATCAGGTCGGTGGCGACGCGAGGCGCAGAGTTCGTGCGCAGGCCCGTCTTGAACTCCGCCGTTTGCTGAATGATGTATTCCGCGGAGAGGCCAAATAGGCTGGCATTCTCAGGACCGCCCGGTCCGTCTGCCCGGTGGCAGACGCCGCACGCGAACACCTCTGGCTTTCTCCCCCTCACCACGATGTCTGGCATTGGTGGATGATCGTCCGGATGCCAGTCGGGCGCGGCGAACAGATCGCGCACTTGCGTGAGCGTAAAACCGGCGGCGCTGTCAGGAACGTGCCTGATCGTGCCATCGTCAGGCGTGCGTTGAAAATTGGGCGGGTTGACCGGGTAGGCCCATGCTGGCGGGCCCTCCTGGATTTGCGCACGCGCCCCCGCCGCGGTGAGCAATGCCAACGAGAACACCCATAGAGCGGTCGGAAATCTCATGGCTCTCGACCTCCCAGCGCGTCGGTGAAGCCAAACTGTACTTCCCGAAGGCGAAGATCAGGAGCGGCTAACCGACCGCTTGTCGGGCGACGGGACGCCGCAGCTCCTCCGCCACATCGAAGACACCATTCAACGCCGGGGGCTCGCAGACGTCAATGTGCGATTTCAGCCGTCTTGGTCTGCTCGGGGGCAAAACGCCAAGAGCTCGATCTGAACAAATCTAGCTGACCGACCGCTGCTCGGCAGGCCGGAGCAGATCGTCGAGCGCGCTCATCGAGGCTGCTCGCAGCGCAGCGAGCTCGCGCGCGGCGCTCTGGCACTCAGGCGCCGACATCGCAGGCGACGCCAGCTCGATCTCGCGGCAGCGCTCGAACAGGCGGACGAGGCCGAGCGCTCCGGCGGCGCTGCCGAGTTGATGTGCCTGTCGGGCGAGCTGTTTATGGTCGCCGGTCGCGGCAGCCTTGGTGATGTCGTCGATCAGCTTTTCGCTGGTCTCCTCCAGCAAGTGGTGGAGCTTTGTGATTTGCGCGGCGCCGAGCAGCTCCTTCTGGTCGTCGAGATAGTGCCGGTCGATCAAGGCGCCCGCGGCGAGTTGCACGGCTGCCGGCGCGACCTCCGGATCGTCCTCGATCGCCTCGCGCAACGCGTTGATCAGGATCGGCTTGCTGACGATCTGGACAATGCCTGCGTCGGCGAGCCGCTCGCGTGCGCTGGAGGACACGTCCGCGGTGACGGCGATGATGCGCGGCATTCTCGGCAGACCGAGCTTGCCGATCCGCGACGCCGCCTCGACGCCGTCCATGTCGGGCATGTGCAGGTCCATCAGGATGACGTCGAACGCGTGATCGCGGGCGAGCGCGACGGCCGAGGCGCCGTTTCTGGCGATCGTGGCATGATGGCTGAGCCGATTCAGCATTGCTTCGCCGACCTCGCAATTGATGGGGTCGTCGTCGACCAGCAGCACGCGGAGGCGCCGCGACGGTGGCGGAAGTGCACCTTGGGCGATGCCGCTGACGGCCGGATCGAGCGGCACTTCGAGTGTGAACGTGCTACCCGTGCCCGGCGTGCTCTCCACCGTCAGCTCGCCGCGCATCAAACGGCTGAGACGCCGCGCGATCGCGAGTCCGAGGCCGGTGCCGCCGAACCGCCGCGCGATGCTGTCGTCCGCCTGCACGAAATCCTCAAAAATCCGCTCATGCATGTCGGGGGCGATGCCGATGCCGGTGTCGCGAACGGTCACGCGCAGCAGGACATGACCATCATGGCGCTCGGCGGCTGCGTTGACGGCGATCGCGCCTGATGGCGTGAACTTGATGGCGTTGCCGATCAAATTGAGCAGGATGCGATTGAGCCTGACGGGATCGCCGTGCACCGAGGTCCTGACCGAGGCATCGCAGGCAAGGTCGAAGGTCAGTCCCTTGCCGAAGGCCTGGGGCCGCATCAGGTCGGCGGCCGTTTCGATCAGCTGGTCGAGGTGGAAATTACGCGGCTCCAGGGCTTCGGCGCTGGCCTCCAGGCGCGCATATTCCAGGATGGCATCGACCAGCGCGATCAGCGTCTCCCCCGATGCCGCCGCGGTCGTGAGGTGGCGCCGCTGCGCCTCGCCGAGTTTGCCGTCGTCGAGCAGCTGCAGCACGCCCATGACGCCGTTCAGCGGCGTGCGCAGCTCGTGGCTGACGACGGCAAGGAAGCGCGATTTGGTCTCATTGGCCGCCACCGCCGCGCTGCGCGCGCGCTCGGCGGCATCGTGCTCGGCAAGGGCCTGATCGCGCGCTTTCTCCAGCTCCGAGGTGCGCTCGATCACCTTGCGCTCCAGCGTCGCGTAGGAATAGCGCAGTTGCGCGGCCATCCGGTTGAACTGGTCGCCGAGCGCTTCCAGCTCGTCGCCGGTCTTGATCGCGAGCCGCAGGCCGAGATCGCCGCTCCCGATCCGCCGTGCGCCCTGCGTCAGCAGCTGGATCGGCCCCGTCATGCGCCGGCTGAGAAAGAGAGAGACCAGCACCGCACCGGCCAGCAGGACGACGAGGAGAAAGGTCGAACGGCCAATCGACGCATAGATCGGCGCATAGGCCTCGCTGAGCGGCAGCTCGACGAACACCAGCAAGCCGAGCGAGGGGACCGTCGCATAGGTCGACAGCACGCGCTGGCCGGACAGATCCTCCTTGATCAGGCCGCCGGAGGGCGGCCCCACGCCGTCGAGCGCGGCGCGGACGTCGGCATGGCCGGAGAGATCGCTGCGTTGCAGGGCTCGCCACAAATCGGGATGCGCGATCAAGATACCCGTGCGGTCCACCACGTAGGCCTTGCCGGTGTTGCCGACCCTGATCCCGGCGACGAGGTCCCAAATGAAACGCAAATTGACCTCGGCGACGATCACATTGGGATTGCGGCCAATCCCCCGCGTGGCGAGCGTCATGAAGGGTTCGGTATCGCCGAAGAAGTAGACCGGCCCGTAATAGGCCCGGCTTTCATTGGCTCCGCGAAAGGCGGGCGAGGCGGAGAGGTCGGCTTTACTGCCGATTCGGTCTGCCACACGGCGGGACACACGCATCTGTTCAAGCCCGTGCGAGTCGAGCTCGGCGATTTCCGCGATCGCCGGGGAGAGGCGCAGGAGACGGATGGCGTTCAGGCGTTCGTCTTCGTTGGTCGACAGCTCCGGCGGCAGGCGCGAGAGCCATCTGATCTGGTTTTCGATCTGGCCGATGAATTGGCCGATCTGAATCGCCGCGGACGCTGCCTGCTCGCGCTGGGTCGCCGCCAGAAGCTGCTTCTGCTCGCGATAGGAGAACCAGACGTCGAAGCCCGTGTTGATGGCGAGCGCGGCAAAGGCGAGGGCGACGATCGAGTAGAGATATTTGCGGAACAGCCGGCCGGGAGGCGTTCGCAAATGTCCCTGGTCGACCGTTTCGTTCACTCGCGGATCTCGTCGGCGCGCGCGAGCAGCGTGAATGGTATGGTCAATCCCAGCGTGCGGGCGACCGTGCGGTTGATCAGCAGCTCGTATTTCCGCGGCGATTGCACCGGCAGGTCGCCGGCCTTGGTGCCGCGCAGGATGAGATCGACATAGTCGGCCGAGCGCACTTCCAGCGTCGGCCCGTAGCTCATCAACCCGCCGGCGTCCATGAAGTAATGAAACGGATAGATCGTGGGCACGCGATACTTGGCGGCCGCCGCCACGACCGCCTTCCGGTTGACGACCAGGAAGCTGTCGACCAGCGCAATCATCGCCGCCTTCGGCGGCTCGGAGAAGCGCCTGACGGCTTCGTCGATGTCCGCCGGCGCGTCGACGGGGGCGGGGATTGCGGACACTCCGGACTCGGCCGCCTCTTGCTCGATCGAGTCGAGGAAGAAGCGCCCGCCGCGAGGGGTGGTCGCCGGGTTGAACAGGATACCGACGCGCGCAAGGTCGGGCACGGCCTCGCGGATCAGCTGCAGCCATTTGCCACCCATCTCGGCGGTGCTGTTGGTGAAGCCGGTGACGTTGCCGCCGGGATGCGCAAGGCTTTCGACGAAGCCATTGCCGACGGGATCGTTGGCGGTCGCGAAGACGATCGGGATGGTCCTGGTGGCGGCAAGGACCGCCGCGGTTTCGACCGTCGACCCCGTCAGGATCACGTCCGGCTTCAGCTCCAGCAATTCCTGAATCGCGGCCTTCAGCCGGTCCGGTGCGCCGAAGGTCGAACGGAGCTCGAGGCGGAAGTTGACGCCTTCGACCCAGCCGCGCTGCCTCAAGCCGGCGACGAGGCCACCGAGGCGGGAGGTCGTGCTGTCGATCAGGCTCCGCCGGGTCAGCTCGTCGTCGAGCGGCAATGCGGTCAGCGATCCGACGATCCGCATGCGATCCGACGTTGCGCCGAGCGCGACCCATCCCGCGGCGGTTGCGCCCGCAAGGCGAATGAACCCGCGGCGATCGACCGCGAGAGCGGAAGGCCGTTCGGTCATGAAACTCTTCGCATGATGGCTTGCCCCGGAGCGGATGCTTAGCGCGAACGGCCGGCATCCACAATTGATGAAAAAATGCGCTTATGAATGCTCATTCGCAGCGTTTGGCAGCCCGATACCGTATTCCTACGCTGCCAAAGAGTCGCTGCTTCGAGCGTTGTCTCCTTCGTGACGCCTTGTAACGCCTTCGCGTTGCAACATTTTCCGTCTCGGTTGCGACGACGGTTCGCGGAAGGCGATTTCGCAGCTGCCGATTTTTGAAGCGTTGTTTCAAGTTGTTTCGAAGGTTCTCGATGCGCAAAATCTATCTCATTCCGGCCGTCGTCGGCCTGCTCACCGTCATTGCTGCCGGACCGCTCGCGGCCCAGGGCGCCGTACCGAAGCAGAAGGCTGCGCCGGCACCCAGAGCGGCTGCGGCCGGCGCCCCCGCTGCAGCCGGCACGCCCGTCGCCGCCGGGGCGAATTCGGCCGAGACACCGGCCGCGGACGACAAGATCAAGGCGATTGACGGTTTCCGCTCCGCCAAGTTCGGCATGAACGAGGCCGATGTGCGCGCGGCGATGACAAAGGATTTCAACGCCAAGCCCGACGCCATCAAGTCACAGGACAACGCGTCCGAGCTGACGCACAGCATTCTGCTGTCCGTTCCGGAGTTGCTGCCGAACGGCGGCACCGCCGAACTCTCCTACGTGTTCGGCTACAAGTCGAAGTCGCTGATTCAGGTCGGCGCGGTCTGGTCGAAGGCGACTGACGCAGCGATCACGCCGGAGAAGCTGTTCTCCAACGCCAACATCCTGCGCGCCCATTTCATGGGTGAAGGCTTCAAGCCCGACTCCATCGCGGTCAACATGCCCGTCGCCGGCGGCATCGTGATGTTCCGCGGCAGCGACGCCAGGGATCGCTCGGTGATCCTGCTCCTCCAGGGCACGTTCGAGAACAAGGAGAACAACCAGCGTGTGCTGACCCCGACCAGCCTGCTGCTGTTCTACGTGGCCGACGCCAAGAGCCCCGACATCTTCAAGCTGCCGCCCGGCCAGTTCTGATGTCTGGATCGCACGACATTCTCCCACCCGGTTGTGGGTCGGCGCCAATGCCGATGACGAGGATCTGACATGCGCGGACCATCTGCGGCGCGAAACGATGACGAGCGGACGACGCTGCGCCGGCTGGCGCGGTTCCGCTCGATGTCGCTGCTCTGCGCGATGCAGATGGTCTTTCTGCCGGTGTTCAGCGTCCGCCTTCAGGCGCAGACGGCGAACGTCATCGTTCCCGATGGACGGACCGGGACCAGCCTTCAAACTTCCGGCAGCGTCACCAACGTCACGACGTCGACGGTCTCGGGCAACAACGCCTTCAACTCCTTCTCGCAGTTCAGCGTCGGGCAGGGCAATACGGTCAACCTGCAACTGCCGACGGGGACGCGAAATCTCGTCAACATCGTTCGCGACGCGCCGGTCTACGTCAACGGCACGCTGAACTCCTACATGAACGGCTCAATCGGCGGTAACGTCTATTTCGCCGACCCCAAGGGGTTCGTGGTCGGCCGCAGCGGCGTGGTCAATGTCGGCAGCCTCAATGTCTCGACTCCGACACGGGAGTTCACCGACAGCCTGATCGGTCCCGGCGGCGCGATCAACGGCACGGCCGTCGGCAATCTCATGGCGGGCTCGTTCCCGGTCTCGCCGGACGGCAACATCCGCATCTACGGCCGGGTCAATGCCCAGGACGGCGTGCGTCTGACCGGGCAGAACGTCTTTGTCGGCGGCGCGACCCAGCGCGACATCGCCAATCTCGACCACGCCGCCCAGTTCGCGGCATCCGTTAATTCCAAGGGCCTGCGCAGCGCCAGCTCGATCACCGTCAGCAACGGTTCGATCCATATCGGCGCCGTCAACAACGCTCGCGTCAACGGCCGCCTGACCGCGCACAGCAAGACCTCGACGCCGAGCAACATCACGGTGCAGGCCGGCAACAACATCGATATCGGCAAGAACGCCAGGCTGAATATCGCCAGCAGGAACGGCGATGCCGGCGAGATCCGTCTGAAGGCGGCGCAGAATCTGACCGTGACGGGCGGGGCCAGGTTCAACGCCAGCGCGAAGACCGGCAATGCAGGTCTGGTCGATTTCAGCGCGAACGGCGTCATCGACATCGGCCGGGGCATCAAGGTCAATCTCAGCGCGGCCAACGGCAAGGCCGGCACGCTGCTGATCGATCCGACCGACCTGGTCGTCGGCGATGCCGCCCAGGGCGATACCGGCGTGACGCTGTCGAACAGCTCCGTCGCGGCGGCGCTCGCCGGGCTCAGCGCCGGTTCCGACTACCTCATCCAGGCGGATCATTCGATCACGCTCGCCGCGCATGCGATGATCGACGCCCGTCGTCTCGATGGCTCCGGCCATTCGACCGGTAACGCCAACAACGTCATCATCGACGCGCCGAACATCGAGATCATGAATGGCGCGCAGATCCTGGCGCAGTCGGTCAATTTCGGCGGAACCACCTACGCCGACGGCAATGTGACGTTGCGGGCAACGGCGAGCGACATCACGCTGTCCGGTCAGGCCACAGCCACGACGGCGATCACGGTCGACGGCAAGATTACCGGTGGTACCGTCTCGATCACCGCGACCTCGACGGCCGTGTCGAGCTTCCTGAACGGTTCTGCGGTCGGTGATCTCGCGCTCGTCGGCTCGACGCTCGCCGCCTCGCTGCTCGGGCTCAATGGCGGCTATGTCGCGGCCAGCGCGACCGCGACGATCAACATCAACAGCCATGCCGACATCAACGGCCGCGGCGACGTCACCATTTCCGCACATGCCACCGAGACCGCGTCGGATCCGGCGGTCGCATCCACCTTGCTCGGCAGTCTCACGCCGGTCGCGGCCGGCGTGGTCGTCGGTAAGATCGATGGCAACGTGACCACCAACATCGCCTCGGGCGCGACGATCAACGCCGGCGGCAACCTCGAGATCAAGGCGCTCAACGATGCGACCATCGCCGTCTCTGCCCTCGCGGCATCGACGAGCGCGCAGATCGTCCCGACGGTGGCCTATTCCAAGGGCTCGGTGACGACGACCGCAAACGTTGCGACCGGCGCGCATATTGCTGCCGGCACGGTGAACACGAGCGGCAGCACCCTGAAGGTGCGCGCGATCAACAACAACTCGTTCTCGACCAGCGCAACGTCGGTTGCGGCGCCCGGAACGGGGGCGAGCGGTGCTGTCGGAGGCGCGTTCGCCATCAGCGACATCACGACGTCCGCGACCGCGACGCTCGGCGCATCGCTCGGAACCGATATCAACAACCGGATGAACGCCTCCGTTCTGGTCGAAGCGACGTCCGACACGACGAGCAATTCCACGATGGCCTCGTCCATCGCCGGCCTACCGGCGCTGATCGCGGCGATCGAACGAGGACTGCGCGCCGTCACCTCGCCGACGTCGATCATCAGGGACCACATGGGATCGCTGGTGCCGCTGAGCTTCGATTTCAAGGTCGCAGCCGCGCTGTCGCTGGCCAACAGCACCCAGAGCGCGACCGCTGCGATCGCGCAGAATCCGAGCGGCGGCGCGCCGAGCATCTATGCCAGCGGCAACGTTGCCGTCGCCAGCAATGTCATTGATCGCGGCGTTCGCAGCAACGCGACGTCCAGCGCGATCACGAAAGACCCGGTGTCCGGCGAGAGCACCGCGATCAGCGCGGCCGTCGCCTGGGGCAATTTCACGCATAATTCGAACGCCTATGTCGGCAATGGCACGCTGATCAACGCGGCGAATATCGCCGTCGATGCCACCACCGAATTGCCGATCACCAACACCTGGCTGAAGTGGGATGGTCTGGGCGCCGTGCTGAGCCACCTCAACGGCAATCTCGGCGTCGGCGGCAACATCCTGACCAGCTACGCCAATGCCACCGCGGACGCCGGCGACACGATCGGCATCGCCGGTTCGCTGAACCATTTCGTCGTGAACAACAACACGACGGCGTGGGTGGCCGGCAGCGCAAGCCTGACGGCGACCTGCGCGACCGCGGCCTGCGGCAGTGGCACCGGCTGGTCGGTCGGGATGGACAATGGCGACGTCCATACCTACGACGCCAGCCTCCAGATCGCGGCCACCACGACCACGGCGTCGATCGACGCCGCCGGCAATGTCGGCACGCTCGGCTTCCTGTTCGGCAACACCTCGGGCGGCTCCTCCGTCGGCGGCGCGCTCAATCTCGTCCAGTTCAACACCAATACCATCGCTGGCGTTTCGGACCGCGCGACGCTGCGTGCGGCGGACGACATCGCCGTCAACGCGATCACTTCAGACCGGTTCGTCGCTGTCGCACCGTCGTCCGGCAAGGCTGCCGGCACGCTGGCGCTGAATGGCATCACCTCGCTCGGTTTCCTGAACAACACGACGCATGCGTCGATCTCGAGCCAGGCCACCGTCTATGCACCGACCGTCGGCATCCTGGCGCAGCAGGATCTGTCGGTCGTGACGCTGTCCGGCGCGATGAGCTATAACGGGAGCGGCGGTTCGGCGGTCGGCTTGTCGGTCGCCTATCTCGGCGCAAATGCCGACACCTCCGCCTATATCGGCGACAACCATTCCGACATACGGCCCGGCGTGTTCAGCGCCAACGATCCGTTCGCCGGCACCAGCGGCGGAAGCGGGGCGGTCAATGTCGACAATCTGACACTCAGCGCGACCACTTCGGGGCGCATCACCGCTGCCGCCGTCGCGGCAGCCGTCTCCGACCCGGCGTCGTCGAGTTTCTCCGACAAGGCAGGCGCTGCCGGCGCCGCCTCGACCGGAGGCGCCGCCGGCGTGACGACGGCGGCGGGCAAGATCGGTTCGACCTCGGGATCTAGCACCAGCGGCTTCAGCCTCGATCTCGCCGGCAGCTCGTCAGTGAGCGACGTCTCGCTGGTTACCAGCGCCTATATCAGGAACACGACGGTCAACAAGTACACCACGACCGGTGCGGTGGTGACCAACACGATCGTTCAGGCCCTCAACGACACCATGCTCAACAATGGTTCCGGCTCTGCGGCGCTCAATCTGGCCGGAGGGTCCGCCACGGGGGCCGCGATCGGCGGTGCGATCGCGGCGGCGATGTCGAACAATTCGACGCTCGCCTATATCTACGGCACCACCATGAACAACCAGAGTTCGGTGACGGTGCAGGCGCTCAATGGCGGCTCGGAGACCGTCGTCGCCCTCGGCGTGGCGGCATCTAAATCCAATGCGGCGTCGCTGTCGGCCTCGGTCGGCATCATCACCGACAGCGCCAACGCCTACATCGAGAGTTCGACGATCACGGGCCAATCCTCCGGCGTCAACCGCGCGCTCGAGGTCGACGCCTACCAGACCACGAACATCGCGATCGGTGGCGGCTCGCTCTATATCTCGGGTGGCCAGGCTGGCGTCGGCATCGGGCTGACCTATGCTTCGATCGCCGATCCCACCGGCGGCAACGCGACCGATGCGCATATCCGCAGCACCTCGATCTCGAACTACGACACCCTGCTGGTGCTGGCCGACAGCGCCAGCGTGATCGCGGCCGGCGCGGCCTCGGGCGGGGCGGGGTCCAACGGGCTTGCCGGCGCGATCGTCGTCAGCGAGATCTCGCCCACCACGACGGCCTACATCAACAGCGGCGCGACGGTGAGCATCAACGTCGGGCGCGTGACGGTGCTGGCGGACAGCGGCGCCGTGTCGGCGCTGGACACAGCGCTCGGCAACCTCGTCAAGAAGTCGAACAACAATCATCTCGCCACGGACACCTGCACGGTCGCCGGCGGCACGGGCGGGCAGAACTGCATCGACTTCGGCGCGGCGGCGCTTAACGACGGCACGGGGAATGGTCCGGGCGCCAGCATCATCTCCGTTGCGGGCCTCATCCAGGCCGGCAAGAACAATGTCGGCGCCTCGATCATCTACGACACCATCGCAACCACGCATTCGGCCTATATCGCCAACGTCCTGATGACGGCGAGCAGCAATGTCAGCGTGAGCGCGGTCGATTCCTCGAAGATCCAATCGGTCACGATCGGCCTCGGTCTGGCGACCGGACAGTTTGCAGGCGTCGGCGGCACGACGATCAGCTCGATCGCCAATACCGTCTCGGCGACCATCGGCAACAATCTGTCCAGCACGACGCAATCGTCCGTCACGGCCCGCAACATCTCCGTCAGTGCGACCGACAATTCCAGTATCACCGGAACCGCCGCGATCGCGAGCGCCGCGTCGCAAGGCAGCGCCGCAGGTCTGGCGCTGGTCTACAGCAGCATCGCCAACAACGTCAGCGCCGGCGTCACCGGCTCCAAGCTGACGGCCTCGGGCAGCGTTGCCGTCGGTGCGAACTCGAATGCCAGCATCTCGACGGTCGCCGTCGGTGTCGCGATGTCCTCGCAGGTCGGTCTGGCCGGTTCGGTCGCCACCAATCTGATGGGGACCAATGTCACGGCCAGCATCACCGCGGCCGGCACCAACGGCATCAACGGCGCTGACGTCACCGCCACCAACAATGTCGGCGTGATCGCCGGCAACAACGACAAGGCGGCGGTGTTCGCCGGTGCCTTGTCGATCAGCAAGGGGGCGGCCGGCGGCGCGGGTTCGCTGGTGACCAACCAGATCACCGGAACCACCGCAGCCTATATCAGTGGTGCCAACACCAAAGTCGATGCGCTCGGAACCAGTTCGTCCGATACGCTGTCGGTCAACAACGGCACGCTCGTCCACGCGTTCGATCTCGGCACCGCCCATGCGCCAACCGACACCACGCCCGACCTCTCCGAGAACCAGGACACCGTGCGCGGCCTTGCCGTGGTCGCGAGCTCGCACCAGGCCGTCGTGACCAGCGTCGCCTCGCTTGCCGCGAGTTCCAGCATCGCGATCATGATCAACCCCATCACCAATGTGATGAGCGGGGCGACGCGAGCCTATATCGACAGCGCGGCCATCGACACGCGCCTGACCTCCTCGACGCTCAAGCCGCAGATCGAGGTCGCCGCGTCGAGCTTCTCCTATTCCGGCGCGTTCGGCGCCGGCATCGCTTACGGCAGCAGTGGCGGCGGTGGCGCGACGATCATCTCGACGACGATGTCGCGCGAGACCTTGGCCTATATCACGAATGCCACAGTCGGCGGCGTGCAGTCGTCGAGCGAGACGGTCGGCGCCGTCACTGTGAAGGCCAATGCGGAGCAGGATGCGTCGTCGATCGCGATCGGTTTCAACACCGGCTCGGTCGGGCTCAACGTCTTCCAGGCAACCACGGAAGCCTATGTTGACGGCGGCGCGCTGACGGCTTCGTCACTGACGGTGAACGCCAACAACAACACCGGTATCTTCTCCGCGAACGGCTCCGGCGCCTATGGCAGCCAGGCCGCGATTGGCGCGGCGTTCCTGGTCCAGGTCTCCTCGAACCGGACGCTGGCCTATGTCGGTGACGAGTTCCGCTATCAGGGCAATGGTGCCGCACACACCACCGCGCTCAATCTGAGCGGCGCGCTCGACGTCGAGGCCAAGACCAAGAACCGTTTCGAGGCCTATGCGATCGGCGGCGCGCTCTCGACCGGGACGGCGGCTATCGCCGGCATGGCCAACATTGAGGTCGCCAACAACACCACCATCGCCGGCGTCTACGACACCACGCTGCATGGGGTGACGGGCGGTACGGCCGGCGCGGTGACGATCAACGCCAACGAAGACGTGGCGATCAAGGAGATCGCAGGCGCACTTGCGGTCGGCGCCAGCGGGGGAGGCGTCGGCGTCGGCGCCGCAGCCAACGTCATCGTGTTCAAGAGCCGGACCGTTGCCGAGAGCTGGAACAGCAATCTGAACTCGTCAGGCGCGATCAACGTCAATGCGCTCAGCACCAAGGAGGTGCTGTCCTACGCGGTCACCGCCGGCATCGGCGGCAGCGTCGGCACCGGCGCGACCGTCGGCGTCATCATCATCGGCACCAACACCGCCGATGCCGACACCCAGGGCCAGCAGACTGGTCAGCTCAATCAGGGCGGCAGCGGCACCATCGCGTCGGTCAACAGTGGCACCAGCAACACCCACGGGAGCAACGCCGTCGCCAGCGGCACGGCCGGCAATCCGAACAGCGCCAATGTCAGCTCGACCTACGACGTCAGCAACGTGCTGAGCGGCGGCAACGACGTCGTCGTCGCGCAGATCGCGGGCGGCAACGTCACGGGCACGCAGGTCAACGTTGCCGCCACCAGCGCCAACGCGGCCAAGATGTATCTGCTCGGCGCCGGCTTTGCCAAGAATGTCGGCATCGGTGCGGGCATCGGCTACACCAGCGTCAACAGCACCGTGCTCGCCAATCTGAGTGACTACGGACGCAACGGCTCCGGCGTGCTGGTGGCCGCCGATACGCCTTTGGCGGTCTCGGCGCCGATTGTCACCGTTGCGGCGGTCGTCAAGGACGCGACTACCGGGCCTTATGCCGGCAAGACCGTCGACACCGAGGCCATCGCCGGCGGTGCGGCGCTTTACTTTGGCGCCCAGGCGGCTGTCGCGGTCGGCAATGTCAGCAACTCCGTGGTGGCCATGCTCGGCGGCCAGATCACCGGCACGGGCGGCACCGGCAATGGCGCCGCCGTCATGGCGCAGGATTCGACGACCCAGGTCGTCTTCACCGGCGGCGTCACCGGCGGTGCCGTGGCGGCCGGTCCTTCGGTCGCAACGGCAAGCCGAGCGAGTTCGGTCGCCGCGAGGGTTCTGAACGGCTCCACCGTCAACGTCGCGGCTCTGGCAGTTGGCGCAAGCGGTGCCGGCACGCTGACGACGACGGCCACCGCGCTCGGCGGCGGTATCGTCGCGGGCGTCGGTGCGGATGCGGAGGCGCACGAGAACTCGTCCGTGCTGGCGGAGATCGGCAGCAGTGCCTCGATCACGACATCCGCGACCGGCGTCGGCACACTGGTGTCGGCCTCGATCACGCCCAATCTATCGAGCGAGGCGATCGGCGTTTCGGTCGGCGGCGCCGCGGTCGGCGTCGCCATCGCCCAGTCCACGGTCGGCGCCACGGTCACTGCCGATGTTGGCGACAACACGAGCTTCTCGGGTGGTGCGCTTGCGGTGACCGCCATGGCGCTGGTTCCGACCAGCGGCACGTCGACATGGGCCAAGGCGCTCGCCGGCGGCGGCGGCTCGCTGATCGGGGCACAGGGCAGCTACGCCAAGGCGTCGGAAAACGCGACCGTGAGCGCCTATGGCGGGACGGGGATTACGTTGCCCAACGCTGACGTGACCATCGCGGCCGAAAACGACAGCGCCCAATACGCCGAGGCGACGGGCCTTTCGACCGGATTCCTGGCGCTCGGCGCCACCGTCGCGCAGACCTCGTCCAGCGCGCATACCTACGCCTATCTGGGTGCGCCTGCCGACATGGATAATCTGAATCACGGCAATTACACCGGTATCCTGCGGATCACGGCCACCGGCACGGATACCAACGTCTCCAACGCGACGGTCGGCGCGGGCGGCACCTATGCCGGCGCGGCCGCGGTCGCCACGACCAGCTCGACCGCCGTGACCAACGCGCGCTTCGACGGCGGCACGGCTGATGACACGCTCTATTTCGGCGGTCTCCGCATCAATGCCAAGCACACCACGAATTACGCGGCGAGCGGCGATGCCTATCAGGCGTCCACGGCCGGCGTGTCCGCCGGCGAGGCGCGGAACGACGTCGACTCCACCACCACGGCCGAGATCGGGACGCATCTGATCATCAATTCGGCGGCCGGCGACATGGTCGTGATCGCCAACGACATCGTCAACCAGGGTGGCGGCGGCGCGCGTTCGGGTTCCGGCGGCTCGTTCTCAGGGGCGGCCGCGCTCAGCGAGTCCTTTGTGACGCAGAACGTCACCACCAATATCGGCGCCGGCACGGTGCTGAGCCTCAACGACGATCCCAGGACCTCGACGGCCGTGATCAACATCGAGGCCTACAACACGCTGAACACCAACGACACCGCGAGCCTCGCCACCGCCAGCTTCTTCGCCGGCGGCGGCGCCGAATCCAACATGACGGCGAACGCCACGCTCGCGGTCAACATCAACGCCCGCGAGCTGTTCAGCGCCGGCAAGATCTATATTGGCACGGCCGCGAAGATGGCGGCGGCGACCAACGCCAATGCCAGCCTCTATGGCGCGATCGCTGGCGTCGGCGCCAGCACCAACAGCTGGGTTCACGCCAACCAGTCCGTCAATGTCGGCGCCGGCGCGAAGATCATGGCCTGGCGTGACATCACCATGTATGCCGGCCTGTCCGGCGATGGCCTCGTTTTCAGCAGCGTGCAGGCGACGGCGACGACGGTCGTCTACAACAACACCGCCATTCCGATCTCCACGCTGTACCGCGGCACGGCCAATGCCGACGACAGCACGAGCCTGACGCTGGCCCCGACCTCGAGCATCCTCGGCGCGCGGAATATCTATCTGGGCGCAACGCAAGGGCAGGTCACGGCCGCCGGCAACGGCAGCAATTACAATCCGTATCTGGACATCTTCAGCGCCAAGAACAGCGACAATCACAGCCACACCAGCGGAACCGGCGATGTCGCGCTCAACGGCCTGGTGGTGGCGGGCATCAACAACGACGTGACCATCACGATCGAGCTCGGCGCGAGCACGCCGACCCTGAGCACGACCAGCCCTTACTCCGCGCTGACCCTCGAGGCCGTTTCCGACGTCAATCACTTCAATCCGGTGATGAGCTGGAACCACCAGACGGTCCAGTACACCGTCGTCGGCAACTTCAATCCCTACCAGCTGGTGGTCAATCAGCTGGCGTCGCTGACCGGCCTGACCGAGGCGCAAGTCCGCTCCCAGCTCGCGGCGGCCACGCCTACGGCGCCCGCGACGATGGCGCCGTCCGGCACCGATCCGACCGGCGACATCCAGCGCCAGATCGACACGCTGATCAAGCAGGCGCCGTTCACCTCCGACGCACCCGGCAATGCCTTCGCGTTCGGCGACATCATGGTGTCCGCCGGCAACGTCTCGATCCTGGCGCAGAAGCTGACCGGAAACAGCGGCACGAACCCGGCCGCGCCCGCGGTCATCGCGCGCAGCTCGCCCTTGATCAAGATCGAGAACAAGGGCCTGGACTTCATGAGCCTCGGCAACCTCACGGTCACCGACGTGAGCGGAGGCAACATCACCTACCGCCAGATCGACCATGTCGACCCGGATTCGCACTCCAATGTGACCTTCACCGCGATGCCGAGCGCAACACCGGTCATCGACATCTCGGCCACCTATAACCGCCTGGATCCTGACTCCGGTCAAGGCATTGACCAGAACGGCAACGTGCTGACCCGCACGCCCGACATCTATTTCAATGGCGCCGTCAACAACGCGAACGGCCTGCTCAAGATCATCAACAATCTCGGCAGCGTCGTCGCATCGCAGTCGCTCAGTGCCGCGACCGTCCAGATCGTGGTGCCAAAAGGCACCTTCACCTTCCTCGGCGGTATCGGGAGCTTCTACGACAGCGGCAGCGCGGTCACCTCGCAATGGGCCACCACTGAAAACAGGCCGGAAGACACGCTGACCGCGGTGATGACGGCGGCGACCTATCTCGGCGCCTACGGCGACTACTATACCGCTCCGCATATCGCTTCGGGAACCGATCACCCCTATTTCTATTACTGCTGCACCGACGGCAGCCACGGCGTGTATCAACCCGTCGGCAACGCCGACGCCAGCACGATCTTCACCGCGCGCATGCTGATGACGTATTACGACGGCACCTCGCTCTATTCATCGATCTTCCTGCCGGTGGGCAGGGGTACGCCTGGGAACACCAGCACTCCCGATGCCGGCAGCGTGCCTGACATCGCGACCCTCAAGATCATCGAGGGGCAGTCGCAGGACTCGACCAATGTCGTGCTCGCGCAGTGGAAGAAAACGACTTATGACGGCCGCAACGTTTACACCGATAGCGGTCCGTACAAGACGCCGTTCAACTGTGCGTCAGCCTGCGACAGCTCGGGCTTCTTCCAGGTGATCAACATCCAGCCGGATGCGATCACGCCGAAGACCGCCAATTCGCCGGCCACCGCGACAGCCTCCCGGACCATCAGCGGCCAGGCGGTCATCATCTCGGCGTCGGTGATCAACATCAACGGCACCATCCAGGCCGGCTCGAGCAGCAATTACTCGGTCGACATCGGCGCCGCGGCGTACGATGCCATCTATGGCAGCAACGGCCTCAAGAACCGCAACGGCGGCGCGGACTTTGCCGCGGCCCAGGCCAATGCGCGCAACGGCGTCTATTACGATATCTCGGGCTCCGTGACGGCGTCGGCCAGCGGCGACGCCAAGATCGGGGTCAGGTACAACGCTCTCACCGACCAGCTCATCCTGAATGGCGTGGCGCAGGGCGCCGGCGGCTACGTCTACCTCAACGGCAAGATCATCTCGACCTCGACCGACAGCACCCAGACCCAGGGTAACATCGAGATCAAAGGCGGTGCCGGCACGGTCACCGTCAACAACACCAGCGGGCTCCAGCTCGTCACCAACACCATCAATACCAGCGTCACTGCCCAGAGCGTGGTCGAGATCGTCGACCAGCTCAAGGGGAAGACGACGTGGTGGGTCTACGATCCCAAGGCTGCAAGCAGCCAGCAGGTGTCGCGGTACGAGACCAACAGTGTCACTGCGGCCGCGATTGATCCGTCGATGCTTGCAGCGAGGACCGGTACGGCGGGTATCCAGTACGCGACGAAGGAGAACATGCTCTATCAATGGGTCGACACCGCGACGCTGGATCGTCTACCCACCAGCACGCAGTTCGACTACGGCTGGAGCTTCACGCCCAATCAGACCACCGGCGAGAGCTGGACCCGCTCGACCAGCCTGGTTTCAGGCACGCAGAGCACCAACTACCAGAAGGTCACGACCGCCACCGGCAGCTATCACTGGGCGGGCGGCACGAATCCGGACGGGAGCCCCGTTGGACTCAACACCCACTCCAACGCGTGCTGCGGCGCAGATGCCCAGTACAACTGGTACCAGGCGATCTATGATCATTTGACGCTCTCGCTGACCAACACGGTCAAGGCGTCGAACCCGATCAACATCAAGTTCACCGGTGGCAGTAGCAGCGACGTCGTGGTCAATTCGACCTCAGGCATCGTCATCAACGGGTCGATCAACAACCAGCAGGGAACGACGACGCTGGCCGCCACCGGCGCCAACTCGTCCATCACGGTCGGCGCCAATGCCAACAACCCGGTGATCTCGGGTACGAGCGTGACGCTTCGGGGTGACGGCGGCATCGGCACGCTCGGCGCCAACAGGACGCCCGTCCAGGTGCAGATCTATGGTGGCAGCCTGACCGCCAGCTCGATCGACCGCGACATCGCGATTTCGGCCATCGGCGCGCTGTCGATCAACCAGGTGAAGGTGAATTCGGCAGGCGCCACGCCGCAGGGCAACGTGTTCCTGTCGGCGACCGGCGACATCAACTCGGCCTCCGCCTACAACCCCGCCAATCCCGTCGTGATCGGCAAGAACATCGAGATCAACTCCGCCTCCGGTGCCATCGGCGCGACGAGCGCGGTGGTCAACGGCGCGTCCACCCTGACCAACATCAATCCGCTGGTGATCCAGGCGACGGGGACGGTTCAGGCGGGCGTCAGCGTGGATGGCGGCGTGCTCGACAGCGCCTCGGCCACCGGCACCTACATCATTCAGTCCAAGGGCGACCTCCGCCTAGGCACGATCCAGTCGACCGGTGGCCCGCTGTTCCTGGAGGCCGCCGGCTCCGACGGCAACCAGGCCAACATCCTGAACGGCCGGGCGGCGGTCGGCCTGACCCAGGCACAGAGCCAGCATCTTCAGGACGTCCAGGCCAGCCTCGACCTTGTCAGTGGCAACGCCGCCACCAACGCCGTCAACAGCTATCAGTCGATGGTGACGTCGGCCTACAACGACTATTTCCAGCTCAAGAACATCGCCTTTACGAACGGCAGCACCTACAACCCGACCTCGGTGGGGCAGACGGTGCTGCGGGCGCAGGTGGCGGCCAAGCTCGGCATCGACCCTGCCGACGTCACCGCGACGCAGATGAAGACCGAGGCCACGACGCGATTCCTGAGGGATCAGTTCCTGCTCGGCAAGATCACCACCGACGAGCTCAAGACCTCGCTGACGACATTGCTCGGTGCCGCTCCCGCGGATCCGCTGGGGACCGTGTTCGGCAGCTCGCTGTCGGCGACCCTGTTCACCAAGCTGTTCGATGGCGTGGCGACCACCAGCCAGCGGATGCCGAGCAACACGGCGTTGCAAACGGCGCTTGGCGCTTACAATGCAAACTACAGCTACACGCTCGCATCGACCGAGCGGGTCTACAGCATCATCACCGCGGGCTCGCAGTGGACCCAGAGCCAGCTGGCCTACACGGTGTCGTCGTCGGCCGTCGGTGCGGCACCGCCGCCGATCGACGAGAACGTCATCGCCAATGTCAGCGCCAACCAGATCATGCTCTACGCGCCGCGCGGCTCGGTCGGCAATTCGGCGGCGCCCCAGACCTTCACCTTCACCAGCGTCGATTCCTCGTCGCTGACGCCGGAGCAGAGGGGCTTGCTGGCCACCGCCGGCCCCGGCCAGCTCACCGTCGGCGCGGTCACGGATCCGACGACCCATGTCACGACCTATACGGTCAGCCTGTCGCAGCAGAACCTCGTCGTCGTCGACAACCCGATCGCGATCTCGGCCAAGGCACTGACCAACGTCTATCTCGGCAGCAAGAACAGCCTCGCGCTCGGCGGCGTCACCGCCAATTATGGCCCGATCACGGCCGCGCAGACCAACGGCATCGAGGTGACCGGCCGCGGCGACGTCAAGCTCGACGCCGTCACAAATATCTCCGCCAATGTGGGCGGGGCGGTGATCTCGGGCGATATCGCCAACCTGACCCTGATCGCCGAGCATGGCAATGTCGGCGCGCCGGGCGCTGCCGGAAGCAATCCCGCGACCAACGCCAACGCGCTTCAGATCGCGTTTGCCGATCCGGGCAATGACCAGCTCGACCAGGTCTCGTCGGCACAGGGAATCTATGTGAAGCAGACCACCGGCGATCTCATCCTCGGCAACATCGCCGCCGGCAATGCGATCCAGCTCGCCGCGACCGGCAGCATCTACGCCGAGGCCGGCTTCACGGACCGCTCCGCGATCCACATCCTTGGCACCGACCTCGACCTGCGCGCCGGCGGCAGCATCGGCTTCAACGGCGGGGCCTTCCAGCCGCTGCAGGTGAACATCTCCGGCGCGGTGACCGGCTCGGCGGTCGGCGACGTCAGCATCCTCGCGGTCACCGGCGATCTCGCGGTCGGCACCAGCGGCCCCTATGGGGCGCTGACGGCTGGCGGCGCGTTGACGCTGAACGTGGCGCGCGGCGCGCTCACCATCAATACTGGCATCACCAGCGACGGCCTGATGCAGCTGCTCGCCAATCGCGGCATGACCTTCGCGGCCGGCACAAGTGCGGCGCCGGTGGTTGCGACCAGCAGCACGGGCGGCGTGACGCTGGTTGCCGCGACGCTATCGATGGGCGCCTATTCGGCCATCAACGCGCCCGGGTTGATCTCGGTGACCACCACGGTTGATGCGACGATCGGCCAGCTGAATTCCTCGCTGTCCTACGCTGCCGCCTCGAACGCCCCGTCGATCATCGTCACCGCCGGCGGCGTCGCCTCGCTCGGTGCGATCATCGACAATGGCGACGGCCAGACCAAGTTCATCGCCTCCGGCGCGGGCGCCGAGCTCTCGCTGAGCGCATCGAACGGCATCGGCGGTGCGACCGGGCGGTTTACCTTAAGTGCCGCGCGGCTGTCTGCGAGCGCGAGCGCCGGCGATATCTACGTCAAGGTTCTCGCTGACACCGAGGTGAGCCTGCTGTCCGCGGTGAAGGGCAGTGTGGACATCATCGGCACCGGCGGACTGAGGCTCGACCAGGTGCTGGCGGGCACGGCGACCGGCGCGAGCGGATCTTTCCGCGCCGTCGCGAACAATGGCAGCATCCTCATCGGCACCGCCGAGAGCAGCGGTTCGCAGACGGTCCACGCGACCCAGAATGTGACGTTCAAGTCGCTCGCGGCCACCGGCAATAGCGGCGACGTCGGCAACATCAACGTCACCGCCGACACCGGCTTCATCCTGGCCCAGACGGTGACGTCGGGCGGTGTGACCACGTTCGGCTCGGTCTCGGCCCATGGCTCGGCGAGCCTCGTTGCGGCCACGACCATCACCGGCAACACGCTCGCCGCCACGACCGGCTCGGGGCTGCTGACTGCGACCGGCCCGATCAACTGGAACGTCCTCAACGTCGGCACGACACTGGGTGCGACGGCGAGCCAGGGTGGCATCACCTTCCAGACCGCGCAGAGCGGCGGCACGCAGACCATCCACGCCCATGACAACGTCACCTTCAACGCGCTGACGGCGACCGGCATCAACGGCGATGCCGGCAGCATCAACGTCACCGCCGACACCGGCTTCATCCTGGCGCAGATGGTGACCTCGGGCGGTGCGACCACGATGGGCTCGGTCTCGGCCCACGGCTCGGCGAGCCTCGTTGCGGCCACGACCATCAGCGGCAACACGCTCGCGGCTTCGACGGGCTCGGGCCTGCTGACTGCCGCCGGCCCGATCAACTGGAACGTCCTCAATGTCGGGACGACGCTGGGCGCGACCGCGGGGCAGGGCAGTATTACCTTCCAGACCGCGCAGAGCGGCGGCACGCAGACCATCCACGCCCATGACAACGTCACCTTCAACGCGTTGACGGCGACGGGCATCAACGGCGATGCCGGCAGCATCAACGTCAACGCGGACACCGGTTTCATCCTCGCGCAGACCGTGACTTCAGGCGGCGTGCCGACGCTGGGCTCGGTCTCGGCCCACGGCTCGGCGAGACTGATCGCGGCGGGTGCGAACACCGGGCATAACCTCACGGCCACCGCCGGCAATGCAGTCCTCAGCGGCACGGTCGTTCATTGGGATAATCTCAACGTTGGCGGCGCACTCGACGTCACCGCGACGACCGGAGGGATCACCGTCGGCACCGCCATCAGCGGCGGCACGCAGACCCTGCATGCCGTGAACGACGTCGTCTTCAGCCAGCTCACCACGACGGGGATCCCGGGCGATGCCGGCGATCTCAACGTCAAGTCCGACACGGGCTCGCTCCGCGGCGGATCGATCTCCGCCCCCGGCGACACGCATCTCGATGTGGTCGGACCGGTCTCGCTCGACCGGATCAGCGGCGACATCGTCAAGATGACGTCGTCGGGTGATTTGACGATCAACTGGGTCAGCGTCGTGCGGGAGCTCGACCTCGCGGCTGATACGATCAACGTCAAGGGCGAGCAGATCCGTTCGAACCCGGCGGTCCCGCTGATCCTGAACGTCACCGGCTACAACGGCGGCGTTGCGAAGTCCGCCAACATCTCGATCGACCCCGACCACATCATCGTCAACCAGTTCAGGGTGGTGGACGCAAACTTCTGGACCGATGCGCCGGCCGTCTCGATCCTGAACGGCTACGTGCCGGGCCAGCTCATGCTCACCACAGCGACCCAGCAGATACTCCTGAACAACCGTACGCCGGCGCCGTCCAGCTGGCCGTCGCTGCAGCTCTACCAGCCGGGCGGCGTGTTCACGATGAGCCAGACCGGCAACGCCAATGTCAGCGACGCCTATGTGGTGTTCTATACCGGCGACGTTTCGGCGACCGTCACCAATTACGGGTCGACCCACAGCTGCTGCAATGTCTTCACCGGTGCCAGCATGGCGCGCAACATCTCGGTCGACGGCGAGGGCAAAGAGAGCATCGAGACCTGGCTCGCGAAGAAGGATGGGGGGACGTTCTACCTGCTTGGTCTCTCCGGCCAGGCGCGGCTCGACGCGCTGCTAACGCCACGGCCGGTCGAGGCCGTCGGCTCCGGCCCCGCCGTTAACGTCGAAGGGCTCAGCGACATGCGCAAGCTGCGCCAGAAGGGGCAGCGTGCGGGACGTCCGGGCTGGAAGGATGCGGCGGTTGAAACGGAAAAGCCGGCCGTTGGCTGTCTCGCACAGGCATGGTAATTGGATTCGGGATGCGGATTCTGGGGGCGTCGTTGGCGATCGGGCTTGCAGCTTGCTGCATCGCCTCCGCGCGCGCCCAGTCGATCAATCCCGGCGTGATCCAGAACGACGTCGACCGGCAGCGGCGGCAGCTCGAGCAGCAGAGCGCGCCGCCCAAGCTCACCGGGCCGGCGGTGATCGGCGGCGAGCGGGAAAAGTCCCAGCTCCTGAAGCCAGGCGGGCCGAAATTTCGCCTGCGCAAGGTCACGTTCGACGAGTCCAAGTTCATCACGCCGGCGGAGCTGGATGAGATCGCGAAGAGATATGTCGGCAAGGACGTCGACATCGCCTCGCTGTTGCAGCTCGTTGCTGACATCAATGCGGTCTATGCCGCGCGCGGCATCGTCACGGGCATCGCGACCCTGCCCGAGCAGGATGCCAAGGGCGGCGTCGTCCGCGTCAAGCTGACCGAGGGACGGCTGCAGAAGACGACCGTCGAGGGCAACAAGCAGACTCGCACCGATTACATCCTCGATCGCGTGAAGGAGCCCGAAGGCGAGGTCCTCGACGTTCCAAAACTCAACCGCGACGTGATCTGGTTCAACCGGACCAACGACGTGCAGATCAAGGCGCTGCTGCAGCCCGGCACGAGCTTCGGCCTCACCGACCTCCAGTTCGCGGTGATCGAGCCGCCGGTCGACACCTTGCAGCTCTTCACCGACAATCAGGGTTCCGAAAACACCGGGCGTTGGGAGGGCGGTGCCTTCTACAAGCGCCACGGATTGTTCGGCGTCGACGACCGCCTGACCTTCTACGGCGTCCGCTCCGACGGCAATCTCAACGGCAATGTCGCCTACAGCATCCCGGTCAATCCCTGGGGCGGCCGCGCCGGCGTCAGCTATACCGAAGGCAAGATCAAGATCGTCCAGGGGCCGTTCGTCGCGCTCGACGTCACCGGTCGCTCGAGCCAGGCCGCTGTCAATTTCAGCCAGCCGGTCTGGGTGACGCAGGACTGGCTGGTGCTGCTCAACGCGGCCTTGACCGAGGGCAAGACCGTCAGCCGCTTTGCCACGGTCGCCGTCACCGACGACCACTACGACAAGACCACGGCTGGAATCTCGGTGACCAAGTCCGGCAACACCTATTCGATCACGGTCTCGCCGGCAGTGAACTACATCGCGTGGCATGACTATGTGCTCGGCAACAACCGCGCGTTCAACACCTATACCGGCTCGCTGATCGCGACGAGCGCCGCAGGGCCCCAGAACTTCAGCGCCAATGTGCTGGCGAGCTGGCAGTACACGCAGGAGAAGCTGCTGCCGGGCGATCAGATCTTCTCGATCGGCGGCCCCACCACCGTACGCGGTTATCCCTCCAATGCGGCCTCCGGCGACAGCGGCTATTATCTCAGCGCCGAGCTGCACTACAACTGGTCGCAATGGCTCAGGGGTTTCGACACCTACATCTTCACCGACTGGGGTGCGGTGTATTCGACCTTCCCCGGCGTCACCGAAATGGCCTCGGTCGGCGTCGGTTTCTCCTGGACCTATGCGCAGTTCATGACCTTCGAGGCAAATTACGCGACGCCACTGAAGATGGCGGTCTCGACCCAGAACCATTACGAGGCCTATGGCCGCGTCATCTTCCGCCCGCTGCTGATGTTCCAGAAGCCGGAGCCACCCGCGCCTGTGGCGGCAGTGGCCGGCAGGAGCAGGTCGTAACGGAAGGTTGTGCCGCTCTCTCCGCCGTCATTGCCAGGAGCCCTTGCGATCCTGGATTGCTTCGCTTCGCTCGCAATGACAGAGGATGGATCGACTGCTGGTATCTGACGGGCGAGTTGGGGCGCGATCCGCTTAACGCCGCAACGTAAACTCGTCCGCGCCGCGCCGGTGCTCCCATTTCGCCTGCTCCAGCTCGGGCTGGTCGCATTCGGCTTCCGGATAGCCGATGCAGAGATAGGCGATGAACTTCCAGGTATCGGGCACGTCGAGGACGACGTGGATGCGATCCGGGTTGAGGATTGAGACCCAGCCGATGCCGATGCTCTCGGCGCGCGCGGCGAGCCACATCGCGGTGATGGCGGCGACCACGGAATACTCGGTCGTCTCCGGCATGGTCGCACGGCCGAGGCCGTGGCCGATGTCGCTGGCCTTGTCGGCGAACACGGCGAGGTGACCGGGGGCCTGCTCAAGGCCCGACAGTTTCAGCGTGGCGTAGCGGGCCGCGCGTTCGCCGGAATAGCAATTCAGTGCGTCGGCGTTGCACGCCGTGAAATCATCGATGATGGCGCGACGTCGTGCAGCATCATCGACGGTGACGAAGCGCCAGGGCTGGCTGAGGCCGACCGAGGGCGACAGGCAGGCCGTCTCGATCAGGCGATCGATGGCGCCGGCCGGCAGCGGGTCAGCTCGAAAGCGGCGGACGTCGCGGCGCCACACGAACAGCTCGCGCAAGTGCTGACGGAAGGTGTCGTCGAACTCGACCATGAGATCAGCCTCCCATCCGGAACGATGCCGCGACCAGCAGAATGAGAATCTCGCCGATCTGCTCGAACGCACCGAGGATGTCGCCGGTCTGCCCGCCGATCTGGCGCACGGCAAGCCGCGCCAGCAACAGGCCGGCGAGCGACAGCAGGATCAGGCCGACCAGCGCCTTGCCCGGCCCCAACGCGAGAGCGAGCGCGAGCGTTCCAAGAGCGAAGGCGATGGCGACGCTGCGGCCCGGCGGCGATCCCGCGCTCGCCGACAGCCCGTCAGGCCGCGCTGGCGGTACCAGTGACATGAAGGCCGGCACGCCCGCGCGGGCGGCGGCGTGCGCGGCGCAAAGCGCAAATGCCACCAGCAAGGGATCGGCGATCGCCGCGAGTGCGCTCCAGCGCAGGCCGAACGACAGGATCAGCGCGCAGACGCCGTAGGTCCCGATCCGGCTGTCGCGCATGATCTCGAGCTTGCGCTCGCGCGTGCGGCCGCCGCCGAGCCCATCGGCGGTATCGGCAAGACCGTCTTCGTGCAGCGCGCCGGTGATGAGGGCGGTGCTCGCGAGTGCGAGCAGGGCGGCAATGTTCGGCGTCAGTCCGAAGCGGATGGCAACCTTGTAGACGAAAGCGCCGGCAAGGCCGACCAGCAGTCCCGCGACGGGAAGCGCCCAGGTCGCGCGCGCGACGGTGCCGTCAGCCGCGGGCTTGGACGAGGCCACCGGGAGGATCGTCACGAACGATACCGCCATCCTGAGATCGGCGACGATGTCTTTCAGAAGCTCGGCGCGCGGCATCATTTCAATTTCATCGGAAGGCCGGCAACGACGAACTCAACCTCGTCGGCAACGGCCGCGATGGCCTGGTTCATGATCCCGGCGGCGTCGCGAAAGCTGCGAGCGAGCGCGTTGTCGGGCACGATGCCGAGGCCGACTTCGTTGGTGACGAGGACGACCGGGCTCTTGAGACGGGGCAGGGCGGCGGCGAGCTCGGTCACCTCGTGCTCCCAGTCGCGCGTCGCATGCATCAGGTTGGAGAGCCACAGCGTCAGGCAGTCCACCAGCCGCGCGCCGCCGCTATCGCTTGTAACCAGCGCCGGCACGAGATCGAGCGGCACCTCGCGCTCGATCCAGTCGGTTCCGCGGCGCGTACGATGTCTGGCGATGCGCGCCTCCATTTCGGCATCAAGCGCCTCGGCCGTCGCGACATAAACGGGCTGGCCCGGGAAGCTGCGGGCGCGCGTTTCCGCGCGCTTGCTCTTGCCCGATCGAGCTCCGCCGGTGATCAAGATGACGGCCATAAAAGGTCTCCTGCGGGCCTGACTAATCATCAAACGCGGCCAAAGACAAAGCCGAAATCGGGAGGCGAGGGGCTTGCGCTCGCCCCTCGCTTTGCGCAACAGGGGCGGGACAGGAGACGAATGTGGGTTTTGCGGGCGCGATGGTGGTGGCAATGGCGGTGGATGCCCTGCTGGGCTGGCCGTCGCCTCTGTTCGCGCGGATCGGGCATCCCGTGAGCTGGCTGGGCCGGCTGATCGGTGCCATCGACATTGCCTGGAACCGCTCGTCCGATCCGCCGGCATTTCGCCGCGGCGCGGGCATTGCTGGCGCGCTTCTCGTGATCGCGCTCTCCGTCGCACTCGGTTGGATGCTTCAATCCTTGCTGTCCCTGGGCTGGATCCAGGTCGTGCTGATTGGCATCCTGGCCTGGCCCTTGGTCGCGCTGCGCTCGCTATATGATCACGTCGCCGCGGTCGCGAATCCTCTGCTGGCTGGCGATATCGCCGCCGCGCGCGACGCGGTCTCGCGGATCGTCGGCCGCGATCCCGCAGCGCTCGATGAAGCCGGCATCGCGCGCGCGGCGATCGAGAGCCTTGCGGAAAATGCCTCCGACGGCATCGTGGCGCCGGTGTTCTGGGGCGCGTTGTTCGGCCTGCCGGGCATCCTCGGCTACAAGGCGATCAACACGCTGGACTCCATGATCGGCCATCGCAACGAGCGGCACGAGGCCTTCGGCTGGGCGGCGGCCCGCATCGACGATGTCGCCAATTTCATTCCGGCGCGGCTGACTGGATTCGTGTTCGTGCTGCTAGCGCCGCGGCGATCGGAGGCGTTGTCGTGCATGACGCGCGACGCACGCCGTCACCGCTCGCCCAATGCCGGCTGGCCGGAGGCGGCCATGGCGGGGGCGCTTGGCGTCCGGCTCAGCGGCCCCCGCATCTATCACGGCAGCGCGACCGACGAGCCTTGGCTCAACGAGGGCGCGCGCGATCCGCGCGCCGCTGATATCGCCGAGGCACTGACGGTCTACCGCCGCGCCATGGTGCTGCTCGCTGGCACCCTTGCGATCCTGGCTTTCGCATGAAAGAACGGGACATGCGCGAGCACGGTGGAAATCTGGATCTGGCACAGCAGCGTTTCGGCGGACGCGCGGAAGACTGGATCGATCTGTCGACAGGGATCAACCGGCTGCCTTATCCCGTCGGCGAGATCGATGCGCACTATTGGAATGCGCTGCCCTCGCAATCCGACATCAACGCCCTGCATCAGGCGGCGCAGCATGCCTATCGCACCAGCGCACCGATCGTTGCGATGGGCGGCGCGCAGGCTGCCATTCAATTGCTGCCGCAGCTGTTACGAACCGGCCGCGCCCGCATCCTCGGACCGACCTACAATGAATACGCAGGGGTTCTGTCGGCCGCAGGCTGGGATGTCCAGGAGGTCAGGGAACTCGACGCGCTGGCGGGGGCGGATCTTGCCGTGATCGTCAATCCCAACAACCCCGGCGGACAGCATCGTGCACCAAAGGATCTGCTCGCACTGCTGCCGCGCGTCGGCCGCCTCGTCATCGACGAGAGCTTCGTCGACGCCGTTTCGCAGCTGTCGCTTGCATCGGAAGCCGATCGACCGGGACTGCTGATCCTGCGCTCGTTCGGAAAGTTCTATGGCCTTGCCGGCCTGCGGCTCGGCTTCGCGATCGGCAATGCCGCCGACATTGGCAAGCTTGCGTCGATGTCGGGTCCATGGCCGGTTTCGGGAGCGGCGATCGCGATCGGCTGTCGCGCGCTGCGCGACGACGCCTGGGCTGAGACCACGTCAGCGCGACTTGCCCGGGACTGTGTTCGCCTCGATGCCATAGCGCAAGCGCAAGGCTGGATGCTGCTTGGGGGGACGCCGCTGTTCCGTCTCTACGAGACACCCGACGCGCTCGCCGCGCAAGACAGACTGGCACAAAGCCAGATCTGGTCGCGCGTCTTCGCGCAAAAGCCGACATGGCTTCGGCTCGGGCTTCCCGGCAGCGAAGCCGAATGGATGCGCCTTGCCGAGGTGCTAGCGCGCTAGCGCAAGCAGACCTTCGACGTCGAGATGCTTTTCGATGTGGTCGGCGAGCGCATCGAGCGCACTCTCGACCCGGGCGTGGTAGGGCTCGTTGCCAGCGGGAATGTCGAGCTTTGCGAGGTACGCCTTGCGGAAATCATCCGACGTGAACAGGCCGTGCAGGTAGCTGCCCTGCACGCGGCCATCGCGCGAGATCGCGCCTTCGGTCTCGCCGTTCAGTGTCGCAAACGGGCGCGCACGATCGGGCCCATCGGTACGGCCGATGTGAATTTCGTACGCCTCGATCGGCTGATCCGTAGCGGCATGCACAGCCGTAACCCGCGTCAGCGTCTTCTGCGGACTCATCACCGTGTCCACATCCAGCAGCCCGAGCCCCGCCGTGTCGCCCGCGGGACCTTCAATTCCCTGTGGGTCCGCGACGCTGCGTCCCAGCATCTGATAGCCGCCGCAGAGGCCGAGCACATAGCCACCCCTGCGGTGATGCGCGAGCAGATCGATGTCCCAGCCTTGCGCGCGCAGGAAGGCGAGATCGCCGCGGGTGGACTTTGAGCCGGGGATGATGACGAGGCGGACATCGCCGGGGATGGCTTCGCCGGGGCGTACCATCACGAGATCGACGCCCGGCTCGAGCTTGAGTGGATCGAGATCGTCGAAATTGGCGATCCGCGACAGCGCGAGGCAGGCGATCTTGCATTGGCCCGGCTTGCGCGCATCGCTGAGGCCCAGCGCATCCTCGGCCGGCAGCTCGCCGGCGCGGGCGAACCAGGGCAGCACGCCAAGGCCGCGCCACGCGGTCTTTTGCTCGATCAGCCTGTAGCCGTCGTCGAACAGGGTGGGATCGCCGCGGAACTTGTTGATGACAAAACCCCGGATTATCGCGGCATCGTCGGGGTCGATCACCGTCTTGATGCCGACGAGCTGGGCGATGACGCCGCCGCGGTCGATGTCGCCGATCAGCACGACCGGCACGTCGGCCTTGCGCGCAAAACCCATATTGGCGATGTCGGCCTTACGCAAATTCACCTCGGCCGGACTGCCGGCGCCTTCCACCAGCACTAGATCGGCGCGTGCCTTCAGCCGCTCAAAGCTCTCCAGCACCGCGCCCATCAGCGAGGGCTTCATCGCGGCGTAGTCACGCGCGCGCGCAGTCGCGATGCGCTTTCCGTGGACGATCACCTGCGCGCCGACATCGGTCTCGGGCTTGAGCAGCACGGGGTTCATGTCGGTGTGCGGTTCGACGCCTGCTGCCAGCGCCTGCAGCGCCTGGGCGCGGCCGATCTCGCCGCCATCGATGGTGACGGCGGCGTTGTTCGACATGTTCTGCGGCTTGAACGGCAGCACGCGCAGGCCGCGCCGCGTGAAGGCACGCGCAAGGCCTGCGACGATGAGCGACTTGCCCACGTCCGAGCCGGCCCCCTGGATCATCAATGCGCGCGCCATCGAACTCAGAACTCGACGCCGGCCTGCGCCTTGATGCCGGAGCGGAAGGGATGCTTGACCAGCGTCATCTCGGTGACGAGATCGGCGATCTCGATCAGCTCGTCCTTGGCGTTGCGCCCGGTGAGGACGACATGCGTCATCGGCGGCTTCGAGGTGGTCAGAAACTCGACGACCTCGGCGATGTCGAGATAGTCGTAGCGCAGCGCGATGTTGATCTCGTCGAGCACGACCATGCGCAAGCTCTCATCGAGGATCAGCTCCTTGGCCTTCTCCCAGCCGGCGCGCGCGGCGGCGATGTCGCGGGCGCGGTCCTGCGTCTCCCAGGTAAAACCTTCGCCCATGGCGTGGAACTGGCAGAGGTCGCCGAAATGGCCGGTGAGCAGGCGTCGCTCGCCGGTATCCCAGGCGCCCTTGATGAACTGCACGACCGCACAGGGGAAGCCATGGGCGACGCAGCGGACGATCATGCCGAAGGCCGAGGAGGACTTGCCCTTGCCGGCGCCGGTGTGGACGATGATGAGGCCCTTTTCGCCGCTCTTGGTCGCCATGATCTTGTCGCGGGCGGCCTTCTTCTTCGCCATTTTCGTGGCGTGGCGGGCGTCGGTTTCCTCGGCCGTTTTTGTATCCGGTTCAGGCGTCATCGGTCCCGGTCCTTCGGCTTGACAAGTGGCGGCCACCGGCAAATGGTGGCCCGGCGTTGGTTCCTGTCCTATGACAGGCGAAGAGGGAATGCGATAGGGTCCGAATCGGCAAGATTTGGGTCCAAAATGCAGCCGCCCCCGCGACCGTGACCGGAGAGATGCCCGAAGCCACTGATTCCCGCGGGAATCGGGAAGGCGGGGATCGAAGGGCAAAACCCTGCTCCGCAAGCCGGGAGACCTGCCAGCGCGGACGAGTTTTGGACCGGCGGACGGGGTGTTCCGCGACGGGGAAACGGGCCTTCTGAAGAATGGTCCGTGTGCCTCATCGCCTCCCGCTGTTATCTGGAAGAGGCGATGACCGTCACACTTCACGTCTGCATCACCTGCCGTGCCGGCGAGACGCCTGGCGAGGGCGAGGCGACGCCCGGCAAGCGCCTGCATGGGGCGATCCTCGACGCCGGCGTGCCCGAGGGCGTCAATGTGGTTCCCGTCGAATGCCTGTCGGCCTGCAATCAGGGCTGCTCGGTCGCGCTCAGCGCGCCCGGCCGCTGGTCGTATGTCTATGGCCGCCTGTCGGATGCGAATGCGCGGGATGTGGTCGCGGGCGCCGCGGCTTATGCGGCGGCGCCGGATGGTCTCGTGCCCTGGCGCAGCCGGCCGGAAATATTCCGCAAGCAATCGCTTGCCCGCATTCCCCCCATTGCCGTCGTGCCGGAGGCCGCCGAATGAACTCGCTCGCAAAAGTCCCTGTGACGGTGGTCACCGGTTTTCTCGGCTCCGGCAAGACGACGCTGATCCAGCATCTGCTCAGCAATGCCGGCGGCAAGAAGCTCGCGGTGCTCGTGAACGAGTTCGGCAGTGAGGGCGTCGACGGCGAGATATTGAAATCCTGCGCCGATGCCAATTGCCCGGAGGAGAACATCATCGAGCTCGCCAATGGCTGCATCTGCTGCACGGTCGCCGACGATTTCATCCCGACCATGGAAAAACTGCTGGCGCGGCCCGTGCGGCCCGATCACATCCTGATCGAGACCTCGGGCCTGGCGCTGCCGAAGCCGCTGCTGAAGGCGTTCGACTGGCCGGAGATCCGCTCGCGCATCACCGTCGACGGTGTGATCGCACTTGCCGATGCCGAGGCCGTCGCCGCCGGCCGCTTTGCGCCGGATCCTGATGCCGTCGAAGCGCAGCGGGCGGCAGACCAAAATCTCGATCACGAGACGCCGCTGTCGGAGGTGTTCGAGGATCAGATCGCCTGCGCCGATATCGTGCTGCTGACCAAGGCCGATCTTGCGGGCGCGGCGGGGCTTGAAGCGGCCAAGGCGGCGATTATTGCCGAGATGCCGCGCCGCGTGCCGATGCTCCCCGTGACCGACGGCGCGATCGATGCGCGCGTCATCCTCGGTCTCGGCGCCGCCGCCGAGAACGATCTCGCCGCGCGCCCCTCGCATCATGACGGCGAGGAGGAGCACGAGCACGATGACTTCGCCTCCGTCGTGGTCGACCTTCCTGAAGTCGCCGACGTCGATGCGCTGGTCGCATCCGTCCAGAAGCTGGCGCGCGAGCAGAACGTGCTGCGGGCCAAGGGTTACATCGCGGTCGCGGGCAAGCCGATGCGGCTGCTGCTGCAGGCCGTCGGCGAGCGCGTGCGCCACCAGTTCGACAAGCCGTGGGGCGCCGGTCACAGGCGGTCGAAGCTCGTCGTGATCGGCGAGCACGGCGATATCGACGAGGCCGCCATCAAGGCAGGACTAGGTATCTGATGCACGTCGTCTTCCGCGAGAGCCGCGGTCTGGAGGAGACCGCGACGCCAAGGGATATCGGCCAGGACCCGGCCGATCTCGTGGTGCTCTCGTATTCGGATTCGGATCTCGCGGCGTTCGCAGCCGGCTGGCGGCGTGGTCGCGAGAACCTGCCGACGCTGCGGCTCGCGAACCTTGCTGAGCTGCGTCATCCGCTGTCGGTCGACACCTATATCGAGCGCACGCTGTCGCAGGCGCGCGGCATTCTGGTGCGGCTGATCGGCGGGGAGTCCTACTGGCCGTATGGGCTTGCGGCCCTGCAACAGCTCGCGAAGGACCGTGGCATTGTGCTGGCCGTGCTGCCGGCCGATGGCCGTGACGACACGCGGCTCGATGCATACTCGACCTTGCCGGTCTCGACGCTGCGCCGGCTCAAGGTGCTCTGCGACACCGGCGGCCCGGTCGCGGCGCAGGCCGCGATTGCACAGCTCGCGCTGGCCTCGGGCCTCTATGCCGGGCCAGTTATCGGCGAGACGACCGTGCCCGAGATGGGGTTCTACGATCCCGCGCGTGGTGTCATTGCTGCGCCGGTGGGCGGCGAGGGCAGGCCGCGCGCGCTGGTGACGTTCTATCGCTCCTATCTCACCGCTGCCGACACCGGCCCGGTCGATGCCCTGATCGCGACGTTGCGTCAGAAGGGATTTGACACTTGTGGCGCGTTCGTCACGTCGCTGAAGGCTGCGGGCGTTGCGGATTGGCTGCGCGCGCATCTTGCGCAAAATCCTCCGGCGGCGATCGTCAATGCGACGGCGTTCTCGGCCATGGGCGACGACGGCACGACACCATTTGACGCCGCATCCTGTCCGGTGTTTCAGGTCGCGCTCTCCACCGCGCGGCGCGAGGACTGGGTGGAGTCGCTGCGCGGCCTGTCGCCCGGCGATCTTGCGATGCATGTGGTGCTGCCCGAGGTCGATGGCCGCCTGTTCGCGGGCGTGGTGAGCTTCAAATCGGCGGGGATGCGTGACCCCGATCTGCAATTTTCGCGTCTTGCGCACGGCGCCGATGAAGGGCGCGTGACGGCCGTCGCCGCGCGCGTCGCGGCTTGGCGGGGCCTCGCGGAGAAGCCAGCGGCCGAGAAGCGCATTGCGATCGTGCTCTCGAATTATCCGGGCCGGCCGCATCAGATCGCGCATGCGGTCGGTCTCGATGCGCTGGCTTCGGTCGAGGCGCTGGTGTCGGATCTCGCGGAGGCCGGCTTCGATGTTGCGCCCGTCCATGCGCTCGGCGCGACGCTGCTGAGGCCGCAGCTCACCTGGAGCATCGTCGATTACCGCGCGGCGCTTTCGCGCCTGCCGCAAGTCTTGCAGGATGATCTCGCGCAAGCCTGGGGCGCGCCGGAGGATGATCCGAGCTGCCAGGACGGCGTGTTTCAATTCGCGGCCGTCGCTTGCGGCAAGTCGATCATCGCGGTTCAGCCGGAACGCGGCGATGCGACCACGCGCGATATTGATTATCACGATCTCGCCCGCACGCCGCGCCAGGGTTATGTCGCGTTCTATCTCTGGCTCCGGCAGCAGGCCTGCGATGCCGTCGTGCATATGGGCGCACATGGCACGTTGGAATGGCTGCCCGGAAAATCCGTGGCGCTGTCATCGCACTGCTGGCCGGAAGCCCTGATCGGCGATCTCCCAATCATCTATCCCTTCATCGTCAACGATCCCGGCGAGGCCGCGCAGGCGAAACGGCGCATTGGCGCCGTCACCATCGGCCATCTGCCGCCGCCGCTGGAAACATCCTCGGTGCCGGAGGCCCTGCGCCGGCTCGAACGACTTCTCGACGAATATTCGACCGCTGATGGTTTCGATCCCGCGCGCCGCCAACGGCTGATTGCCGCGATCCGCGACGAGGCGCGCGTGGCAGGCCTCGAAGACGATCTCGGTTTGGATGCCTCGGCCGCGCCCGCCGAAGCCATTCCGCGGATTGATCGCTTCGTCTGCGATCTCAAGGAAAGCCAATTCGGGGACGGCCTGCACGTATTCGGCCGCGGCGCCTGCGGCGAGGCGGAGCGCGGAGCGCTGCGCGCCGCGCTTGCCGGCCAGCGCGTTGCGCCGGGACCGTCGGGCTCGCCCTATCGCGGCCGTCAAGACGTGCTGCCGACCGGGCGCAATCTCTTTGCGGTCGATCCGCGCGCCGTGCCGACGCCGTCGGCACATGCGCAGGGGATAAAACTCGCCGAAGAGCTGCTGCGCCGCCATCTGCAGGATCACGGCGACTGGCCGAAGGGGCTCGTCGTCGATCTCTGGGGTTCGGCAACGATGCGCACCGCGGGCGAAGAGTTCGCGATGGCGCTGCATCTGGCCGGCCTTGCGCCGCGCTGGGATCACGCCTCCGGCCGCGTCACCGGCTACGACATCGTCGCGCCGGCCGAGCTCGGCCGCCCCCGCATCGACGTCACGCTGCGCGTGTCCGGCCTGTTCCGCGACGTCTTCTCAGGCCTTGCGCAATTGTTCGAGGCCGCCTCCGAAGCGCTTGCGGCGCGCGAGGACGAGGGCGATGAGAATCCGTACCGCCACCGCGCCTCCCGCGTGTTCGCGCCGCGTCCCGGACAATACGGCGTGGGCCTATCCGCGATCCCCGATGCCTTCACGCCGGAGACCCGCGAGGCAGCCGGTGAAGCCTGGCTGGCGGCATCGTCCTGGGCGTTCTCGGCCGACGGCGAGATGCAGCCGAATCGCGCCGGCATCGAACAGCGCCTCGCTGCGGCCGATGGCTTTGTCCATGTCCAGGACTTGCCGGAGACCGATCTGCTGCTCGCGGCCGACTATGCCGCGCATGAAGCCGGCGTTGCGGCCGCGGCCGCGCATCTCGGCGCGGCAGGGCCGGCGCTCTATCACCTCGACACGACGCGTCCCGAGCAGCCGCATGCGCGCACCCTGACCGAGGAAATCGCGCGTGTCGTCCGTGCGCGTGCCGCGAATCCGGCCTGGATCGCCGGCATGATGCGTCACGGCTTTCGCGGCGCCGCCGAAATCACCGCGACGCTGGAGCACATGGCCGCTTTCGCGCATCTCGCCGGCACCGTGCCGCCGCATCTGTTCGATCTCTACTACGATGCAACGCTCGGCAATGATGACGTCCGCGCTTTCATGGCGCGTGAAAATCCGTCGGCGCTCGCCGCGATGGAAACCTGTTTTGCGCGCCTGCACGATGCGGCGCTTTGGCAAACGCGCCGCAATTCGATCGCCGCGGCGCTGCGGGAGGCCTCATGAGCGCGGCCACGGTCAAGGGCTGGTGTCCCGGCGCGCTGCGCCCGATGCTCTCGGGCGACGGGCTCGTGGTGCGCGTGCGTCCGTTCGGTGGACGGCTGGAAGCACCTCAAATTTCCCGACTTGCCGAGCTCGCCGGGCAACACGGCAATGGTCTGATCGACGTGACGAGCCGCGCCAATCTGCAGATCAGGGGCGTCAGTGAAGCAGGCCATCGACCGTTGATCGACGGCCTTGCACGATTGGCGCTGCTCGATCCCGATCCGGCCACGGAAGCCCGTCGCAACATCCTCGTCACGCCGTTCTGGCGCGCTGGCGACGCGACACAATCGCTTGCCGCCGAGCTGGAAGAAGCGCTCGAGGATAATTCGCTCGCGCTTCCAACGAAATTCGGCTTCGCCATCGATGACGGGACCTCGCGCGTGCTCGCCGGCGATTCCGCCGACATCCGCATCGAGCGCGATCGCACAGGCCGTCTCCTGGTGCGGGCCGATGGCGCAAAGCTGGGCCGCTCCGTCGCACGCGGAGAAGCCGTGAGCACGGCGCTCGCGCTCGCAAGCTGGTTCCTGGTCTCCGGCGGCGCGACAGGCGGGCGAGGGCGCATGGCGGCCCACATCGCGTCCGGCGCGGCATTGCCTCAATCGCTGCGCGGCGAGACCGAGCCCGCGCCCGTGATGGCCGCCTCGCGTCCCGGGCACTATCCGCAAGGCGCGATGGTCGGCGTCGCGTTCGGGCAGATGCTGCATACGACGCTGCATCAGTTCGCCGGTTGTGGACATGCGCTGCGCATGACGCCCTGGCGGATGGTGCTGAGCGAAGGCGAGCGCGAGATGCCGAGCGCCCCGGGCCTGATCACCGAGCCCTTTGATCCCGCGCTGCGCGTCATCGCCTGCAGCGG
This sequence comes from Bradyrhizobium sp. CCBAU 11430, assembly GCF_028128855.1. Classification (NCBI taxonomy): domain Bacteria; kingdom Pseudomonadati; phylum Pseudomonadota; class Alphaproteobacteria; order Hyphomicrobiales; family Nitrobacteraceae; genus Bradyrhizobium; species Bradyrhizobium sp. CCBAU 11430. Next base: position 46,984 of record NZ_LBJV01000007.1, read on the forward strand.
CGCGCCGCGCTGCCGCGAAGCCCATGCCGATACGCGTGCGCTCGCAGCAGCGCTCGCCCCGCGCATCGCCTCCGATGCGCGGCTCCACGTCTCCGGCTGCGGCAAGGGCTGTGCCCATTCCGGCACGGCCGCGGTCACGCTGGTGGCGACCCGCGCCGGCTTCGATCTCGTCCGTGACGGCTCGATCCGCGACGAGCCGGTGCTGCGCGGCCTGAACGGCGCGGACATCGTCAGCGATCCCTCCATTCTCGTGGGAGGAAACTGATGCCGCACACTTACGAGACCGACGGCGCGGCCATCTACCGGCAGTCCTTTGCGACCATCCGCGCCGAGGCCGATCTTGCCCGCTTCACGCCGGACGAAGAACAAATCGTGGTGCGGATGATCCATGCCGCCGGCATGGTCGGCCTGGAGGCGCATATCCGCTTCACGCAGGGCATGGCGACCGCTGCGCGCGCCGCCCTGCAACGAGGCGCGCCGATCCTGTGCGATGCGCGCATGGTCTCTGAAGGGATTACGCGCGCGAGGTTACCGGCAGCCAATGCCGTCATCTGCACGCTCGGCGACGAGGCCGTTCCAGCGCTGGCGCAATCCATGCGCAACACGCGTTCGGCCGCGGCGCTGGAGCTGTGGCGGCCGCATCTCGATGGTGCGATCGTTGCGATCGGCAATGCGCCGACCGCGCTGTTTCATCTGCTCAACATGCTGGAGAACCGTGACTGCCCACGGCCCGCGGCGATCATCGGCTGTCCCGTCGGATTCGTCGGCGCTGCCGAATCCAAGGCCGCGCTGATGGCCGATCCGCCGGCGCCGGCGCTGACGGTCGAGGGCCGCCTCGGCGGTTCCGCGATTACCGTTGCCGCCGTGAACGCCTTGGCGAGCCGGAGCGAATAGCGATGGGGCGCATCATCTGCTGCGGTCTCGGCCCTGGCGATCCTGATCTGATGAGCGTGCGCGCCAATCGCACCGTGCGCGCCGCAAGCCACGTCGCCTATTTCCGCAAGAAGGGCCGGCCGGGCCAGGCGCGGCGCATCGTCGAGGGCATGCTGGCGGCCGATGTCACCGAATATCCCATGGAATATCCGGTCACCACCGAGATCGCCTTCGACAGCGCCGAGTACGTGCAGCTGCTGGCGGGCTTCTACGACGAGTGGGCGGAGCGTCTGGCGCGGCTTTCGCGCGCGGTCGACGTCGTCGTGCTCTGCGAGGGCGACCCTTATTTCTACGGCTCCTTCATGCATCTGCACATACGCCTGCAGGGCCGTGTCGAGATCGAGGTGATTGCGGGCATTCCCGGCATGGTCGGCTGCTGGAACGGCGTCGGGCAGCCGATCGCGCTCGGCGATGACGTGACGACCGTGCTGATGGGAACGCTGGCCGAGGACGAGCTCGAGCGGCGCATGCGCGATTCCGATGCGGTTGTCGTCATGAAGACCGGGCGCAATCTCGCAAAGGTGCGCCGCGCGCTCAGCTCAGCCGGCCGGCTCGATGATGCCTGGCTGGTCGAGTGCGGCACCATGGCGGGCGAGCGCGTGGTGCGGCTTGCCGAGGTCGACGGCGCCGACTGTCCTTACTTCGCGATCGTGCTGGTACACGGCAAGGGCCGGCACCTGGACGCCGCCGAATGACGGGCACGCTGACCATCGCGGGCCTCGGGCCGGGCAGCGATGCTCTGGTGACGCCCGAGGTCACGGCTGCGCTGGCCTCCGCAACCGACATTCTGGGTTACGCACCCTATGTCACGCGCGTGCCGCCGCGTGCCGGGCTTAAGCTGCATCCCTCGGATAACCGCGAGGAGCTGCAGCGCGCGAGCGAAGCGCTGCGGCTTGCGTCCGAAGGCGGGCAGGTCGTTGTCGTGTCCTCGGGCGATCCCGGCGTCTTCGCGATGGCCTCTGCAGTGTTCGAGGCGCTTGAACAGGCGCCGCAATGGCGGGATCTTTCGATTCGCGTGCTGCCTGGCATCACGGCGATGCTGGCAGCTGCCGCGCGCGCGGGCGCGCCGCTCGGCCATGATTTCTGCGCCATCAATCTCTCCGACAATCTCAAGCCGTGGGCAGTCATCGAGAAGCGCCTGCGGCTTGCCGCCGAAGCTGATTTTTCGATTGCGATGTACAATCCGCGCTCCGCAAGTCGGCCCGAAGGATTTGGCCGCGCGCTCGCGGTGCTGAAGGACGCCGGTTGCGGCGAGCGCCTCGTGATTTTTGCGCGCGCGGTCAGCACAGCTGACGAGAGGATCGAAACTGTCACGCTGCACGAAGCCCGGCCCGAGATGGCCGATATGCGCACGCTGGTCATCGTCGGCAATTCGCAGACGCGCCGCGTCGGCCGCTGGGTCTATGCACCGAGGCGGGTCGAATGACTGAGCCACTGCATCACCTCAGTGACGCTCTCAACCCGTCGGCGCTCGGGCAGCTCCGGCCGCGAGATCATGACCACGGGAAGGCCGAGCAGGCGCGCCGCGTCGATCTTGGCGCGCGCGCCGTCGCCGCCGGAATTGCGGGCGACGATCCATGCGATGCCGCGCGTCCGCATCATCTCCAGTTCGCCGTCAAGGTTGAACGGTCCACGCGATACGATCATTTCGGCCGCAAAGGGCAGGGGCGCTTCGGGCGGATCGACGAAGCGGAGCGTGTAGGTGTGCTGCGGCTTGCTTGCGAACGGCGCGATGTGCTGGCGGCCGATGGCGAGGAACACGTTGGCGGGCGCCTCCGGCAGTGCGGCGACTGCAGCGTTGACATCTGCGACCTCAATCCAATTGTCGCCGGACATCCCGGTCCAAGGCGCGCGCTCCAGCGCGATCAGCGGCGTATCGGTTTCCGCGCACGCCTCGACCGCATTGCGGCTCATCTCCGCAGCGAAAGGATGCGTCGCGTCGATCACATGCGTAATGCCTTCGCTGCGGATGGTGTCGGCAAGCCCGCTCACGCCGCCGAAGCCGCCGATGCGGGTCGGCAGCGGCTGATCCGCAGGCGCGCGGGTGCGGCCGCCATAGGAATAGATGGCCTCGATGCCTGCGCGCGCGATCGCCGCGGCGAGCAGGCTCGCATCGGCAGTTCCGCCCAGAATGAGGGCGCGCGTCATGGCTGATTCCTTGGCTGATCCCTGGCTGACCATCATCGGTATCGGCGAAGATGGCCTTGCCGGGCTGTCCGAAGCAAGCCGAAAGGCGCTCAATGAGGCCGAAACCGTCTTCGGTGGTGCACGGCATCTCGCGCTTGCCGGCGTCGGCAGCCGCGGCCGTCCGTGGCCGGTGCCGTTCGACGCCGACGTCGTTCTGAGCAGCCGCGGCCGGCCGACAGTGGTGCTCGCTTCCGGCGATCCGTTCTGGCATGGCGCAGGTGCTGGTCTCGCCGAGAAGCTGCAGACCGGCGAGTGGACCGCGCATTCCGCTCCGTCGACCTTCTCGCTTGCGGCCGCACGGCTGGGCTGGCGGCTCGAATCCGCCGTCTGCCTCGGGCTTCACGCCGCACCGTTCGAACGTCTCGTTCCGCATCTGGCGCGAGGGGCGCGCATCATCTGCCTCGTGCGCGATGGGAAAGCGGCAAGCGATCTCGCAAAATGGTTGAGCGAGCGTGGATGGGGCGCCTCGTCCTTCTGGACGCTCGCCGCACTCGGTGGTCCGCGCGAAAGCATCCAAGAACATCGCGCCGACGGTTTCGCCGGTGATCCCGCTGGAAACCTGATCACCGTCGCCGTTGAGGCGAAGGGCAGGCATGGTATGCCCCACGCCTCGGGGCGTCCTGACGATCTGTTCGTCCATGACGGCCAGATCACCAAGCGGCCGGTGCGTGCGCTCGCGCTTTCGGCGCTGGCGCCGCGTCCGGGCGAACGGCTGTGGGATATCGGCGCCGGTTCGGGGTCGATCTCGGTCGAGTGGGCGCTGTGCGGCGGGACGGCGACCGCAATCGAGCCACGCGAGGATCGCGTCGCAAACATCCGCAGCAATGCAGCGGCGTTTGGACTTTCGCACCGGATAACCGTCGTCACGGGGAGGGCGCCTGAAGCTGTTGCTGCACTCGAAGCACCGGATGCGGTCTTCATCGGCGGCGGTCTCGACATCGCGATGTTCGATGCAATCTGGTCGCGGCTTGCACCGGGCACACGGCTGGTTGCACATTCGGTCACATTGGAGACGGAAGCGTTGCTCGGCGGTCTGCACCAGCGCCACGGCGGCGAGCTGATGCGGGTCGACATCGCTTATGCTGGCCCGCTCGGCCGTTACCGGTCCTGGGAGGCGGCACGGCCGGTGGTGCAGTGGAGTACGGTCCGATGAAGGTGGCCGGGTTTGGGTTCAGGAGAGATGTCACTCTCGCTTCGCTGCGCGAAGCGCTGCTGGCTGCGGGTGATCCCGAAGGCCTCACTGCGATGGCAACTGTCAGCGACAAGGCCGACGCGGAGCCGTTGAAGCAGCTCGCGCTTGAGTGCGGCGTGCCGATCAAGGCTGTTCCGGCCGACATGTTGGCCAGGATAGCCACGCCGACCCAGTCCAAACTCGTGATGGAGAAGTTCGGCATCGGATCGGTTGCCGAAGCCGCAGCTCTCGCTGCGGCGGGGCCGCGTGCACGGCTGATCTCGACACGCGTTGTCTCGCAGGATCGCACCGCGACCGCCGCGATCGCGGAAGGAGACGGCGCATGACGGTGCATTTCATCGGGGCAGGGCCGGGCGCGCCCGATTTGCTGACGTTGCGCGGCCGCGACCTGATCGCGGCCTGTCCGGTCTGCCTCTATGCGGGCTCACTGGTCCCCGAAGGCGTGCTGGCGCATTGCCCGCCCGGCGCGCGCATCGTCAATACCGCGCCGCTATCGCTCGACGAGATCATCGCGGAGATCGCCGCCGCGCATGCCGAAGGCAAGGACGTCGCTCGCCTGCATTCCGGCGATCTCTCGATCTGGTCGGCGATGGGCGAGCAGCTCCGCCGCCTGCGCGCACTCGGTATCCCTTTCACCGTGACGCCTGGCGTGCCGTCCTTCTCCGCCGCCGCCGCCGCTCTGGAGGCTGAGCTGACGCTGCCCGGTCTCGCCCAGACGGTGGTGCTGACGCGCACGCCCGGCCGCGCCAGTGCGATGCCCGAGCGCGAGAAGCTCGCCGCATTCGCCGCGACCGGTGCGGTGCTTGCGATCCATCTGTCGATCCATCTGCTCGACAAGGTCGTCGCCGAGCTCGCGCCGCATTATGGCGCGGATTGCCCGGTCGCCATCGTCTGGCGCGCGAGCTGGCCGGACCAGCGCATCGTCCGCGCCACGCTTGCTACGCTCGATGCTGCCGTCGGCACCGAGATGGAGCGCACCGCGATCATTCTGGTCGGCAGAACGCTTGGTGCTGCGGATTTCGACGAGAGCCGCCTCTATGCCGCCGACTACGATCGTCGCTATCGGCCTGTCGGTGCCGAGCCACGCTTTCCGGAGGCCTCGTGATGGCGGCAGGCTTCGTCATTTCCGCGCCGGCTTCCGGCGTCGGCAAGACCACGCTGACGCTGGCGCTCGCGCGCGCCTGGCGCAATCGCGGATTGAACGTGCAGTGCTTCAAGAGCGGTCCCGATTACATCGATCCCGCCTTCCACGCCGCCGCCACGGGGCGCGCTTCCGTCAACGTCGATAGCTGGGCGATGGACCGCGGGGGCATCGCCCATCTCGTCAGCCGCGGCGCGGACGCCGATGTCGTGCTCGCCGAGGGATCGATGGGCCTGTTCGACGGCGTCGCCGCGCGCGGTGTCTCCGGCACCGGTGCCACCGCCGACATTGCGGAGATGCTGGGCTGGCCGGTGGTGCTGGTGATCGATCCTTCCGGTCAGGCGCAGACCGCGGCGGCGATCGCCGCGGGACTTCGCGATTATCGCCCCGGTGTGCGCCTTGCGGGCGTCGTGCTCAACCGCGTTGCCAGCCCGCGCCACGAAGACCTCGTGCGGCGTGCGCTCAACGATTCCGGCATTGCCGTGTTCGGCGCGCTGCCGCGTCATGCCGAGATCAGCCTGCCGAAGCGACATCTCGGCCTGGTGCAGGCCGAAGAGCAGGGCGAGATCGGCAAGCTGATCGACGAGGCCGCGCGCTTCGTCGCCGAGCATGTCGATCTCGATGCGGTGCTGCGATCGGCTGCCAGCTGGTCGCCGCAACCTGCCGCGAATGGGCTGAACGTGACACCGCCGGGGCAGCGCATCGCGCTGGCCCGCGATGCGGCGTTCTCCTTCGTCTATCCGCATATGCTGGAAGCCTGGCGCCGGGCGGGCGCGGAGATCTCGACATTCTCGCCGCTCTCCGATGAAGCGCCTGACGCGAGCGCCGATGTGTGCTGGCTGCCCGGCGGTTATCCCGAGTTGCATGCCGGCAAGATCGCGGCCAATGCGCGTTTTCGCAGCGGCCTGCGCGCCTTCGCCGAAACGCGGCCGGTGCACGGCGAATGCGGGGGCTATATGGTGCTGGGAACCGCTTTGACCGATGCGGACGGAATCCGCCACGAGATGACAGGCCTGCTTGGCCTGGAGACGAGCTTTGCCAAACGCCGCATGCATCTCGGTTATCGTCTGGCCGAACTCGCCGCGCCGATGCCGGGACATCGCTCCGGCGCGCGCCTGCGCGGCCACGAATTCCACTATTCGACCATTCTTGCCCAGCCTGATACGCCGCTGGCGGTCGTGCATGATGCGACTGGCGCAGTCATCGCCGAGACCGGCTCGCAGCGCGGCCACGCCACCGGCACCTTCTTTCATCTGATCGCGGAGGACCGGTGAGCGGATTCGTCTCCTTCATCTCCGCCGGGCCCGGCGACCCCGAGCTTCTCACGCTCAAGGGCGCCGCGCGGCTGCGCGAAGCCGACGTCGTGCTCTATGACGATCTTGCCTCTGGCGCGATCCTCGATCTCGCCCGGCCAGGCGCCAATCTCGTCGCGGTGGGGAAACGGGCAGGGCGTCCCTCGACCAAGCAGCACCACGTCAACCGCCTGCTGGTCGACTATGCGGCGACAGGCGCACGCGTGGTGCGGCTCAAGTCGGGCGACGCCGGCATTTTCGGCCGGCTCGAGGAAGAACTTGAGACGCTGCGTGAGGCCGGCATCGGCTACGAGATCGTTCCCGGCGTGACATCGGCCTGCGTTGCCGCGGCGCAAGCCGGCATTCCCCTGACCCGGCGCCATACCTCGCGCCGGGTGCAGTTCGTGACCGGGGCTGATGTCACCGGCGCGTTGCCGCCTAACCTGAACTGGGGGGCACTGGCCGACCCGGAAGCGACGACCGTGGTCTATATGGGCCGGCGCACCTTCCCAGCGCTTGCTGCAAAATTGATCGCGCACGGCCTCGCCCCAACCACGCCGGCATTGTTCGCCGAATCCCTCGGACGCCCCGACGAACGGCTGGTCCGCACCACCATCGCCGAGCTTGCCGAGCAGCTTGCGCGCGGCGGCGCCGCCTCGACGGCCGCCGTGATCCTGTTTGGGGCGCTGGCGGGGGATTATCCGTCATGACGGCCCTGGCCGCCGTTCGCCCCTTGACGCAGGCTCAGCGAAAGGGGCACACAAGAGAGGCATGGTGCTCGACGCGGCGCAAAGCGCCGGAGCATAATCGGGAATGGGGATGGGCGGACCCAGTTGCGGCGCCCAAAACCCCAGCCGCCCCCGCGACTGTAAGCGGTGAGGGACTCCGATCAGCCACTGGGCCGCAAGGTCCGGGAAGGCCGGAAATCCCGGGGAACCGCGAGCCAGGAGACCGGCCCTGCACGTTTTGAGGCCAAGGCCGTCGGGTGTGACGGCAGGAAGGAAATTGAGCCATGCATATCGAACCCGGCATAGTGACGGGCGCCAAGCTCGTGTTGAGTTACGCAACCGGCATCGCCGCAGGCGGCGTTGCGCTGAAGCTCGCGGTGGAGACCGTGCGTGAGCAGGGCATCACGTCGTTCGCGGCGCGGACGCTCGCCACCACAGTCCTCGTCTTCACCTTCTTCGAGATCCTGCCGCACTTCCCGGTCGGCGTCTCCGAGGTGCACTTCATTCTCGGCTCGACACTGTTCCTGCTGTTCGGCGCGGCGCCTGCGGCCTTCGGCCTTGCGTTCGGTCTGCTGCTCCAGGGCGTGTTCTTCGAGCCCGCTGACATCCCGCAATACGGCATGAACATCACCACGCTGCTGGTGCCGCTGTTCGCGATTCAGGCGATCGCCACACGGATCATTTCGCGCAACACCGCCTATGTTGATTTGAAGTATCGGCAGGCCCTGGCGCTTTCGACGACCTATCAGGCCGGTGTGATCGCCTGGGTGGCGTTCTGGGCGCTCTATGGCTCCGGTTTTGCCATGACCAATCTCGCCAACATCGCGACGTTCGCGGCGTCCTATGCGCTGGTCATCGTGATCGAGCCGCTCGCCGATCTCGCGGTGCTGGCACTGGCGAAGTCGCTGCGCGGCGTCACCGCGCCCGGCCTCGTCACCCCGCGCCTGCACAACGCGGCCTGAGAGACAAGCGAGCGGGCGGCCGCAAGGGCCGCCCGTCGCGTTCGCGATGTTCACGCTCTCCCTGATAGGCATCGGTTGCGGCGATCCCAACCAGCTCACGCGCGCGGCTGTTCGAGCGATCAACGCCGCTGATCTCGTCCTGATCCCGCGCAAGGGGACGGCGAAGTCCGATCTCGCCGATCTCAGGCGGACGATCTGCGCGGACGTGCTCACCAGCGACAAGACAATCATTGCCGAATTCGATCTTCCCGTGCGCGACGCTGGTGAAGCTGACTATCGCAAGGGCGTGGACGATTGGCATGATGCGGTTGCCGCGGCCTGGTCGAAAGCGATCGCAAACCATCTCGAAGGCGAAGGCAAGGTTGCGCTGCTGATCTGGGGCGATCCCTCGCTCTATGACTCCTCGCTGCGCATTGCACGACGGCTCAATCCGTTGCCGACGATCGAGGTCGTGCCCGGTATCACCTCGATCCAGGCGCTGTGCGCGGCGCATGCGCTGCCGCTCAACGACATCGGCGAGCCTTTTCTGGTCACGACGGGGCGGCGCTTGCGCGAAGGCGGCTGGCCGCAAGATGTCGATACCGTGGTGGTGATGCTCGACGGCGGCACGGCGTTTCAATCGCTCGATCAGCGGGGCTTGCAGATCTGGTGGGGCGCCTATCTCGGCATGCCCGACCAGATCATCATGTCCGGCGCGCTCGCCGAGGTTGGCCCGCGCATCGTCGCGGCGCGGCAGGAAGCGCGCGAGCGGCACGGCTGGATCATGGACAGCTACATTCTCAAGCGCGCACGTTAAGCGAGGCAGCATGCTCCCCGAATGGGTCCCCCAGAACTGCCCCGATGTCTCCGCGGCCCATCGCGAGGCGGCGATTGCGCGGCAGGCGCAACTGACAAAACCGACCGGCGCGCTCGGCCGGCTCGAGCAGCTCGCAATCGAGCTTGCGGGCCTGCAGGCGACCGAACAGCCGCGTGCCGCACGGGTGCCGATCATCATCTTCGCCGGCGACCACGGCATCGTCGCGCAGGGCGTATCGGCCTATCCGCAAGCCGTGACTATCGCGATGATGGCGAATTTCGCCGCCGGCGGCGCCGCGATCTCGGTGCTGGCGCGCGAGCTTGGCTCGAGCCTGGAGGTGGTCGACGCCGGCACGCTGGCGCAGGACGAGATGGCAGGAATCGTCACCGACAAGCCGCGCCACGGCACACGCGATTTCAGCGTCGAAGCCGCTCTCGCACCCGCCGAGCTGGGGTATGCGTTCGAGGCCGGCCAGCGCGCCGTCGCACGTGCGGCTGCCCATCAGCCTGATCTCCTGATCTTCGGCGAGATGGGGATCGGCAACACCACGACCTCGGCGGCAATCGCGGCGGGCCTGCTCGGCATCAGCGCCGAAGAGATTGCGGGGAGCGGCACCGGGATCGATGCGGCGGGGCGCGCGCACAAGGCCCGTGTGATTGATGCTGCGATCGCGCGTCACGGCGTTGGCGGCGCTTCGCCGGAAAAAATCCTATGCGCCGTTGGCGGCCTGGAGATCGCGGCGATCTCAGGTGCGATCATCGCGGCCGCGCAGCGCCGCATCCCTGTATTGATCGATGGCTTCATCGTATCGGTGGCGGCGCTGGCGGCGGCACGTCTCAATCCGTCGTGCCAGCCGTTCCTGCTGCCGTCGCATCAATCGGCGGAGCAAGGGCATCGGCTGGTGCTGCGCGCGCTGAACGTGCAGCCGTTGATCAGCCTCGATCTCCGGCTCGGCGAGGGATCGGGCGCCGCCATCGCGCTGCCGCTGGTGCGCCTCGCCTGCAGCCTCCACAACGGCATGGCGACGTTTGCGCAGGCCAATGTGCCGGATCGTCCTAACTGATCCGCTGATTGACGGAGACGACGCGCCAGCCGCTCAGGAGGCGATCGATCCGGGTCAGCGACAGCGGATCGACCACGAAGCGCAAGGCCGCCGTCGGCGTCAGGTCCAGCGCGATGCAGAGCGCGGCGCGGATGGTGCCGGAATGCACGACGAGCGTGGCCGATCCGGCTGCGATCCGCGACAGGCCCAGCCGGACACGCGCGACCTGATCCGCAAAGCTCTCGCCGCCCGGCGGTCGTCCGCCAGCTGGATCGTTCCAGAACTGCGCATAGGCCTCACCGCGGGTCGCCTCGAGTTCGTCATGGCGATGGCCGGTCCAGTCACCAAAATCCTGCTCGCGGAATTCACTGACGGGCTCCGGCTCGAGGCCCAGCGCGCGCGCCGTCTCGACCGTACGCCGCGACGGGCTGGCATAGCCGGCGGCATCCGGTGGCAGGTGCCGTCGCACAGCGTCCAGTTGCGCGCGATCGCTGAGATCGGCCGGCGCGTCGGACGCGTGGATCGTGCCTGTGACGCCCGCGACGGGCGCGTGCCGTATCAACCAGAGGAAGGTCTCGCCTTCCATGCTCATCTCCAAGGAAGTTGGTCGTTGTGGCCATAACGCCGCAACTGGCACATTGACTCTGTTGTGATGGTAATCCTAGATGCTCGCGACGGTTTCCCCGAGAGGGGATGAAAAGGGAATACGGTGCGGGGACATTGTCCCCAACGCCGTGGCTGCCCCCGCAACTGTGAGCGGATAATCCTTCGTCAGAAGCCACTGGGTCCTCGGTCCCGGGAAGGCGACGAAGTGGTGATGACCCGCGAGCCAGGAGACCTGCCGTCAGCCGTGGTCACACGCGAAGATGTCGGTCGGGGAGTACAGACATTCGGCTTCATCGGACGGCTGAAGGGCCAAAAGGTGAGACCTCGTTCGCTGTGACGTGCCACTGACGTCATACCGAGGCCCGAAACCGTGTCTTCCATCCGTATCGTACGACCGCGAAAATTCCTGCTCGCCTCCGCGGCACTCACATCCTTTGCCGCTCTCGATCCGCCCGCTGCGCTGGCGCAGCAGGCCCGAGAGCCCCTGCCGCCGGTCGAGGTGTCGCCGGCCCAATCCCGCAAGCAGGCCAAGCCTGCCGGCCGGGAGGCGCAGAGCACGCGCCGCGCAGCAGCGCGCAGGCCGGCGACCGCAGCAGCGATGCCGAAGCCTGCCGTGCCGACTGCGGCACCCCCGACGCCGCTCAACAGCAATGCCGTGGCCGAAAGCGCCTCGCGGCTCGGCCTGACGGTGCGCGAGACGCCCGCGACCGTCGAGGTGATCTCCGCGGAGACCATGCGCGAGCAGGGTTATCGCACCGTGTCCGACGTGGCGCAGGGGGCGGTCGGCGTCACCTCCGGCGATAATCCGGCCGAGCCTTCCGCCTTCTCGATGCGCGGCTTCACCAACAGCCAGATCAACACGCTCTACAACGGCATCAAGATCGGTCCGCAGAACATGACCTCGCGGATCATGGACACCGCCAATCTGGAAGCCGTGGAATTCCTGAAGGGCCCGGCATCGCTGATCTCGGGCGAGGGCGCCGCCGGCGGGGCGATCAATTTTGTGACCAAGCAGCCGCACACGGGAGCGATCCGGAACGAAGCTGATTTCTCCTGGGATTCGCTGAATTCGTTCCGCGCGCATTACGGCTCGGGCGGCAGCACCAATGTGCAGGGCCTCGACTACCGCTTCGACATCAGCAGTTCGGCGCTCAACGGCTTTGCCGACGACACCAATACCAAGATGCTCGATGTGTCGGGCCAGCTCAACTATCGCATCTCGGACAGTCTCAAGATCTGGGGCGCGATCGAGTATCGCGAGGATCGCTCGAAAGCCTATTGGGGCGCGCCGCTGGTGCCGATCGCTTTCAGTGGATCGCACGCGACGACGGGGATCGTCTCCGGCAACTACTTCAACAGGACTGATCTTGGGGCTGTCACGATCGACGACCGCACCTTCAATACCAACTACAATGTCCTCGACAACCGCAATGTCGCGCAGGAGGTGTGGCTGCGCGGCGGTTTCGAGCTGAAGCTGGCGCCGGACCTGACGCTGAAAAGTCAGGCCTATGGTTACGGTGCGGAGCGCACCTGGTTCAACAACGAGATCGAGGCGTTCGATTCCACCAACAACCAGGTGTATCGCGAGCGCTTCTATGTCGCGCACAGCCAGCGCCTCGTCGGCAACATCACCGATTTGATCTGGGACACGAATATCGCAGGCTTCGACAACCGGCTGGTCACGACGCTGTCGTCGAGCTATCTCGACTTCGTCAGGCCGGGCGCGGCAAACTTCCCGAACGATTATGTTTCGCTGGTCGATCCCAACCGCGGCTTCTACGGTCTGCTCACGACCAAGCAGCAGACCGCGCGTATCGACAACGAGGCGCTGTCGTTCGAGGACCGGCTGAAGCTGACGCGGACCTTCGCGCTGATCGGCGGCCTGCGCGTCGAGCATATCGGGCTCGATCGCAACTCGACGGATGCCGCCGGCCTGGTGAACGCGGGCTTCCCGTTCACGAAAGACTGGGCGCCGGTGACGGGCCGCATCGGCTATACGTGGGAGGTCGTGCCCGGCATGACTTTCTTCAGCCAGTACGCCACCGGCGCCGACGTCTCCGCGAACACCAGCTTCCTGTTGTCGCCGACCCAGCCGCTCGACCTGACGACCTCGCGTACCTACGAGACCGGCGTCAAGCACCTGTTCTGGGACAACAGGGCGGAGTGGTCTTTCTCGGCCTACGACATCGTGCGCAAGAACGTCTATGCCGCGGCCGGCGGCATGGCGCTCAACATCGCCGGGCGACAGGAGTCGAAGGGCGTCGAGCTCGCCGCTTCGGTCCGTCCGATCGATCCACTGCGTCTGTGGGGCAACATCGCCTATGTCGACGCCCGCTATGCCGACTACAATTTCGTCGGCGGCTCGTTCTCCGGCAATACGCCGCCGAACGTGCCGCGCATCGTGGCGAATGCGGGTGCATCCTGGCGCTTCTTCACGCCCTGGCCGGTGGAGCTCGGCATCACCGGCCGCCATGTCGGCGACCGCTACAACACCGATGCCAATGTCGTGACGATGAAGGCGTATACCGTCGCCGACGTCTACGCCTTCGTCGATATCCCCAAGACGGTATTCAACGCGGTCGACCAGGCCCGCCTGACCTTCCGCGTGCGCAACATCACCGATAAGCGCTATGCGATCTGGGGCGATCCATTCTATCCCGACCAGATCCTCCTCGGTGCGCCGCGCACCTATGAGCTCTCGGCCGCGTTCAAATGGTAGGGCGCTGAACGGATGATGAGCGCGATCGTCGTTACGCATCGCTGGCTCGGGATCGCGTTCTGCCTGCTGTTCGCGATGTGGTTTGCGACGGGGATCGTGATGCACTTCGTTCCGTTTCCGTCGCTGACGGAAGCGGAACGGTTTGCCGGCCTTGCGCCGGTGGATCGCGGAGCGGCGAGGATCCCGGTTGTGGAGGCGGTCGCTGCGAGCGGGGTCGCGGGCGCCGTGCACGTCCGGCTGATCCAGCGGAGCGATGCAGCGGTCTACATCGTGTCGGGATCATCGCGCGTGCGCGCGGTCCGCGCCTCCGACGGAGGCGATGCGTCGGTCGCGATTGCCGATACCGCGCTTGCCATCGCGCGGGAGCACGGGCGCAATCGCGGGCCCGATGCCGCGCGGGCCGCGGTCGTTGCGCTCTCGGACCATGATCAGTGGAGCGTGCCGAACGGCTTCGATCGCCACCGGCCGCTGTTTCGTGTGGCGCTCGGCGATGCCGCCGGGACGGAAGTCTATGTCTCCTCGTCCACCGGCGAGATCGTCCTGGACACGAGGCGGCGCGAGCGGGGCTGGAATTGGGCCGGCAGTGTGCTGCACTGGATTTACCCGACAGTCCTGAGAAGCAATTGGTCGCTGTGGGATCGCGTCGTCTGGACGCTGTCCTTGCTGGCCTTGATCGCGGCGATGCTTGGCGCGGTGCTCGGGATCGCGCGAGTGCAGCTGCGAGGGCGCCGGATGTCCTCGCCCTATCGTGGCTGGCACGCGTTGCACCACGTCATTGGCCTCACGGCAACAATGTTCGTGCTGACATGGAGTCTCAGCGGCTGGCTCTCCATGGATCACGGCCGGCTGTTCTCGCGCGGACAATTGACCGCGGCCGAATCCGGCGTGATGAACGCGTTGCCTGATTGGGCGGCTGCCTCATGGCTCGATCGGCAGCCGATATCGCCCTCGGCCCGGGAGATCGAATGGTTTGCCTTCAACGGCACTGTCTACCGGCGCGACCGGGTGGGCCTCGACCGTCAGGTCTTGATCAAGGCAGGGGACGCGCCCCGCGATGGACCAACGGAATTTCTGGACGTGCATGAGATCCAGAATCTGGTGGCGCGCCTCGCCGCCGGCTGCGGCGCGCCGTCCGTTCTTGCTGGCAACGACGACTACCCCGCGCAATCGGCTATTCCCGGTGCGCCCGTCTACCGCTTGCGCTGCGGCGACCTCTGGTTCGATATCGACGGTGCCGATGGCAGTATGCTGCAAAGGCTGGATGCCTCGCGGCGAGCCTACCGCTGGTTCTACAGCGCGCTCCACACGCTCGATTTTCCGGTCCTGCTGGCGCATCCACGTCTGCGCGATACCCTTATCGTTGGACTGTGTGCGTTGGGACTGGCGTTCTCCGTCACCGGGATCGCGATTGGCTGGCGGCGTCTGCGGTCCTGACCGAGACCGCGTGTCTTGACCAACGGCCGGCGGTTCTATCGGCTCCTCTCTAGTCCAGGCCGGTCTTGCCCGGTGCCCAATAGGCTTTTGCCCTGATCCGCGATGATGCGACGCCGGCGGCCTTCAAGGCGCGGCCGACGCGCTGGATCGAGGATGCCTTGCCGGTCAGGACGAACCGTGCGCCGTTTGCGGCAAGGCGGAGCAACTCGGATTCGGCGGTTGCAAGATGGGTGTCATCGGCGCTGCGTGCCATTAGCCTGGCGTGGCCGAGGCCGATGGAGTCCAGCACAAGTCTCGACTCCGCGATATCAGCGGCTTCGAACAGATGGAGCGCGCCGCCAGCCTGCAGGCTGTCGCGCAACGCCGCCGCAAGGCCGAACGAGGTTTCATCGCCGAACAGAACGATGGGCGCTTGGAGGTCGGCAAGGTCGAGCGAGCGGCGTGGACCAAAGAACTGGCAACTGTCACCTTCGCGCAAACTGCTAGCCCAGCGGCTGCCGGGGCCTTCGCCATGTGCAAAGGCCAGCAGCCGCGTTCTGCCGTTGCCGGCGTCCCACCACATCGGCGTATAGGTGCGCGCGCTCAGGCCCGAGCCCATCGCGACCTGGATCTTGTCGCCGGCCGCCCAGGCGACGTTTCTGAGCGCTTCGCCTTCGAGCTCGACGAGCCGGAAGTGCGGCGAGAGCGTCTTGATGCCGGCAACGCGCGCAGGGCGCATCAGCCATCGCAGCAACATCCGCGTGACCCGTCCCTGCGGTGCCCGCGATGGCTCGGACGTTTGTGGCTCGTGAGCGGGCTCGTTCAAGTTTGGCTCCATCGCAGGGTTCACCGCCATGCCTATCATCTGGTCTTGATCGTGAATTCGTTGCCGCGTCCCGGCTCGAACGGCAGCGACAGTGAGAGGTAACCGTTCTCGGGATCGCGCACGTAGTCGATATAGCCCGAGGCTTCCTCGAGCGCGTTCTCGCCGACGATGAGCGCGCCGCGCTTCAAGTGCGGCTCCAGCAGCCTGAGAATGGGAAGATAAAGAGTGAAAGCGCCATCGAGCATCACCATGTCGATCTTGTCGCCAAGGCCGGAGCTGAGCGTTTCGCGCGCATCGCCGTGCCTGAACTCGACGAGGTCGGCGAGCCCCGCGGCGGCAAGATTCGCCCGCGCCCGCTCGATCTTGCCGGGTTCGAGATCGGTCCCGATCAGGCGGCCGCCACCGATGTCGCGCAAGCCCGCCGCCATGTAGATCGCGGAAATCCCCATCGAGGAGCCGAACTCGACGATGCGCTGTGCCTTGGAGGCGCGGACGCACATGTAGAGGAAGCGTCCGAACCGCGGAGAGACGCTCAGGAAATTGTCCGCAAGTCCGCGATAGACTTCGTTCAGATCGCGGCTCTCGGCCGCGATGGCCTTGCTGATGATCTCATCCCGGCTCTTCGCTTCGTTCGCGAAGGTTTGCATCAGTTGGCCGTCGGCGATCTCCGCTTCCTGACGAAGACGATGGAGGACGTCGGCGACGACGCCCTTGCTGAGTGAATCCATGTCGGTCGGCTCCTTGCGATGCGCCCGCCGGGCGCTTCGGAGCCTGGATACGAAATGGTCCCTCAGACCGCATTCCGCGAACGGGACAATCGATTGCGAATTCCGGTCAGTGTGCGCCGATGCGTCGTTCGGCCAGATATCGCGCCGGTGGCTTGCCCAGTGCCTTGCGGAACATGGTGACGAAGGCGCTGGCCCCCTCATAGCCGAGATCGAGCGCCACGGCCTGGACCGATGCGCCCTGGTCGAGGCGCTGAAGCGCGATCAGGATGTGGAGCTGCTGGCGCCAGCGGCCGAAGCTCATGCCGGTCTCGCGTTGCAGGATGCGGGTGAGGGTGCGCGGGGCGACGGCCATGCGCCGGCTCCAATCCTCGATCGTCGCGCGATCGGAAGGATCGGTCATCATCGCGCTGGCGATCCGGCGCAGCCTGGCATCGGCCGGCATGGGGAATCGCAGCTCTTCGGCGGGGGCCAGCGACAGCTGGTCGAGTAGCACCGCGGCGATCCTGCCGTCGGCGCCGTCGGGATCGTACATGACCGGCATGTGGGTGGCGTGCACCAGCAAATGCTCGAGCAAGGGCGAGATCGTCAGCGTGCAACATTGCCGCGGGAGTGCCGGCACCGCATCCGGTTCGACGAACAGGCAATGCATCTCGACGTCGCCAGCGACGCTGACGCTGTGCGGAACATGGCCGGGAATCCACACCGCACAGCGCGGCGGGACGATCCAGACGCCGTGTCCGGCCTCCAGCCTGACGATGCCACGCACGGACAGGACGAGCTCGTCCTTGCGATGCTCGTGCATGGCCAGCTCCATGCCCTTGGTGACCATGTGGCCCCCGAACGCGGCGACGGTGCGCGGCACGGTTTCAGGATCGAAATCCCCGAGATCATCGGGGTTCATATGGTCGTCGTTGAGCCGGAAGAAGGGCATGCAGGCGATGGTCGATCCGAACATGACTGGCGGGTTCAGGCAATATCTGGCCCGCGATCGCGACTTTCAACGCAGGATGTCCGAATCTCGATGGTTTCTAACGAGCTGGTCCCAACGGATGGCTGCGCTGTCGCCCATCGATTGGACCGGACGATATCCTCGCTTACTGACCGTACAATAAAGAAAGGCTGAGCCGCCTGCCGTGCATAGCTCATGGGCATCCGAACCTCGCGCAGCGCCCCTCGATCGCCTGCAAATTAGACAGGTGATTTTGGATGTTCGGATTGCAGTGCAACGGACGTGACGGTTTGCGCCGAAAAATCCGTGGTGCGATGCACTCTGCTGGTGTCCAGCAGTCGACATCTGCATGCTCTCCGCGCGGGCACTGCTGCACCAAAACGTGCAACCGAACTTGCAGCTCGCGGCGCCGGCCCGGCGGTTTGCGACAAACCTGGCTCTATCCCCACCTGACCGCTCTGTCGCACACTCGCGGACAATGGCAAGACAAGGGATGCATGATGAGCGCTCTCGGTTGGGCATTGGATGTCGCGATGGACGGTAACAGCCCGGCGTCCGGTTCGGACCTCATCCGTCGCTGCCCCCGCACATGAGCTCCTCCGAAAATCACTGGGAGGTCGGCACCGATATCGGCGGCACCTTCACCGATATCATCGCGATCCGGCGCGATTCATCGGAGGCGCGGATTGCAAAGGTGCCGTCGCGCCCCGACGCTCCGGTTCAGGCGATGCTGGAGGCGATCGAGGCGGTGGGCCTGCGCAGAAGCGAGGTCAGGCGCTTCGTCCACGGCACCACGCGCGTGACCAACGCCATCGTCGAGGGCCGACTGCCGAAGGTGGCGCTGGTCGCGACCGAGGGATTTGCCGATGTGCTCGAGATCGCGCGTTATCGCCGCCGCGATCTCTACCGTCTCGACATTCCGCCGAAATCGCCGCCGCTCGTGCCGCCTGAGCGCTGCTTCGGGCTCGCCGAGCGCCTCGATCACGAGGGACGGGTGCTGAAGCCGCTGGAACAAGCGGAGATCGAGCGCCTGGTGGCCTGGCTGAAGGAGACCGGCGTTCAGAGCGTCGCGGTGGCTCTCCTTCACGCCTATGCCAATCCCGTGCACGAAAAAATGCTCGGCGAGCGCCTCAAGGACGTCGTCGCCCATGTCTCGCTGTCACATGAGGTCAACCCCGAGGCACGCGAGTATGAGCGGACCTCGGCGACCGTGTTCAACGCGGCCGCGATGCCGATTGCGGTCGAGTATCTGAGCGAGCTGGAGCAACGCCTGCCGATTGGCCCCGGCCTGCAGGTGTTCCATTCCGCCGGCGCCATGATCCCGATCTCCGCGGTGAAACGTCGCCCGCTTGTGATGGCAATGTCGGGCCCGGCCGCCGGCGTCTCAGCGTCGGTCAGCATCGCGCGCCAGCTCGGCACGCCGCGCATGCTCACCTTCGACATGGGCGGCACCACGACGGACGTGTGCCTGATCGTCGACGGCCAGGCCGAGATGACCGACGGCCGCATGCTCGGCGACAAGCCGCTGCGCCAGCCGATGCTTGCGGTTCACTCCATCGGGGCGGGCGGCGGATCGATCGTGCGCAACGGCCCGGGTGGCCTGACGGTCGGGCCGGAGAGTGCCGGTTCCGAGCCGGGTCCGGCCTGCTACGGCCGCGGCGGCAGCGAGCCAACCATCACCGACGCCAATGCCGTGCTCGGCTATCTCAATCCCGAAACGAAGCTTGGCGACCGCATCGGCATCGACATCGATGCGGCCAAGCGCGTCATCGCGCCGATCGCGCGGGCGTTGGGGCTGAGCCTGACCGAAACGGCGCTCGGCATCATCAAGGTCGCCAACGCGACGATGGCCCGCGCGCTGCGCCGCGTCACGGTCGAGCGCGGCATCGACGGGCGCGACTGCACGCTGCTCGCCTTCGGCGGCGGCGGCCCCATGCATGCTGCGGGCCTCGCCGATCTCTACGGGATTGCGCAGGTCGTCGTGCCCAGCGCATCGAGCGCGTTCTCGGCGCTGGGCTGTCTCACCGCCGATTTCAGCTTCCTGCAGCAGCAGACCCTGCGCGCCGATCTCGACGGCATCGATCTCGTGCGCGTATCTGAGCGCATTGGGACGCTCATTGACGATGCGTCGGCGCCCCTGATCGCCAACGGTGTCGCGAAGGCGGAGATCGAAGTCGAGCTGGTGGCGCTGATGCGTTACGCGGCGCAGAACGACGCCATTCCAGTCCCGCTCGCACTGCCGCTCGACGTGATCAGGCTCAAGAGCGATTTTCTGGCGCGGCATCACGAACTCTTCGGCTATGCGACGAGCGAGCCCTGCGTCATCGAATCCGTGCGGGTACAGGCGCGTCGGCCGTCGACAACGGTGGTGGGCCGGCCGGCGACGGCGGCGAGGGCGCTGTCATCAGGCACGCGCCTCTGCTCGTTCGACGGCTTCCACGACATCGCGACAGGGATTATCGACCGCGCATCGCTGGCCGACACCGTCAGTGGCCCGGCCATCATCGAAGACGCGTGGTCGACGGTGGTGGTGCCGCCGGGCTGGCAGGCGAGGCCGGACGTTTCAGGCAATTTGTTCCTGACGCGGAGGGCAACGTGAAGCTCGATCCGTTCGTCGTCGAAATCATCCGGCACGGACTCTCGGCTGCGGCCGAGGAGATGAGCCTGGTGATGACGCGCTCGGCGCGCTCGCCGCTGCTGCGCGAGGCCGGCGATTTGTCGTCGGCGATCACGGACGGCCATGGCGGCCTGGTCGGGCAGGGCCGCGACATCCCGATCCATCTGGGCGCGATGGCTTACACGGTCCCCGAATTGCTGAAGGTGGTGCCGCGCGACAGCCTGAACGACGGTGACGTGCTGATCTACAATGTCGGCGCGCTCGGCGGCAATCATCTCAACGACGTCAAGGTCGTCCGCCCTGTCTTTGTCGATGGCGAGATCGTGGCGTTCGCGGTCAGCCTCGCGCACTGGCCGGATATCGGCGGCACCTGGCCCGGCAGCTATTTTGCAAAAGCCATCGACACGTTTCAGGAGGCGATGCGCATTCCGCCAGTGCTGATCGCGACCGCGGCCGGAATCAACGCGCCGATCGTGCAATTGCTCAAGGCCAATGTTCGGGACGCCGAATCCTGTGAGGGCGATCTGCTCGCGCAGATCGCGGCGACCAAGGCCGGCGAGCGGCGCATCGTCGACCTCTGCCGCGAGCACGGCAAGGCGGTGTTCACCGCGACGCAGTCGCGCCTGCACGACCTCTCCGAAATCGAGATGCGCGAGGCTATCCGCGCGTTGCCGGACGGGGTCTACGAGGGCGAAGACCATCTCGACGACGGCAGCGTGAACGACGCGCCCGCGCGTATCCACGTCAGGATTACCATTGCCGGCGACGAGGCGACCTTCGACCTTTCGGGGAGCTGCGACCGCGTCTCGAATTTCTGCAACACGACGCCGTTCATGGCGCGCTCGGCCGTCGCCTATGCCGCGCGCATCATGAGCGGGCGCGACATGCAGCAGAATGCCGGTGCGCTCCGCCCCCTGACCATCGTCACCCGCCCGGGCTCGATCCTGGAGCCGGGTTGGTCGGCCTCCGTCGCCGCGGGCAACCACGAGACGTCGATGCGCATCGTCGATGCGATCTTCCGCGCCATGCAGGATACCATCCCCGAACGATTGTCCGCGGGCGGCGCGACCACCGCGGGCGTCCTGTTCTTTGCGCAGCCGCGGCAGGACGGTTCCTGGAAGATGCTCTACGAGGTCCACGGGGGCGGCGAAGGCGCGCGGCACGATCGGGCCGGCATCTCGGCGACCCGGGTGCATCTGTCCAACACCTCCAACACGCCGGTCGAGGTGATCGAGGCGAACTACGCGATCCGCCTCGAGCAGCAGTCCATTCGCCGGCAATCCGGCGGCGCTGGCGCCCACCGCGGCGGCGATGGTGTCGTGCGTGCCTACCGCATTCTGGCGCCCTCGATGCATCTGACGACCTGCATCGAGCGCATGGTGATTCCGCCATTCGGGATGCAGGGCGGTGAACCCGGCAAGGCCTGTCGCATCTCGCTTGTCAGGCAGGGCGCCAACGTCGCGATCGACGGCAAATCCAACCTCGTGCTGCAGCAAGGCGATCTCGTCACCGTCGAGACTTGCGGCGGCGGTGGCTACGGCGCTGAAGTTGCGGAGTGAAGGGATTGCGATGAGCAGATTGTTGCGAACCGGGCTGAACGCGGGCGACAGCGCGCCCATGGCCGTGGTCGGCGGCGAGGGCGTCTATTTTCATCTTGCGGACGGCCGCAAGCTCATCGACGGCAGCAACACCGGCGGCGGTCTCGGTCACCGTCATCCCGCGATGGTGGAGGCGATCCGCCGGGCGGCGGACACGCCCGTGGTCAACGAGGGCTGGACCTGGGTCGGTCGCGAGCAGGCCGCCGACGATCTGATGGCCATTGCGTTCAAGGGCGAGGACGATTGGGTCGGCGCGGTGCGCTTCTGCATCAGCGGCAGCGAGGCTAACGACATGGCGCTGTCGCTCTGCCAGGCCATGACGCAGCGCTCCGCGCTGGCGACGCGCGAGCGCGCCTATCACGGCATCACGGGTCTGTCGCGCAGCATGACGGTGCAGCCGCAATGGCACGGCGGACTCGCGGTGCATGCAGGCGGCTCGAAGCTGCCGGCGCCGATGGCGCCGGTGCGAATCCTGCCGGCGCCGGATGGCGCAATCTACGGTGGACCGGCCAACAGCAAGCCACCGAGCGAATATCTGGCCGACGCCAGGCGTCTGTTGTCGGATACCGCGGCGACGATCATCGACTACACCCAGGGCGGCATCTATTACGACGGCGCCTATCAGGACGAAGTCGCCCGCTGCGCGCGAGAGGCTGGATCATACTGGATCGCGGACGAGGTCGTCACCGGTGCAGGGCGCGCGGGGCGCTGGTTCGCGTTTCAGGGCTCGCAAAGCCGTCCTGATATCGTGACGCTCGGAAAGTCACTCGGCGGCGGTGCGGCTGCGGTGGCGGCGGTCGTGGTATCGAAGGAGATCGTCGAGCGATTGAAGGGCACGAGCTGGCAGAATTACGGCACCTTGCGCGGCCATCCGATCAGCATGGCCGCGGTCAGCGCCTACCTGAAGGTTGTCAGCGAAGACAATATTCTCGAGCATGTGAAGAGCCTCGAGAAGCTGTTCAGCCGCCGCTTGCTTGCGATCGCTCAGAAACACCCCAGCGTGCAGCGCGTGGCGGGGCAGGGGCTGCACTGGACGGTGGAGCTGCACGGACCGGACTGGCGCTCCTGGCGCGCCGACACTACCGAAGATCCGATCGCCTCGCGCGTCGCGACGCGGGCGCTGGAAGCCGGCGCGGTGATCGGAACCAGCGGCGAGCAGGTTTCGCTGTTCCTGGCACCGCCACTCGTCATTTCCGACCGCGAGGCGGACCAGCTTCTGGATGCGCTCGACCATGGCCTCGATATTGCCGACGAGGAGCACCGATGAGCGCCGATCACGGCTTGCAAGCCGTCCAGCCCATCCGGCTGGAAACCATCGGCGGTGCCGCGTTATGTTGCAGGCGCCGGCAATTCGTTGAAGCTTTCACTTCCTCCAAGAGATCACCGGGAAATCGCTGATGCGTATCGTCAATGTTGCCGCCGCCCAGATGGGCCCGATCCAGAAGGCCGATAGCCGCGAGGCCGTGGTCAAGCGCATGATCGCGCTGATGGACGAAGCCAAGGCCAAAGGCGCCGACCTTATCGTCTATCCGGAACTGGCACTGACGACGTTCTTCCCGCGCTGGTACGCGGAGGACCGCGCCGAGTTCGACATCTGGTTCGAGCGCGAGATGCCGAACGCGGCGACGAAGCCGCTGTTCGAGCGCGCGGCGCAGCACCGGATGGCAATGAACTTCGGCTATGCGGAGCTGACGCCGGACGGCCATCACTTCAACACGGCGATCCTGACAGACAAGTCTGGCAAGATCGTTGGCAAATATCGCAAGGTCCATCTGCCGGGCCATGTGGAGTACGACACCAAGCGCTCGCACCAGCATCTGGAGAAGCGCTATTTCGAGCCGGGCGATCTCGGCTTCAACGTCTGGCGCGAGCTGGGTGGCATCATCGGCATGGCGATCTGTAACGACCGGCGCTGGCCGGAGACCTATCGCGTCATGGGCCTGCAAGGTGTCGAGATGGTGCTGATCGGCTACAATACGCCCTCCGTCAATGCGGAGCGAAGCGAGGAGGGCGTCGAGAAGCGCCTGTTTCACAACCGCCTCTCCGTGCAGGCCGGCGCCTATCAGAATTCGACCTGGGTCGTCGCGGTGGCCAAGGCCGGCAATGAGGATGGCCATCCGCTGTTCGGCGGCAGCCTGATCGTCGATCCCAACGGCGAGATCGTCGCGGAAGCGAGGACGGAGGACGACGAGCTTCTGGTCCATCCCTGCGATCTCGACGCCACAAATTTCGGCAAGACCACGATCTTCAATTTCGCGCAGCATCGCCGGATCGAGCATTACGGTCTGATCACCAGCCAAACCGGCGCGGTGCCGCCGCCGGAGAAATGACGCCGATGTCGGATCATGGCATTTCCTTGCGCGAGCTTGATCCGCGCGATCGCTACAAGCTGCTCTGCGGCGTAATCGTGCCGCGGCCGATCGCGCTGGTGACGACATTGGACGAGAACGGGGCGGTCAATGCGGCCCCGTTCAGCTTCTTCAATGTGTTCTCCGAGAGCCCCGCGCTGATCGTGCTCGGTCTTCAGCACAAGCCGGATCACAGCCCGAAGGATACCACCCGCAACATCCATCGCGGCGGCGAGTTCGTCGTGCACATGGTGGACGAGGCGCTGTCGGTCGCGATGAACGATTGCGCGGTCGATTTCCCCTCCGGCGACAGCGAGGTCGCTGCGACCGGGCTTGCGATTCTTCCCTCAGTCGACGTGAAAGTGCCGCGGCTCGCTGCTGCGCCCTTTGCGCTGGAATGCCGCCGCCATGTGGTGCTGAACTTCTCTCCGGATCGAGAACTCTTGGTCGGTGAGGTGCTCAGGGTTCACGCCCGCGAGGGCCTTGTGGATGAGGCCAACATGTATGTCGATCTCGACGCTTACCGGCCGATCGGCCGCATGTTCGGCAATCTCTACACCACCCAGCGGGATGTTTTTTCGCTGACGCGCGAGAGCCATGCGCAATGGCGCGCGCGCAGGATGCCAAAGAGCTGAAGGACGCCTAGTGAGCCGAGAGCTGCACCGTACCCAGCGCCATGCTGACGGCCGCCTGTGTCGGGTCGATCACGGGGATGCCCAGCGCGTCTTCGAGCGGGCGACGGTGCCGTGCCATGCCGGCACAGCCCATCACGATGGCGCGGGCGCCGTCCTGGTCGCGCAGTGCGCGGCCGACGTCGATCATCCTCGCCAGCGTGCCTTCGCCCGAAGCGGTCTCCGCAACGCTCATATTGAGCGGCCGCTCGCCGGCGAGGCGATCGGTCAGTCCCATCTGCCTGAGATAGCGCATGTGACGCGGGATCGAGCGCTGCGCGATGGCGATGACGCCGAACGTTTCGGCGCGGGCGAGCGCCGTCAGCACGCCGCACTCGGCAATGCCGAACACGGGCCGTTCGGTGCCTTCGCGGCAGACCTGAAGACCGGGATCGCTGTAGCAGGCGATGACGAAGGCAGCCGAGCTGTTGTCACCTTCCACCAGCCGTCGCAGCGGCATCGCGACGCCGTCGACATCGGCCTGGCTCTCAATGCCGAACGGACCTTCGGCCAGCGTCTGGCAGACCAGTTCCGGTCCACCCTCGAAACCGAGCGGCCTCAAGGCGTCCTCCAGCCCTTGCGTGACCGCGGGGTTGGAGTTCGGATTGATGACGAGAATGCGCGGCCGGGACATGATGGTCTTCCTGCGAAATGGAGAGCATTTGCCCCAAGCCTATCACGGAGTGCCTCATGACTGAACCCACCTACGACCTGATCATCCGCGGCGGACGCGTCGCCACCACCACCGACGTGTTCGAGGCCGACGTTGCCATCTCCGGCGAGACCATCGCTGCGATCGGCCGCGGGCTTCCGGCGGCCAAGCGCGAGATCGACGCGCGCGGCAAGTTGGTGCTGCCCGGCGGCGTCGACAGCCACGCCCATATCGAGCAGCTGTCCGCTGCCGGCATCATGAACGCCGATACGTTCGAGAGCGCGACTGTCTCTGCCGCTTTTGGCGGCACCACGACGGTGATCCCGTTCGCCGCCCAACATGTCGGCATGAAGCTGCCGCAGGTGGTGGAGGATTATCATGCGCTGGCGAAGAAGGGCGCCGTGATCGACTACGCCTTTCACATGATCATCGCGGACGCGACCAAGGAGACGGTCGAGGAGCACATTCCCGCGCTGGTGAAGCAGGGCCACGCCTCGATCAAGATCTTCATGACCTATGACCGCCTCAAGGTCGACGACGAGCCGTTGCTCGACATCCTGCTCGCCGCGCGCCAGTCCGGCGCGATGCTGTGCGCCCATGCCGAAAATCACGGCATCATCGCCTGGATGGTGAAGCGCCTGCTCGCGCGCGGCTACACGATGCCGAAATACCACGCCGTCAGTCATGCCCGTGTCTCCGAAGCCGAAGCCTTCACGCGGCTGATCGGCATGGCCGCGCTGATCGATCAGCCGATCATGGTCTTCCACGTCTCGACCGCCGAAGGCGCCAGAGTGATCCGTGACTCCCGCGGGCAGGGGCTGAAGGTCTTCGCCGAGACCTGTCCGCAATACCTGTTCCTGACCGCGAACGATCTCGACAAGCCCGGCGCGGAAGGCGCCAAGTGGATGTGCAGCCCGCCGCCGCGCACGCATGCAGACCAGGAGGCGCTGTGGCAGGCGCTGTCGCTCGGCGATCTCCAGACCATTTCCTCCGATCATGCGCCGTATCGTTACGACGAGACCGGCAAGCTGCGGGCCGGTCCCAATCCGAATTTCAAGCAAGTCGCGAACGGCCTGCCGGGGCTGGAGCTGCGGCTGCCGCTGCTGTTCGACGCGATGGTGTCGAAGGGGCGGCTGGGCCTGGAAAAGTTCGTCGAGCTGACGTCCACGGCGCCTGCCAAAATCTACAATCTGCACCCCCGCAAGGGCTCGATTGCGATCGGCGCCGATGCCGATATCGCGATCTGGGATCCCAACCGCGAGACCGTGATCGCGGACCAGATGATGCACGATCTCGCCGGCTACACGCCGTTCGCGGGCCGCAAGCTGAAGGGCTGGCCGGTGTCGGTGCTGTCGCGCGGCCGGGTGGTCATCGACGGCAACAAGTGCCTCGCCGATGCCGGCAGCGGAAAATTCCTGGCACGCAGCGGCGGCGAGGCGGCCAAGCCCACCGGCCGTCTCGTCGCCGACATGGACCCGGAACGGAACTTCGGGGCAAAACTGCTGTGATCGCGGATCGCGCGCGATGAGGACCGTCATCTTCGGCGGCACCGGCTTTGTCGGGCTCAACCTCGCCGAGGTGCTGCTCGCGCGTGGGCATGAGGTGACGTTGTATGACCGCAAGCAATTGCCGGCGGGAGCGGAGCGATCCTTCGTCGACGACCGGGAGCGGCTTACCCTTGTTCAGGGCGAGATCACGGACGTCGAGAGGATCGACGTACTTCTGAAACAGGGTTTCGATGCGATTGTCCTTGGCGCTGCGATAACGGCCGGTGATCAGCTCGAGCGATCCACGACCTCGAACATCCTCGAAATTAATGTGATGGCTCAGATGCCGATCCTGAGCGCGGCGATCCGCCGTGGCGTTCGGCGCGTGATCAATCTGTCCTCGGCGTCCGCCTATGGTGCCGCGGGGCACCGTTACCCGGTCCTCGACGAGGAAACGCCGTGCGATCCCATTTCCTTCTACGCGATCAGCAAATTCACCTCGGAACGATCGGTGGCGCGGCACGCCGAGCTCTTTGGCGGTGATTTCCTGAGCGTGCGTTTGAGCGCGGTGTTCGGTCCTTGGGAGCGGATCGGCAAAGTGCGGGATACGCCGAGCCTTCAGTTTCAGATCCTTGCCGAGTTCGCTCGCTGCGGGCTGGCGCTCATGCCAGGTCCAGGAGTGAAGGACTGGATTTATGCCCTAGACGCCGCCGAAGCCGTCGCTGTGCTGATCGAGGCCGAGCGGCCACGCCACCGGCTCTACAACATCTCCAGCGGTGCGGCGTGGTCTGCGCTGCAATGGGGCGAGGCCTTTGCGGCTTTGCATCCCGGTTTGCAATGCCGGCTGGCGGCACCCGGAGAGAGCACCTTCATCAGACTGCAAGGGCCGGAACGCGCTCCGCTCTCGGTTACACGGATGGCGGACGAATTCGGCTGGCACGCGCGGTTCGGCTGCGCAGAGTCTGCGGCGGCGATGAGCACCTGGTGGATGCAGCACCGGGAGGAGATTTGACATGCCACCGCAAGGGCGCTCGGCCATCATCGACGGAGGTTGGCTCGCGGCATGAGCGATGCGCTGACAGAACTCGAAGGGGGCATTCGCGCCGATCTCGCCAGGATCGCGCATCCCGGCGCCGCCTGGCTCGAGCCGAAGACGGGCCCGGACGGCAAGCCTGCGCTGGACGTGCTCATCGTCGGCGCCGGCCAATCCGGCGTGGCTACCGGCTTCGGCCTGATGCGCTCCCGCGTCAGCAACATCCTGCTGCTCGACAAGGCCGCGGAGGGGATGGAGGGCCCGTGGCTGACCTATGCCCGCATGCCGACGCTGCGCAGCCCGAAGGATTATACGGGGCCCGACCTCGATATCCCCAGCCTGACTTATCAGTCCTGGCATGAAGCCCGTTTCGGCAAGGAGAGCTGGCAGGGGCTTGGCCTGATCGAGCGCGAGCATTGGGCGGACTATCTGCTCTGGCTGCGGCGCACGATCGCGTTGCCGGTGCGCAATGGCTGCGAGCTACTGAAGATTGCGCCAGCGGCCGACGGCCTGCTGGCTGCCCTCGTGACACGTGCCGACGGCGTCGAGACGCTCCATGCGCGCAAGATCGTGCTCGCGACGGGGCAGGAGGGCATGGGCGGCTGGATGATCCCCGAGCCGCTGCGCGATCTGCCGGCCGGGTCGGTCGCAACTGTCGCCGACGAGATCGATTTCGAAAACCTTCGCGGCAAGCGCGTCGCCGTGATCGGTGCCGGCGCATCTGCGTTCGACAATGCGGCCACGGCGCTGGAGGCGGGGGCTGCGGAAGTGCACCTACTGTGTCGCCGTGCGCAGATCCAGGTGATCCAGCCCTATCGCTGGCTGACCTTCCGCGGCTTCCTGCGTCATCTCAGCGATCTCGATGATGCCTGGCGCTGGCGTTTCATGCGCACGATCCTGGAAATGCGCGAGGGATTTCCGCAAGCGACCTACGACCGCTGCGCGCGCCACGCCAATTTCACATTGCACGAGGGCGCGCCGATCGAAGCCGCGTGCGCGACCGGAAAAGGCATTGAATTGCACACGCCGCGCGGAACCATCGCGGCGGACTTCGTCATCTGCGGGACCGGTATCGACATGAACTTTGCTGGCCGCGGCGAACTCAGCCGATTTGCCGGCAATATCGCGACTTGGGCCGACCGTTACCAGCCGCCGGACAACGAGCGCAACGAACGGCTCGGCCGCTTCCCTTATCTCGCCGACGACTACGCCTTCACTGAACGCGTGCCGGGCGAGACGCCCTGGATTTCCGACATCCATCTGTTCGCCATCGCCTCGACCATGAGTTTCGGCCCGTCGGGATCGTCGATCAACGCGATGACGACCGCGGTGCCCAAGCTGGTTCATGGCCTGACGCGTGGCCTGTTCCGCGCCGATGTTGCGCGGCACTGGGCCTCGCTCAGCGCCTATGACGTGCCGCAGGCCGTGGTCACGCGGCAAGCGCGAAGCAGCGGGAAATTGCGATGATCATCCATGCGCCGCCGCGACGAAGCGTCCGCAGAAGCGCATCATGAGACTGGCGCGCAACTTGCTTCTTTCTTAACCTGCCTTGCGTTGTTGTCGAAATCTTGGGGAAAACGAATGCGTTTTGTGTCTTTCAGGCCGGCGTCCTCCGTGCTCGCCGCCACTGCGCTGTTGCTCATCGCCACCGCGCCTTCGCAGGCGCAAACCCGGGCGGAGACGCTGCGCTATGTCACCGGCGCATCCGTCAACACGCTCGATCCCAACATCCCCGGTTCGACCCGCGAATCCTTCGCGCTGAGCATGAGCACCTACGACCGGCTGGTGGCGTTCGGTCGCAAGCAGCTCAATGGCAAATGGGTGTTCGATCTCGACAAGATCACCGGCGAGCTCGCCGAATCCTACGACGTCAGCCCCGACGGGTTGAAGCTCACCTTCCGCCTGCGCAAGGATGCAAAATTCCAGGACGGCTCGCCGGTCACGGCCGAGGACGTGAAATGGTCGCTCGATCGCTGCGTCACCGCGCCGATCCTCGGCAAGGCGCAGCTGCTGACTGGCTCCCTGACGTCGGCCGACCAGTTCAAGGTCATCGATCCCCTCACGATCGAGGTGACGTTGCCGAAGCCCGACAAGCTCGCGCTGCCGAACTTGGCCACCGTCTATCCCATGATCATCAATTCGAAGGTGGCGAAGGAGCACGCGACAGCGGATGATCCCTGGGCCACCGCCTGGCTGAAGGAGCACACCGCCGGCAGCGGCGCCTATGTGATCGAGACGTTCAAGCCGGGCGAGCAGGTGATCGTCAAGCGCAACGAGGCCTGGAATCGTGGCTCGCCCGACAAGCCGGCGTTCTTCAAGCGCGTGATCATTCAGTCGGTGCCGGAGCCGGCGACGCGCGCCAATCTGGTCGAGCGCGGCGATGCCGATCTCGTCGTTGATCTGCAGGCCAGCGACGTGCAGTCGCTGGAGTCCAAGGGCAAGCTCAAGGTGATCTCGACGCCGCAATACAATTCGATCACCTTCGTCTCGATGAACAATCAGATCCCGCCTTTCGACAACGTCAATGTCCGCCGCGCCGTCGCCTTCGCGCTGCCCTATGACGACATGTTCAAGGCCGCCCTGTTCGGCCGCGGCGCGCCGCTGTTCGGTGCGAGCTGGCCGGACGGCAAGCCGCTGAACGGCATCTATCCGTTCCAGCAACCCGTCAAGATCGATCTCGACAAGGCCAGGGAATATCTCAAGGCCGCCGGGCTCCCCGAGGGCTTCTCGACCACCTTCAGCTTCAATGTCGGCCAAGCCTCGACCGCCGAGCCGATGGCGGCGCTGGTGAAGGAATCGCTCGGCAAGATCGGGATCAAGGTCGACATCCAGAAGCTGCCGGATGCGCAGATGTCGACGCAGATCAACGAGAAGAAGCTGCCCTTCTACACCGAAGGCATCGTTGCCTGGCTGCCGTCCACGGACTACTTCTACCGCAACTTCTACACCGGCAATCAGCGCTGGAATTACAGCTCGATCAACAACGCGGAGCTCGCCGCGATCGCGCAGGAAGCCCGCTTCGAGCCGGACAAGGCGAAGTATGAGGAAGCAGGCCGCAAGCTCAACGCGATGCATTTCGATCTGATGCCGCAAATCATGCTGTGGCAGCCAAATCAGGATGCGGTGATGGCGTCCTCGATCGAGGGCTACACCTACGAGTTCCACCGCCAGGTCGACTATCGCGATGTCAGCCGCAAGTGATAGCGTCAGACGAAAGGAGCTCTGGAAGGTGAGGACCGGTCTTGGCGCAACGATGGTGCGGGCGGGCGGGCGGCTGCTGTCGTCGCTGCCGGCGCTGTTCGGTGTGCTGGTCTTCACTTTCCTCCTGATGCGCGTCCTGCCCGGCGACCCCGCGGTGTTCTTCGCCTCCGGGCCCAACGCCGGCAAGGAGGAGATCGAGCAGATCCGCAAGCAGATGGGGCTCGACAAGTCGGTGCCGGAGCAGCTCGTGTTCTATCTCTCCGACATCGGCCGCGGCAATCTCGGCCGTTCCATGATGACCGGGCAGCCGGTGCTGAAGGATCTGCGCGAGCGGCTGCCGGCCTCGCTCGAGCTCACCTTCACCGCGCTCCTGATCGCGCTGATCGCCGCGGTGCCGCTCGGCGTGCTCGCGGCCTTGAGGCCGGGCTCCGTCGTCGATCACGGCGTCCGGCTGTTCTGCGCGCTCGGCGTCTGCGTGCCGACTTTTGTGTCGGGCCTGCTGCTGATCTACGTCTTCTACTATCTGCTCGGCCTTGCACCCGATCCGACAGGGCGGATTGACGTCTTCACGTCGCTGCCGCCGCAGCACACCGGGTTTCTCTCGATCGACTTCGTGCTCGCCGGCGATTTCGAGGGCTGGTGGGCGGCCTGCAAGCAGTTGATCCTGCCGGCGGTGAGCATGGCGCTGTTCGTGATTGCGCCGCTGGCGCGGATCACGCGTGCCTCGATGCTGGTCTCGCTCGGCAGTGACTTCGTGCGCACCGCGCGCTCGGTCGGACTGTCCTGGCGCAAGGTGGTCGTGACCTACGCGCTACGCAATGCGATCCTCCCCGTGATCACCATCGCCGGCATCGTATTCTCGACTATGCTGGGCGCCAATGTGCTGGTGGAGAAAGTGTTCTCCTGGCCGGGCGTTGCCTCCTATGCGCTCGATGCGCTGCTGTCCTCCGACTATGCGCCGGTGCAAGGCTTTGTGCTGCTGATGGCCAGCCTGTTTGTGCTGGTCAACCTGGTCGTGGACATCTGCTACGGCATCGCCGATCCCAGGGTGTCGATCGGATGACCAGCGCAACCCTCCGCCATTCGGTCTGGATCCTGCGCGGAAACCCGCTCACCGCCGTTGCCGCCACCGGCGTGCTCCTGTTCGTGCTGGTTGCGATCTTCGGACCGTGGATCGTGCCTTACGATCCCGTGGCCTCCAATGTCTCGGAGGCGTTGCTGCCGCCGAGCGCGGCGCACATTGCCGGCACCGACCAACTCGGGCGCGACGTGTTCAGCCGTCTTATCATCGCCGCGCGTCTAGATCTTGCCATTGCGGTCTCGGCCGTCGGCATCTCCTTCGCGATCGGAGCCGTGGTCGGCTCGTTCTGTGGCTATGCCGGTGGCCGGCTCGATCGCGGCGTCGGCCGCTTCGTCGACGTGATGATGGCCTTTCCGCTGTTCGTGCTGGCGATGGCCATGGTCGCAGCCCTCGGCAACCGGATCGAGAACATCGTGATCGCGACCGCGATCATCAATCTTCCCTTCTACATCCGCTTCGCGCGGGCCGAGGTCAATGTCCGCCGGAATGTCGGTTGGGTGGAGGCGGCGCGGGCCTGCGGCGAGAGCCATTTCTCGGTGGTGCTGCGCTTCCTGCTGCCGAACATCCTGCCGGCGATGGCGGTGCAGATCTCGCTCAACCTCGGCTGGGCCATTCTCAACGCCGCGGGCCTGTCATTCATCGGTCTGGGCGTCAAGCCGCCGACGCCGGAATGGGGCATCATGGTCGCGGAGGGCGCGCGCTTCATCTCGACCGGGCGGTGGTGGCTGGTCGCATTTCCGGGCCTGGCACTGATGATGGCGGTGCTGTGCTTCAATCTCCTCGGGGACGGGATGCGGGACATTCTCGACCCCCGCATGCGCACATGAGCGAGGCGCTGCTCAGCATTGACGACCTCCACGTCGCGTTCTCGACGCGACGCGGCATGGTCGAGGCCGTGCGCGGCGTGACGCTCACGCTCGAGAAGGGCGAGATGCTCGGCCTCGTCGGCGAGAGCGGCTCGGGCAAGTCTGTGACGGGCTTCGCCACGACGCGGCTGCTCGACGCAGCGGGGCGCGTCACCGGCGGCAAGATCCTGTTTCGTGGACAGGACGTGACAAAACTCAGGGGCGATGACCTTCGTCAGCTCCAGGGAGCCGCGATGTCGATGATCTTCCAGAACCCGCGGGCGGCGCTCAATCCGATCCGGGCCATCGGCCTGCAAATCGCGGACGCGATCCTCACCCACAAGCGGATCTCCAAGGACGCCGCGCGCGCCGAGGCGCTGGACCTGCTGCGCGCCGTTCAGATCCGCGAACCCGAGGCGCGGATGAACGCCTATCCGCACGAGCTCTCCGGCGGCATGTGCCAGCGCGTCATGATAGCGATCGCGATCTCCTGCAATCCCGCGCTGCTGATCGCGGACGAGCCGACCACCGGCCTCGACGTCACCACCCAGAAAGTGGTGATGGATCTCCTGGCGGATATCGCCGCCGCGCGCGGCATGGCCACGATCCTGATCACGCACGATCTCGGGCTCGCGGCGCGTTATTGCCGCCGCATCGCCGTGATGGAACGTGGCCGCATCGTCGAGGAGGCGAGTTCCAGGACACTCTTCGGCGCGCCGCAGCACGCTTAT
The DNA here is from genome assembly GCF_028128855.1 of Bradyrhizobium sp. CCBAU 11430. Taxonomy (NCBI): domain Bacteria; kingdom Pseudomonadati; phylum Pseudomonadota; class Alphaproteobacteria; order Hyphomicrobiales; family Nitrobacteraceae; genus Bradyrhizobium; species Bradyrhizobium sp. CCBAU 11430. The sequence continues at coordinate 80,762 of NZ_LBJV01000007.1, forward strand.
ACCAGGCGCCTGGTCGCGGCATCGCCGACCGCGACGTCCCGTATCGAAGACCTCGTGACGGAAGAGGAGAGAGAGCGCTACGCGACTGTCGTCGGCAAGCCCCGAACGGAGCTAGCGCACGGCACGCCGCCGCTCCTGGAAGTGCGAAAACTGGCAAAACGCTTCGACCAGGGCTCTGCTGCGGTGTCCGACTTCTCGATGACCATGGCCGGCGGCGAGAGCGTCGGTCTCGTCGGGGAGTCCGGCTCCGGCAAGAGCACGACGTCGCGGATGATCTGCCGCCTGATCGACCCAAGCGAAGGCGACATCGTGTTCGACGGGCATTCGATCGGACACGTGGCCTCGCGCGACTTTCACCGCTCGCCCTTGCGCAAAGACATCCAGATGGTGTTCCAGGATCCGAATGAGAGCCTCAATCCGCGCTTTACGGCCTTCGATTGTATCGCCCACCCCCTGATGCGGCTTGGCGGCATGCGCCCGGGTGAGGCGCTTCGCGAACGGGTGGAGGAATGCGCCGTGCGGGTGGGATTGCCGCTGGATCTGTTGCCGCGGTTTCCGCACCAGCTCTCTGGCGGCCAGAAGGCCCGCGTCGGCATCGCCCGCGCCATCGCCTGCCGGCCGCGGCTCCTGGTGCTGGACGAGCCGACCGCCGCGCTCGATGTCTCGGTGCAGGCGGTTGTGCTGCAACTGCTCGACCGCTTGCGGCGCGAGAACGACATCGCGCTGCTGTTCGTCAGCCACGATCTCAACGTGGTGCGCATGCTCTGCGACCGCACCATCGTGCTGCGCAATGGCGGAATCGTCGAACAGGGCGAGAGCCGGGCGCTGTTCGACAATCCGAAGACCGATTACACGCGCAAGCTGGTCGAGGCGATCCCGCATATCGAGACCGGCGAGATGCTGGCGGCAGCTCTGTGAGGCCTGGGCCGGCCCAAATGGCGGTGAGATCCCGCTGGCGAAGGTCCGGTTAGTGGCATACCATTTGCACGCCAATGGGTTCTGGTTTCACCTGCTCTTGGCCAACGATGGCCGGCATCACGGCATTGGGAGGATTTCATGGATCGCAGGACCGTATTGAAGGGACTGGCTGGCGCGGGCGGTCTGGCATTGACGGGCCTCTCGGCCCCCGCGATCGCGCAAGGCGCATCAGCCCGCACCCTCCGCTTCGTGCCGCAAGCCAATCTCGCCAATTTCGATCCGATCTGGGGCACGCAATATGTCGTGCGCAATGCCGCCGCTCTGGTCTGGGACACGCTTTACGGCATCGATTCCTCGTTGCAGCCGCAGCGCCAGATGGTCGAGTCCGAGGAGACCTCGGACGACGGCAAGACCTGGACGTTCAAATTGCGCCCCGGTCTCAAGTTTCACGACGGCGAGCCGGTGCTGAGCAAGGATGTCGTCGCGAGCCTGTCGCGCTGGGCTGCGCGCGATCCGATGGGGCTGATGATCCTCGCCAACCAGCAGGAATTGACCGTCGTCGACGACCGCACCTTCAAATGGGTCTTGAAGCAGCCCTTCCCGAAAATGCTCTACGCGCTGGCCAAGAACAACGCGCCGTGCTCCTTCGTCATGCCTGAGCGCATTGCCAAGACCGATCCGTTCAAGCAGATCACCGAGTACGTCGGCTCGGGTCCGATGAAATTCGCCAAGGGCGAATGGGTCCCCGGCGCCAAGGCCGTGTTCGAGAAATTCGCAGACTACGTCCCGCGGCAGGAGAAAGCCTCCTGGCTTGCCGGCGGCAAGCAGATCCTGGTCGATCGCGTGGAATGGATCGTGATGCCGGATCCGGCCACCGCGGCCGCCGCCCTGCAGAACGGCGAGGTCGACTGGTGGGAGAATCCGATCGCCGATCTCGTGCCCGTGCTGAAGAAGAACAAGAACATCAGCGTCGACATCGGCGATCCCCTCGGCAACATCGGCTCGTTCCGCATGAACCATCTATTCGCGCCGTTCAACGACGTGCGGGCGCGGCGCGCGGTGCTGATGGCGATGAGCCAGGAAGACTACATGCGCGCGATCGTCGGTGACGACAACGCATTGTGGAAGGCGTTGCCGGGTTTCTTCACGCCGGATACGCCGCTCTACAGCGAGCTCGGCGGCGAGATCCTGAAGGGCAAGCGCGATCTCGATGCGGCCAAGAAGCTGCTGGCCGAAAGCGGCTATTCCGGCCAGCCGGTGACTTGCTTGGTGGCGCAGGATCAGCCGATCACCAAGGCGCAAGGCGACGTGACCGCGGATCTCCTGAAGCGGCTCGGCATGAATGTCGACTTCGTCGCGACGGACTGGGGCACGGTCGGCTCGCGCCGCGCGGCGAAGACGCCGCCCGGGCAGGGTGGCTGGAACATGTTCCACAGCTGGCACGCCGGCGCCGACTGCATCACGCCCGCCGCCTATACCGCCATCCGCGCCAATGGCGAAAAGGCCTGGTTCGGCTGGCCCAATAGTCCGAATACCGAGAAGGAGATCACGACCTGGTTCGACGCCAAGAATCTCGAGGAAGAGAAGGCGGCGATCGGGCGGGTCAACAAGGCGGCGCTCGAGGATGTCGTCTATGCGCCGACCGGCTTCTTCCTGACCTACACGGCCTGGCGCAAGAACGTCTCCGGCATCACCAAGGGGCCGCTGCCGTTCTTCTGGGGTGTGTCGAAGTCTGCATGATCGTGCGTTGAGGCCAGATGCTCTCCTACATCCTCCGTCGCATCGTCGCGACCCTGCCGGTCATGGCAATCGTCGCGCTGTTTGTGTTCAGCCTGCTCTACATTGCGCCGGGTGATCCCGCGGTGGTGATCGCGGGCGACCAGGCGAGTCCGGAGGATGTGGAGCGCATCCGCCAGAGCCTCGGTCTCGATCGGCCCTTCCTGGTCCAGTTCGGAGGCTGGGTCTGGCGCATCCTGCACGGCGATCTCGGCACCTCGATCTTCACCAATCTGCCGGTCTCGGCGATGATCGGACAGCGCTTAGGGCCGACGCTGTCGCTGATGATCGTCACGCTGCTGCTCACGATCGTGGTGGCAGTGCCGCTCGGCGTGGTGGCGGCCTGGAAGGCCGGCAGCCTGATCGACCGCGTCATCATGGGCTTTGCCGTGTTCGGCTTCTCGTTGCCCGTCTTCGTGGTCGGCTACATGCTCGCCTACATCTTCGCGCTCGAGCTCGAATGGCTGCCGGTGCAGGGCTATACGCCGCTCAACCAAGGCTTCTGGCCGTGGCTCGAGAACCTGATCCTGCCCGCGATCGCGCTCGGCTGCGTCTACATCGCTCTGGTGGCGCGCATCACGCGCGCCGCCATGCTCGAAGTGTTGCAGCAGGACTATATCCGCACCGCGCGCGCCAAGGGCCTCGGGCAGGGCGGCATCCTGTTCATTCACGCGCTGAAGAACGCGGCGGTGCCGATCGTGACCGTGATCGGGATCGGCATCGCGCTCCTGATCGGCGGCGCGGTCGTCACCGAAAGCGTGTTCGCGATCCCCGGCCTCGGCCGGCTCACGATCGATGCGATCCTGCGCCGCGATTATCCCGTCATCCAGGGCATCGTCCTGCTGTTCAGCTTCGTCTACGTCCTCGTCAATCTGATGATCGACGTCATTTATACGCTCGTTGACCCGAGGATCCGCTATTGACCGACACGACCCTCAATCCGCAGGCGCTTCCGGCCGGGCTCGTTCTTGCGCCACAACTGCCGGAAATCCTGCGGCCGGTCACGATCCGGCGCGGCTTCGTCGGGTTTTTGCGCGGCCATCCGACGGTCGCCATTGGTGGCGCGCTGCTGCTGACGCTCGTGCTTATCGCGGTCTTCGCGCCTTATCTCGGAACGGTCGATCCGACCGCGCTCGCCCCTGCCAAGCGCACGCGTGCGCCGTCCGCCGATTTCTGGTTCGGCACCGACGTGCTCGGCCGCGACATCTACTCGCGCGTGCTGTTCGGGGCGCGGGTCTCGCTCACGGTCGGCCTGTCGGTCGCGATCTTCGCATCCGTGGCGGGTCTTGCCATCGGCATGGTCTCCGGCTTCATCCGCTGGGCCGACGGCATCCTGATGCGCTTCATGGACGGCTTGATGTCGATCCCGCCGATCCTGCTGGCGATCGCGCTGATGGCGCTGACGCGGGGGAGCGTCGGCAACGTCATCCTCGCCATCACCGTCGCCGAGATCCCGCGCGTTTCGCGGCTCGTGCGCAGCGTGGTGCTGTCGCTGCGCGAGCAGCCCTATGTAGATGCCGCGGTCGCCTGCGGCACGCGCACACCGATGATCATCCTCCGCCACATCCTGCCCAATACGCTTGCGCCGATGCTGGTGCAGGCGACCTACATCTGCGCCAGCGCCATGATCACCGAGGCGATCCTATCCTTCATCGGCGCCGGAACACCGCCGACCATTCCGTCCTGGGGCAACATCATGGCCGAGGGCCGCGCGCTGTGGCAGGTCAAGCCCTACATCGTGTTCTTTCCGGCGGCCTTCTTGTCCGTCACCGTGCTTGCGGTGAATCTGCTCGGCGACGGCCTTCGCGATGCGCTCGATCCGCGCATGGCCAAGCGTCTCTGACCGGGGCTGATCGCGATGGCGCTGCTCGAAGTCGATAACCTCCAGACTCATTTCCGCACCCCCGGCGGCATCAACCGCGCGGTGGACGGGGTGTCTTTCCATGTCAACGAGGGCGAGACGCTGGCCATCGTCGGGGAGTCCGGCTGCGGCAAGTCGGTGACATCGATGTCGCTGATGCGGCTGATCCCGGAGCCGCCGGGCAGGATCGCAGGTGCGATCCGCTTTGCCGGGAGAGACCTGCTGCAACTCTCCGATCGCGAGATGCGCGCGATCCGTGGCAACGACATCTCGATGATCTTTCAGGAGCCGATGACCAGCCTCAATCCGGTTCTGACCGTCGGCCGGCAGATCCGCGAGACGCTGATGATCCATCAGGGGCTGGACAAGCAGGCGGCCGAGGCGCACGCGATCGAGATGTTGACGCTGGTCGGCATTCCCGAGCCGAAGCGGCGCGTGCGCGAATATCCGCACCAGCTCTCCGGCGGCATGCGCCAGCGCGTGATGATCGCCATTGCGCTGGCCTGCAATCCCAAGCTTCTCATTGCCGACGAGCCGACCACCGCGCTCGACGTGACGATCCAGGCGCAGATCCTCAAGCTGATGCTGGACCTCAAGCGCCGGGTCGGCGCCGCCATCATCCTGATCACCCACGACCTCGGCGTTGTCGCCGAGATCGCCGAGCGCGTCATGGTGATGTATGCGGGCCGCAAGGTCGAGGAAGCGCCGGTGGCGGAACTGTTCCGCTCGCCGCGTCATCCCTATACGCAGGGCCTGTTAGGTGCGGTGCCGCGGCTCGGCTCGTCGCTCACGGGCACGGCAAGACGGCTCGCCGAAATTCCCGGGCAGGTGCCCGATCTCAGAAAGCCGATCACCGGCTGCGTCTTTGCCGGTCGCTGTGCGCTCGCGACCGATCTGTGCCGCCAATATGCGCCGGGGCTCGATGAGAAGGGCCCTCGTCACGTCGCCGCCTGCCACTATGCGGCCAAAGGAGCTGTCGCGGCATGAGCCCTCCGCTGCTCCAGGTCAACGACCTCAAGAAGCACTTTCCGGTCAAGTCCGGCCTGTTCGGCCGCAAGTCCGAATTCGTCTATGCGGTCGACGGCGTCTCCTTCGAGATCGCGCGCGGCGAGACGCTGTCGCTCGTCGGTGAGTCCGGCTGCGGCAAGTCGACGGTCGGCCGCGCCATCTTGCGGCTGTTCGACATCACCGCGGGCCAAGTCATCCTCGACGGCCAGCGTATCGACGACGCACATCCGGGCACGATGCGCCAGATGCGCCGGCGCGTGCAGGTGGTGTTCCAGGATCCGTTCTCCAGCCTCAATCCGCGCATGCGGGTGCGTGACATTCTGGCCGAGCCAATCCGGAATTTCGGCCTCGCCAAATCCGCCGAGGATCTCGAGGTCCGCGTCACCTCCCTGATGGACACGGTGCGGCTGCCGCGCGAGGCGCTGAACCGCCGGCCGCACGAGTTCTCCGGCGGCCAGCGCCAGCGCATCGGCATCGCGCGGGCGCTCGCGGCCGAACCCGAGCTGATTGTGTGCGACGAGGCGGTCTCGGCGCTCGACGTCTCGGTCAAGGCGCAGATCGTCAATTTGCTGCAGGATCTCCAGAGCGAGTTCGGCCTCGCGCTGCTGTTCATCAGCCACGACCTCGCGATCGTCGAGCACATGACCCACCGCGTCGCCGTGATGTATCTCGGCAAGATCGTCGAGATAGCGCCCCGCCGAGAGATCTTTGCCGCGCCAAGGCATCCCTACACCAGAGCGCTGCTGTCCGCGGTGCCGCTCCCCGAGCCCGGCGCCCAGCGCAATCCCATCATCCTCAAGGGCGACGTGCCGAGCCCGATCAATCCACCGAAAGGATGCCGCTTCCACACCCGCTGCCCGCTCGTATTCGATCGCTGCCGGGTCGAAGAGCCGGTGCTTCGCGCAACTGGGACCGAGCAGTGGGTGGCCTGTCATCTCGAAGACGGATCTGTGGCGGCGAGCGGTTGAAGGGTGGGATTCGCGCCGGAAATTCGTCAGCAAAAACAACCCCATTCTACTGTGCATGGGGTTGTTTTCGCATTTTTGATTTAACCGGCCTCAACCCTGCCGGCGCAGGAAGCCCGTGATCGTGACCTTTTCCCAGATGCCGGCCGCGGCAAAGGGGTCGGCACGGTTGAAGGCCTCGACGTCGCCACGGTCGGGCGCCTCGATCAGAAATAGGCTGCCGATCATCGTTTGACCATCGTCGGAGACGAGCGGCCCCGACATCACGATCTTGACGCCGAAGCGCGAGGTGTCGCTGAGGAAAGCCTTGTGGGCATCGTAATTGGCAAGCCGGGTCGGCAGCGCGCCGGCGCGGTCGACGGCGTGAATGGCGAACAGCATGGTGGTCTCCGTTTCTTGACTCGGTTCTTGGGACGGCCGCCGCGACGGCCGTCCGAGATTGTCGTGAGTGCGCTTACTTCGCGCTGAGCTTGCCGGCCTCCTCGAAGGTCGGGCAGGTCCGCTGCTCCAGCGGCACGTCGAACGGCCCAAAATTGTCCTTGGTGATGACAGTCGGCTTCAGCACGATCTCGGCGATGACGGGCTGGTTGCGCAAGGACCGGATCGCCATCATGGTGCCGAGGCAGCCTTGGGCAAATCCATTGTAGTCGCCGCTTGCGAGCAGCTTGCCGGACTTGATCGCGTCGATCGCCTCCTTGGTACCGTTGATGCCGATCACCTGGGCCTTGCGGTTGGCGCCGTCGAGCGCCTCGATCGCGCCGACCGCCATGGCGTCGTTGGCCGCCAGCACGCCGTCGATCTGCGAATTCGACTGCATCAGGTTTTCCATGACCTGAAGCGCCTGGAGGCGCTGGTAGTTACCCGGCTGCGACGCCAGGAGTTTCGCACCGGGGGTCTCCTTCAGCGCGTCGTTGAAGCCGCGGACGCGATCGACATTGGTCAGCGAGCCCTTGACGCCTTCGATGATGACGATGTTGCCCTTGCCGCCCAGCGTCTTGAGCAGGAAGCGCGCGGTCTCGAGCCCGAGGCTGTAATCGTCGGCGCCGACGAAGGAGAGGAACTTGCCGCCCGCGGAGCGGTCGGTGATGTTGACGACGGGGATCTTGGCCTCGTTGATCTTCTCGACCCCGGGCACCATCGCCTTGTAGTCGACCGGCGTGAACACGATCGCGCTCGGCTTCTTCACGACGACGTCCTCGATCTGGCTCAGCTGCTCCGGGATGCTGTCGGGCTTGGTCGGGATGTATTGCAGCGTCTTTGCGTTCAGCGTCTTCGCCATGTTGTCGGCGCCGACCCGCACCGTCTGGAAGAACGGGTTGGTCTGGTTCTTGGTGAAGACGGCGATGGTCTCGCCGTCGGCGCGCGCCTCGCTGGTGAACGCGGCCGCCACCAGTAGCGGCAGTGCGAGGTAAGCCAGTTTATGTTGTCTCATGTTGCCTCCATCCCTCATTTTGCTTGTTGGAACTCAATGAACTCATTGCGCGCGGCGGCGGGTCTTCATGTCGAGCCACACCGCGAGAATGACGATGATGCCTGTCACCAGCGGCTGCCAGTTGGCGCTGACCGAGAGCAGGTTCATGCCGTTCAGCACCAGCGTCAGGATCAGCGCGCCGATGAAGGTGCCGAACACGGTGCCGACGCCGCCGAACAGTGAGGTGCCGCCGATAAGCACGGCCGCGATCGCGGGCAGCGTCAGGCTCTCGCCGATGTCGGCCTCGGCCGAATTGAGCCGTGACAGGAAGATGATCGAGGCGAGCCCCGCCATGGTGCCGGAGACGGCATAGACCAGCAGCAGGCGGCGCGCGACCCGGATACCGGAGAGGCGGGCCGCAACCGGATTGGCGCCGATCGCATAGATCTCCTGGCCCCAGATCGTGCGCTGCGCGAAGAACGTTCCGATTCCGAGGAACAACAGCAGGAGATAGACCGGGATCGGCAGGCCGAACAGATAGCCGCTACCGATCTGGCGGAAGCCCGCGGGGAAGCCGTGCAGGGTTTCGCCCGCCATGTACCAATAGGTGAGGCCGTTCAGCACCCAGAGCATGCCATAGGTGGCGATGAAGGAGGGGATGCGCAGCGCGGTGACCATGACGCCGTTGAGCAGGCCAACGATGCCGCCGCAGGCAAGCCCGGTGAGGATGCCGAGCGCCGGCGAGCCGGTCTTGTGGATCACGGTCCCGGCGATGCAGGCCGACAGCGCAACATTGGCGCCGACGGAGAGGTCGAGGCCGGCCGTCAGCACCACCAGCGTCAGGCCGGAGGCGATGAAGAAGGTCAGGCTCGCCTGCCGGAGCACGTTGAGGATGTTGCCGAGGCTCAGGAAGGAATCGCTGAGCACGGCGAGCACCGCGCAGATCAAGAGGGCCGCGAGCAGGCGATAGAACACCTGGATCGCATCCTGCGACAGGAAGGAACGGGGCGGCATCATCGCCTCTTTGGTGATGTCGGTCATGCCCGGCTCCTGAGACCATCGAGGAACAGCGCGACGATGACGAGGACGCCGACGCTTGCGACCTGCACCGAGGACGGCAGCGAGATCAGGTTCAACCCGTTGCGCAACACGCCGACCGAGAGGACGCCGAGCAGGGTACCGAGCAGCCAGCCATTGCCGCGCTCGAACGAGGTGCCGCCGACCGCGACGGCGGCGATGGCATCGAATTCAAGTCCGAGGCCGGCGGTGGGGTGGCCGGAATTCATCCGCGCGGTCATCAACAGGCCCGCGATGCCCGCCATGGCGCCACCGATCGCGTAGGCCGCGATCAGCAGACGGTTCGGCGAGAGGCCGGCATAGCGCAGCGCCTCGCGATTGCCGCCGAGTGCGAAAATGTAGGTGCCGAAGCGGGTGTGATAGAGCAGGCCGTGGAACGCCGGGTAGGTCACGAGAGCCATCACGATCGGCACGGGAATGCCGAGCAGCGTCGCTGAATAAATGTCGCGGACGCTGTGGGGGATGCCGACCACGCTCTGGCCGTCGCTGACGATCAGCGACAGGCCCTGCGCCATGCCGAGCGTACCGAGCGTGGCGACGAAGGGCGGAATGCCCAGGATCGCCACCAGCCAGCCGTTGGCGACGCCGAAGGCCGCGCCGACCAGCAGGCCGGCGCCTAAACCGAGCAGCATCGATTTGGTGGCGAGCGACACGATCGCGACGCAGAGCGAGGTCAGCGTCAGCACCGCGCCCATCGACAGGTCCAGCCCCTCGGTCATGATGATCAGCGTCATCGGCAGCGCGAGCATGGTCAGGATGGTCGACTGCACGAGCACGTTGGAGAGGTTGGCGACCGACAGGAAGCCGGGCGCGATCACGCTGAACAGCGTGATCAGGAGCACCAGCACGATGGCAACGCCGGGAATGCGTTGCAGCGGATTGGGCTGTGAAACGACCGCGGCCTCACGCATGATGCATCCCCAGTCGCACGATGTTCTCCTCGGTCAGTTCGTTGCGGTTCAGGTGGCCGGCGATGCGCCCCTCGCGCATCACATAGGCGCGGTCGCAGACATGGCAGATCTCGACCTGTTCGGACGAGATCATCAGCGCCGCCGCGCCTTCCGCAACCAGGCGGTCGATCAGCGCGAAGATCTCGGACTTGGCGCCGATGTCGATGCCGCGCGTCGGCTCGTCGAAGATGAAGAGCTTTGAGCCGGCCGCCAGCCATTTGCCGATCACGACCTTCTGCTGGTTGCCGCCCGAGAGCAGGCCGACGGTCTGACGCGCACTCGGTGTCGCGATCCTCAATTGCCGGATCAGGGCATCGGAGGTGCGCTGCGCACCGCGCTGGTCGAACAGCCCGCTCGGGAACAGCTTTCGCAGCGCCGACACCACCAGATTGTCGCTCACCGACCGCAGCAGCGCGAGACCTTCGCTCTTGCGACTCTCCGGGATCAGCGCGATGCCGCGGCGGGCGGCAAGATCAGGTTCGCCCGAGATGGCCTTGCCGTCGAAGATGATCTCGCCCGACGTCACGGGATCGGCGCCGAAGATGGCGCGCGCGACTTCGCTGCGGCCCGAGCCGACCAGGCCGCACAGGCCGACGATCTCGCCGCGGCGCACCTCGATGTTGATGTCGGAGATGCCGGTCGAGGCGGTCAGGCCCTTGACCTCGAGCAGCAGCTCGCCAGGCTTGTCGGCAAAATTGCGCGGATAGGTCATGTCGACGTTGCGGCCGACCATCATGCGGACGAGCTGGTCCGGCGTGACGTCGGCGGGCCGGACGCCGTCGATGCGTCGGCCGTCGCGCAGTACCGTGATACGATCACCGAGTGCGAACACTTCGGCCATGCGGTGCGAGATGTAGACGATCGACACGCCGTCGGCCTTCAGCCGTGCGATAAGGGCAAACAGCAGCTCGGTCTCGCGGTCGGACAGCGCCGCGGTCGGCTCGTCCATCACGAGGATGCGGGCGTCCTGGCTGATCGCCTTGGCGATCTCGACCATCTGCTGCTGCGCGACGCCGAGCTTGTCGACGATGGTGGAGGGATCGATGTCGAAGCCGATGGTGTCGAGCACGCGCTTTGCGTCAGCCAGGATCTTGCGGCGATCGATGGTGCCGGGGATGTGACCTTTCGGCTCGCGGCCGAGGAAGATGTTCTGTGCGATATCGAGATAGGGGACCAGCGAGAATTCCTGGAAGATTACGGCAATGCCGAGCTTCTGCGCATCCGCGGTCGAGGAGATCGCGACCTTCTTGCCCTCAAAATAGAACTCGCCAGCGTCGGCGCGGTAGGCACCGCACAGCACCTTCATCAGGCTCGACTTGCCGGCGCCGTTCTCCCCGAGCAGCATGTGGACTTCGCCGGGGTAGACGGCAAAGGACACGTCATCCAGCGCCTTGACGCCGGGAAACTCCTTGCTGATGCCGCGCAGCTCCAGCAGCGGGGTGGGCGAGGTGACCTCGATGGGAAGCGCGTCGCTCATGCCTTGTCACTCATGCCTTGGCTCCGCTCGCAAAGATCTTTCCGGGGTTCATCAAATCATTCGGATCGAGCGCGGCCTTGATGGATCGCATCACATCGACGGCTTCGCCAAGCTCGTCGGTGAGATAGTCGATCTTGCCGAGCCCGATGCCATGCTCGCCGGTACAGGTGCCGTCCATGGCGATGGCGCGGGCGACCATGCGGGCCTGAAGCGCCTTGGCGCCTTCGGCCTCCTCGGGCTGAGCCGGGTCGATCAGGATCAGCATGTGGAAATTGCCGTCGCCGACATGGCCAACGATCGGCGCGGTAAAGCCGTGCTCGTCAGCGTCGCGCCGCGTCTCGGTCAGGCATTCCGCTAGCCGCGAGATCGGCACGCAGACATCGGTGATCACGGCGCGCGCGCCGGGCCGGAGGCCGAGGCCGGCATAGAGCGTGTTGTCGCGGGCGTGCCAGAGCCGGCTGCGGTCTTCCTGTGCCTTGGCCCAGGCAAAGCCATGGCCGCCATGGTCGGCGGCGATCGCCTGCGCGGCCTCGGCCTGCTCCGCGACCGAGGTCTCGGATCCGTGAAATTCGAAGAACAGGGTTGGCGCTTCGCGGTAACCGAGCTTGGCATAGGCATTGATGCCGCGCATCATGACGTCGTCGAGCAGCTCGATGCGCGCCACGGGGATCGCGGACTGGATCACGGAGATCGCGGTATCGACGGCGTCGTGCAGGGTGCCGAAGCTGCAGACCGCGGCCGAGATCGCCTGTGGGACGGGATGCACCTTCAGCGTGATCTCGGTGATGATTCCGAGCGTGCCCTCCGCGCCGACGAACAGGCGCGTCAGGTCGTAGCCGGCTGCCGACTTCCGCGCACGCTTCGCGGTCCGGATCACGCGGCCGTCGGCCAGCACCACCTCCAGCGCCATGACATTGTCCTTCATCGTGCCGTAGCGCACCGCCATGGTGCCGGAGGCGCGCGTCGAGGTCATGCCGCCAATCGAGGCGTCGGCGCCGGGGTCGATCGGGAAGAACAGGCCGGTGTTGCGCAGCTCTGCATTGAGCTGCTTGCGGGTAATGCCGGGCTGCACCACGACATCCATGTCGCTGTCGTGCACGCTGAGCACCCTGTTCATGCGGGCGAAGTCGAAGCAGACGCCGCCCGCGACCGAGGCCGCATTGCCTTCGAGCGAGGTGCCGGCGCCGTACGGGACGATCGGCATGCCCGCGCTCGCGCACAGCTTGACGATCTCCGCGACCTCCTGCGTGGTCTCAGGGAAGACGACGATGTCCGGCGGCAAATTGCGATAATGCGACTCGCTCTGCCCGTGCTGATCGAGCACGCCGCGCGCAACGCTCGCGCGCGGGCCGATCATGCCCGTGAGGCGCTCGGCCAAGATGCTCGTGCTGACCCGCGGTCCCATCCTCAGCTCCCGTCTGCCCCCTGTTGCCGGACTCTTGCTGGTCCGTCGCCGCTCTAGCTTAAGCGGCTCTTGCGTTGCTCGCGACCTGCTTTAGGCCGAAATCATAGTTGAGATGGAAATACTCGCTGTCCACCATGCGACCATCCGGCGCACGGCCGGCCGGATGCCGGGTGAATTCGCGGATCAGGCTGTCTTTGACGCCGAACACCACGTCCGAGTCGAGATACTGGTCGCCGGCAACGAACACGTGTGTGACGAGCTGCTCGAAGCCGGGCGCGGAAATCATGAAATGCACATGCGCGGGGCGCCAGGGATGGCGGCCCTGCGCCTCGAGCATCTCGCCGACCGGGCCGTCATGCGGAACGGGATAGGCGGCCGGCTTGATCGACCAGAAATGGAATCTGCCGTTGGCGTCGGTGTGGAAGCGCGCGCGCATCGCGAGATCGCCAATGGCATCGAGCTGCTGCACGTCGTAATAACCATCATCGTCGGAGTGCCAGACGTCGACGACGGCACCCACGAGCGGCTTGCCGTCGACGGTCGCCACCGAGCCGGTGACCAGCATCGGATCGCCCTCCATCGGACCGGAGATATCCGCGCCGCTGTCCTTTTCCGGTGCGGCCTGGACGAAGAACGGGCCGAGCACCGTGGTTTCGGTCGCGCCCTCTGGCACCGGATGGTTGATCGCGTCGACCAGCATGGAGACGCCGAGCGTGTCCGACAACAGGATGAACTCCTGGCGCTTGTCGTCGCACATGTGGCCGGTGCGGGTCAGGAAATCGATGCCGAATTCCCATTCCTTCTGGGTCGGCCGCACCTCGCGGACGAAGGCATGAAGGTGGCGCACCAGCGCTTCGCTGACCTGCTTGATGCGCGGATCGGTTGCGTCCTTGATCCGCTCCAGCACGGCGTCGGTGATCGTGTTCTCGTTGAAATTGCGCATATGTGTGCCTTCCGCCGATCAGAGTTTGGGCTCGCCGAGCCCGGACAGCCGTTCCAGGTGCTTGACCGTCGCGATGAAGTCGGTGTCGCCGTCGCCTTGCGCGACCAGCGAGCCGTAGGTCTCGCGGACCTGGGCCGCGAGCTGCAACGGCACGCCGACGGCATGGCCGGCACCCAGGATCAGGTCGAGATCCTTGGCCATCTGCTTGCAGGAGAAGGTCGACTCGAAATCGCGGGTTCGTAGCGGCGCGGTCTTGTATTTCACCATCGGCGAGGCCACCGCGCTGTCGTCGAGCACCTTCAAGATATCCTGCCAGGCGATGCCGCCCTTGCGCGCCAGCGCCAGGCTCTCGGCCATCATCGCGGCCGACACCGCGATCATCAGATTGACCGAGAGCTTTGCGTAGCGGGCTTCCTCAGCTGGTCCAAGATAGGTCTGTGCGCGGGTGAAGGCGGCGAACAGCGGCTTTGCGTTTTCGAAGGCGTCATTCGGCCCCGAGACGAAGCAGGTCAAGGCGCCGGTATGAACGATGCTGGCATTGCCGGAGACCGGTGCGCGCAGATAGGCAATCCCGCGGGCCTGTGCCGCGGCCGCGACTTCAGTAGAAGCCTCGACACTGACAGTGCTGGTTTCGATCAAAATGGCGCCCGGCGCCATCGCGGCGATGACGCCGGTGGGGCCGAGCAGGGCGCCGCGCAACGCGACGTCGTCGGGCAGGGAGGTGACGACAGCCGCCTTGCCGCTCACGGCCTCGGCCGGCGATGCGGCAATCGCAATACCTTGCGCGCGTGCCTCGTTGATCCGCGCCGCGCTCTGGTCGAACGCGGTGACGGCAAAACCGGCCTTGGCGACGAGCGCCGACATCGGCAGCCCCATCTTGCCGATCCCGATGAAAGCGATGTTTTTCGAGGTATCTGTCATTGTTGTTGTCCGTTGGTGCCTCAGGCGGCGCGTCCCTGTCGTTCGATGTCCTGCACCAGCCGCCGGCCGGATTGCGCCAGCAGCTCTTTCTTGGTCTCCAACCCCTCAGCCAGCAGTCGGCCGTTCCGCTTCTTCCAGGCGCCGCCGATCATGACGGCCTCGATATTGGCGAGGCTCGTCTGCATCACGACGGTGGCGACGGGATCATGCACCGGGACGAGGTTGAGATCGGAGACGTTGATGATGACGAGATCGGCGAGCTTGCCTGGCGTCAGCGAGCCGATCTGGCGCTCGCGGCCGAGCATGCGGGCGCCTTCCGTCGTGATCCAGCGCAGCGCCTCGCGCACGGGGATCGTGGTCGTCGCGGGGATGGTGCCGCGGGTCTTGCGGGACTCCGCATTGTCGAGCGACCGCTGCATCGAGAGCGCAATGCGCGCGGCGGAGAACAGGTCGCCGGCCAGGATGGATTCGAGGTCAATGCCGATGGTCGGCCGCACGCCACGCCTGAGCAACCGTCCGGTGATCGGAAAGCCATGGCCCTGGATCATCTCGTTCTCGGGCGTCACCGAGAAGGAGACGCCGAGATCGACCATCATGTCGAGGAGATTGTCGGGCAAATCGTTGCCATGGACGATGTTGATGTCGGTGCCGACGAGGCCGGCTTCGATCAACTTCTCCCAGCCGCCGGGCGTCTTGGCCGGACCGCCGCCCTGATGCATCGATGCAATCAGCTTGAGCTCGCGCGCCATGCGGAAATCATGCATGGCGACCTCGAGCGTCGAATAATGCGGGCCGAGGATCGCAAGGCCCAGCGTGACCAGGCCGTCGCGGTCGGCAAGGGGGCCTGCGAGCAGCCGCTCGACCTCGCGGCGCGGATGCGGCACTTCCGAGAAATGCGGCTCGCCGGGCTTTGGCTCCGGCTTTGGCGAGCCATGGAAGAACGCGGCACGAATGCCGCTCTCGATCAGGCCGCGCACGGCAGCGTCGGTATGATCAGGTGTCGGATTGTTGTGACACCAGTCGACGAGTGTTGTCGTGCCGCAGTTGATCTGGTTCAGCGCGCCGACCAGCGTCGCGATATGGATGTCGTCGGGCCGGAACACGGTGGCCAGCCCGGCATGCATGCGGCGGAAATATTCCAGCAGTGTCCAGTTCGCGGCATAGCCGCGCAGGCCCGTCTGCCAGGTGTGCATATGCGCGTTGATCAGGCCGGGGATGACGATGCGACCCTTTCCGTCGATGATCTCCGTATCGGTCGCGACATCGATCGATGGTCGCACCTCGACGATCCGGTTGCCCTCGACCAGCACGTCGCCGGTGCCGAGGTCGCCGATCGCGTCATCCATGCTGATGACGGTCGCGGATCTGATCAGCGTGCGCCGCATCCCTCAAGCCGCCGCTTTGATTGGGGCCGGCGGCTCGCCGGCCCAGGCGCGCGCAATCAAGTCGCGGATGGCGCCGCGCTCGAGCGGGCGCGGATTCCAGTAGGCGTTGGTGACGGCAAGATCAGCCGCCTTGTCGATGCCGCCCTCGGGCATGCCGATATCGCGCAGCGCCGTCTTCGCACCCAGCCGCTTCGCAAGTTCGAAAAGTCCCTGCGATGCATCGGCAGCGCCAATCGCGCGCGAGATGCGCATCATGGCGTCGGGCACCGCCGGCGCATTGTAGGCCAGCGCATGCGGCAGCACGATGGTGTGGGTCTCGGCATGCGGCAGGTCGAAGGTTCCGCCGAGCGTGTGGCAGAGCTTGTGATGCAGCGCCATGCCGACGGTGCCCAGACAAACACCGCACAGCCAGGCGCCGTAAAGCGCTTCTGTGCGGGCCTCACGGTCGTCGCTCTTGGCGGCGATGGCGGGCAGGGCGCGGGCCAGTGCGCGGATGCCTTCTTCCGCCATAAGCGACGTCACGGGATTGGTGTCGCGCGCGTAAAGCGCTTCCACCGCGTGGGCGATCGCGTTGATGCCTGATGTCGCGGCGAGACCCGCCGGCAGCGTCAAAGTGAGATCGACATCGTAGATCACGGTCTCCGGCAGGATAGCCGCATCGCGCACGGTGGTCTTCAGGCCGTTCTCGGTCTGGCCGACGATCGGCGTCATCTCCGAGCCTGCATAGGTGGTGGGAATGCAGAGCTGGTTGACGCCGGTTCGCAGCGCCAGCGCCTTGCCGAGGCCGGTGGTCGAGCCGCCGCCGAGCGAGACGACGCAGTCGGCCTCGCACGCCTTCATTGCCGCGAGCGCACGCTCCGTGACCTCGACCGGCGTGTGCATGGTGGCCCCGGGAAAGATGCCGGCATAGAGCGGGCCGAGCGCCGCCCCAAGGCTCTTGCCCTGCGCCTCCTGCTGCGGCGTCGTCAGCACAAGCGCGCGCTTGCCGCCGAGCCGTTCCACCTCGGCCTTGGCGGAGCCAAGCGTTCCGCTACCGAAGACGACGCGGCAGGGCAGGTTTTCAAAGGTGAACGAACCGATCATGCGCCGGTCTCTTTGATGGGATAATCGACCTGGAAGCGTCCGATCCGCAAGTCGCCAAGCGCCTCGCGCACGCGTAGATGTTCGGGATGGTTGGCATAGGCCGAGAGCGCGGCCTGGTCGGTAAATTCCGAGAACAGCACCACGTCGCAGGCGTAGTCGACCGCACTGACGTCCATGCCGACTTCGATATGGGTGAGGCCGTCGATCCTACCCTTGAGGCCCTCGAACAGGGTCTTGACCTTGACCCGGGCGGCGGAGCGCTCCTCGGGGCTTTCCCCGCGCAACCGCCACATCACGATGTGCCTGATCGGGCCCGACATTTCCTGATTTTCCTCGCCTGCGATTATGTCTCGTTGTGACTATTTTGCCTTGCAGAAAACGGAAATAAAGGCCAAAATTTGTAAGTCTCTTTTCCTCTTTTAGCAAAAATGGACCGGCTGCTCCAACTCGAAGTCTTCTCCAAAACCGCCGAACTCGGCAGCCTGTCCAAGGCCGCCGAAATCCTGCGGATGTCGAACGCGGCCGCCAGCCGCCACCTCAGCGCGCTGGAGGAACGGCTCGCAGTCCGGCTGATCGAACGCAACACGCGCCGGCTATGGCTGACGGAGGCAGGGCAGGAGCTTCTGCAGCGCTGCAGCACGTTGTTGAACGAGTTCGCCGAAGCCGAGGATGCCGTCTCCGACCGCGCGCTGTCGCCGAAGGGCATGCTGCGCGTGACGAGTTCGCTGTCCTTTGCGATGATCTATCTCGCGCCGATGCTGCCCGCCTTCCGCGCGCTGTATCCTGATCTCAGCGTGCAGATCATCAGCGCAAACCGCTACCTGGACTTCATCGAGGCCGGCATCGACGTGGCGATCCGCACGCGCGAGCACGAGCCGGATTCCAACATCATCGTCCGCCGCATCGGCCAGATGCACCGCGTGCTCGCGGCGGCGCCGTCATATCTGGAGAAGCACGGCCGGCCGGAGCACCCCGCCGATCTCGCCCGCCACAACATGCTGATCTACAATCTCGCCAACGATCCCTATTCGCTGCGGCTCAGCCAGGGCAGCACGACGCAGACGGTGCGGATCGCGCCGACGCTCGACAGCAATGATGGCCAGATCATCTGCGGTGCGGCACGCGCGGGGCTCGGCATCTTGATCCAGCCGCTTTACATCGTGCAGAGCGATATCGCAGCCGGCCGGCTGGTGCCTGTCCTGACGGGCTGGGAGTTGCCGCTGCTCACCATGAACATCGCCTATCAAAACCGCGTCCGGCTGCCTGCCAAGATCAGGGTGTTTTCCGACTTCCTGGTCAGCCACATCCGCGAGCATTCCGAGCCGGGGATCTGGATCGACGCGGCGAAGTGAGCGGAAGCAGTCTCGGCATCGATCTCGGCACCTCCGCAGTCAAGACCGTTCTCGTCGACGGTGCCCAGCGCGTGATTGCAAGCGAGAGCCGGCCGCTGATGATCACCTCGACGCAATCGGGTTATTACGAGCAGGACCCCGCGCAATGGATCGAGGCGACCTTCGCCACGCTCGATGCCCTGAAGACGTCGCATGGAAAAGAGCTGGCGGCGGTCGAGGGCATTGGGCTGTCCGGCCAGATGCATGGCGCCACGCTGCTCGATGCGAGCTCGAGGCCGCTGCGGCCTTGCATCCTGTGGAACGACGGACGCGCTGCCGCCGAGTGTCGCGTCCTGGAGCAGCGCTGGCCTGCCTTGCGTGCCGTGACGGGCAATAAGGCGATGCCAGGCTTTACCGCGCCGAAACTGCTCTGGGTCGCGACGCACGAACCTGAAGTCTTTGCAGCGACGAAATTGGTGCTGCTGCCAAAGGCCTATCTGCGCCTGGTGATGTCAGGCGAGGCCGTCGAGGACGTGTCCGATGCGTCGGGATCCCTTTGGCTCGACGTCGCGCGCCGGGACTGGTCGGACGAGGCCTTGGCCGCGACCGGCCTGTCGCGCGATCACATGCCGCGCCTGGTCGAGGGATGCGCGGCAGCAGCAACATTGCGCAGCGACCTCGCGCAGCGCTGGGGCATGGTGAGGCAGCCGGTGATCGCGGGCGGCGCTGGCGACAATCCGGCGGGCGCCGTCGGCATCGGTGCGATCCAGCCGGGAACCGCGTTCGTATCTTTGGGAACCTCGGGTGCCCTGCTGGCGCCGACCAGTACAATCGCTGCGAACCCGGACTGTGCAGTGCATACCTTCTGCCACGCCATTCCCGGCATGTGGATTCAGGCTGGCGCGATGCTGTCGGCCGCCTCCTGCCTCGCGTGGGCCGCGCGCCTGTTCGGCGTCAGCGAGGCCGAGTTGCTGGCGCCGCTTGGATCGCATCCACAGGCGCCGTCGCCGGTGAGCTTCCTGCCTTATCTCGCGGGTGAGCGGACGCCGCACGACGATCCCGTCGTGCGCGGCATGCTCGATGGTTTGAGCCATGGCACCGATCGCGCGGCGATCGTGCAGGCGGTGCTCGAGGGCGTTGCCTTCGCGCTGGCCGATTGCCGCGACGCGCTCGCCGATGCTGGCATTGTGATTACGGAAGCCGATGCCATTGGCGGTGGTTCACGGTCCGGCTTCTGGCTCTCGGTGCTGGCGAACGTGCTGAATATTCCGATCCACCGCTTCGCCGGAGGTGAGACCGGCGCAGCGTTCGGTGCGGCGAGATTGGGGCGACTTGCTGTCACCGGTGAGGCGATCGCCACCGTTTGCACCCGGCCGCAGCGCATCGAGACGTACAAACCTGACACCGGGCTGACTGATGCTTATGCCGAGCGGCTTCCCGCCTGGCGCGAACTGTATCGGCCGCGCCACTAGCATCGCCTCGATGCTACATTCCCGTCTGTTCGGTATTGCCCTGTGCCGCGGCCTTTTGTTTAATGCGCAAGCCGCGCTGACAGAATGATTGAGACGCGGGTGGGAAACGCATTGTGCGCCGGGAGGCACGATGAACGATCCGATCCTCGAGATGCGCGGGGTCTCAAAGTCCTTCTTCGGCATCAAGGCGCTGCGCGCCGTCGATCTCACTGTCTATGCCGGTGAAATTCATGCCCTGATGGGTGAGAACGGCGCCGGCAAGTCGACGCTGATGAAGATCCTGTCCGGCGCCTATCGGCCGGATCCCGGCGGCGAGATCCGCATCGAAGGACAGCCGGTACGGATCGAAGGTCCGCTCGGCGGCCGCGCGGCAGGCATCTCCATCATCTATCAGGAGCTGTCGCTCGCGCCCAATCTCAGCGTTGCCGAGAATATCTATCTGGGGCGAGAGATATCGCGGACAGGCTTGCTGGCGCGCGGCGCCATGCGCGAGGGCGTCGGTCCCATCCTGAAGCGGCTCGGTGCGGACTTCCTGCCGTCGACGCTGGTGGCGCATCTGTCCATGGGGCAGCGGCAACTGGTCGAGATCGCGCGTGCGCTGCACGCGAGATCAAGGATCCTGATCATGGACGAGCCGACCACGGCGCTGTCGGCCGGCGAGAGCGCACGGCTGTTCGCGCTGATCCGCCAGCTTCGCGCCGAGGGCCTCGCCATCATCTACATCTCGCATCGCATGGACGAGGTCTACGCGCTCGGCGACCGCGTCACCGTGCTGCGCGACGGCCGGCTGGTCGGCTCGCTCGACAAGCCCGAGATCCGTGCGGACACCATCGTGCGGCTGATGGTCGGGCGCGACGTCTCATCGTTCTACAAGAAGGACCATGATCCGGAGGCGGGACGCGGCCATCCCGTGCTCGCCGCGATCGACATGGCCGATGGCCTGCGCGTCAAGGGCTGCTCGCTGACTGTGCACGCGGGTGAGGTGGTCGGTCTCGCCGGCCTGATCGGCGCCGGTCGTACCGAGCTTGCGCATCTCATCATCGGCGCGGCGCACAAGACGTTAGGACGTCTCGAACTGGAGGGACGGCCGGTCGAGATCCGCACGCCGGGCGAGGCGCTCGAGGCCGGCATCGCCTATCTGACGGAGGACCGCAAGGCGCTCGGCCTGTTTCTCGACATGTCATGTCTGGACAACATCAACCTCGCGGTCCTCAGCCGCGATGCGAAGCTCGGCTGGCTCCTGGATCGCGATAAGGCACGCGAGCGCGCCGATCGGGCCTTCGCAGGGCTCAGCATCCGCGCCGCCAACGTCGGCGTTCCCGCCGGCGGCCTGTCCGGCGGCAATCAGCAGAAGCTGCTGTTGTCGCGGCTTCTTGCCATTGCGCCTAAGGTGCTGATCCTCGACGAGCCGACGCGCGGCGTCGACGTCGGCGCCAAATCCGAGATCTGTTCGATCATCGACAATCTTGCCAAAGCCGGCACCGCGATCCTCGTCATCTCGTCCGACCTGCCCGAGATCATCGGCATCTGTGACCGCGTCGTCGTGATGCGGTCGGGACTGGTTGCAGGCGAGGTCCGGCGAACCGAGACGGCGCCGTTGAACCAGGAAGACATCATGGCGCTTGCCACGGGGATGGAGCATCTCGATGCCTGACAATGGTGCCTCGCAGGCCAAGCCCGCACCGGCGACGACCAACGGTGCCGCCGCAGAGTCGAAGCGCCAGCGGGTGAGGGTGCTGATCAGCGCGCTCGGTATGTTGCCGGTGCTGCTGATCCTCTGCGGCGGCTTCCACTTCCTGTCCGAGGGCCGCTTCTTCACCGGACAAAATCTCGGCATCGTGCTGCAGCAGGCCGCGGTGAACACCGTGCTTGCCGCAGGCATGACCTTTGTCATCCTCACCGGCGGCATCGACCTTTCGGTCGGCTCGATCCTGGCGGCCTCCGCCATGGCCGGGCTGACGCTCTCCAAGATGCCGGAGCTCGGGATGCTTTGGCTGCCGGCCGCGCTGCTCACCGGCCTTGGCTTCGGTGTCGTCAACGGCGCGCTGATCGCGCTGCTCCGATTGCCGCCCTTCATCGTCACGCTCGGCTCTCTCACTGCGGTACGCGGCCTGGCGCGACTGCTCGGGGCCGACACCACCGTGTTCAATCCGTCCATTCCCTATGCCTTCATCGGCAACGGCTCGCTGACCCTCATCCCCGGCGTCGCGTCGATCCCGTGGCTCTCGGTGATCGCCTTGCTCGTCATCCTCGTCTCGTGGCTGGTGCTGCGCCGGACCGTACTCGGCGTGCACATCTATGCGGTGGGCGGCAATGAAAGCGCGGCGCGGCTTGCCGGCATCAAGGTCTGGGGCGTGCTGATCTTCGTCTACGGCGTCTCCGGGCTTTTCGCCGGGCTCGGCGGCGCCATGCAGGCGGCGCGGCTCTATGCGGCCAACGGCCTGCAGCTCGGCCAGTCCTACGAACTCGACGCGATCACCGCCGTGATCCTCGGCGGCACCTCCTTCGTCGGCGGCATCGGCTCGATCTGGGGCACGCTGGTCGGCGCGTTGATCATCGCCGTGCTGTCGAACGGCCTGATCCTCATCGGCGTCTCCGACATCTGGCAATATGTCATCAAGGGCCTGGTGATCATCGGCGCCGTGGCCTCGATCGCTACCGGCTGCAGGGCTCCGCCAGAACTTGAAGGGCTCTGCCAGAACTTGAATGCGAGGTTCCGTTGCGGCAACTGGTCTGCCGCGCCGGGGACGAAGACAGACCAGGGAGGAAGTCCATGTTGAAGACGATCATGCTCGCCGGCGCCGCGACGGCGCTTGCCCTCAGCGCCGCGCCATCCTTCGCCAAGGAGCTCAAGTCGATCGGCGTCTCGCTGGGATCGATGGGCAATCCGTTCTTCGTCGCGCTGTCGAAGGGCGCCGAGTTCGAGGCGAAGAAGACCAATCCCAATGTGAAGATCACGGCAGTCGGCTTCGAATACGACCTCGGCAAGCAGGTCACCCAGATCGACAATTTCATTGCCGCTGGCGTCGACCTGATCCTGCTCAACCCCGGCGATCCCAAGGCAATCGGGCCGGCGATCAAGAAGGCGCAGGCGGCAGGCATCGTCGTCGTCGCGGTCGACACCGCGGCCGAAGGCGCCGACGCCACCGTGACCACGAACAACGTGCAGGCCGGTGAGATCTCCTGCCAGTACATCGTCGACAAGCTGGGCGGCAAGGGCGACGTCATCATCGAGAATGGGCCGCAGGTCTCCGCCGTGATCGACCGCGTCGTCGGCTGCAAGAACGTCTTCTCGAAGAATGCCGGCATCAAGGTGTTGTCCAACGACCAGGACGGCAAAGGCTCGCGCGAAGGCGGCCTCACCGTCGCGCAGGGTTATCTGACGCGCTTCCCCAAGATCGACGCCATCTTCGCCATCAACGACCCGCAGGCGATCGGCACCGACCTTGCGGCGCGCCAGCAGAACCGCAGCGGAATCGTCATTACCGCGGTCGACGGCGCGCCCGATATCGAGGCCGCGCTGAAGGATCCGCAGTCGCCGCAGATCCAGGCCTCGGCTTCGCAGGACCCGTTCTTCATGGCGCGGCGGGCCGTGCAGGTGGGCGTCGGCATTCTCAATGGCCAGAAGCCGGCCTCGACCGTCGAGCTGCTGCCGTCCAAGCTGGTGACCAGGGACAATGTCGCCGAGTACAAGGGCTGGACCTCGGATCGTTCCCAGTAAGCGCCCCTTGCCAGGAGCGCTCGAAGCACGGGATGACGGGCGGCGTTTTGATTCATGCCGCCCGTGGCGTCACAGCCGCAATGCGCGCTGATCGGCTGTCCGAGCGCGCGGGCTGCCTCTTGTGTTAGCCTCGCGCAATCTCGATCAGTCCGAATCGGAAGCAGATCTCGTGAAATCCAGGATATCCGGCGCCACATCCGGCACCGCGTGGCGGCATGCCAATATCGGTCGCCTGCTCAACAACGCCGTGCGGCGCTTCGAAGGCCGCGTGCTCGAATTGATGAGCGAGAAGGGGCACGACGAGACGCGCATCGCGCATGTCAGCCTGACCCGCAATCTCGACGTCGAGGGGACGAGGCTCACCGAGCTTGCCCGCCGCGCCTCCATGAGCAAGCAGGCGATGGGCGAGCTGGTCGATCAATGCGCCGAGCTCGGGCTCGTCAATCGCATCGCCGACCCGACCGACCGGCGCGCGCGCATCGTCATGTTCACGCCCGCCGGGCGCAAATGGCTGGATGCGTTCCGCGATGCCGTGGACATCGCCGAGCAGGAGATGCGCGCCGAGCTCGGCAAGGCCACGATGGACGCGATCCTGAAGGGACTGGCGGTCTATGGCGAGAGGTTCGACACGCTCGAGGATGTCGATTAGTCAGGCGACTTGACGAGATCGTCAGGCTTCCTTACCATGCAAGATAGTGCTGGTAGGGAGAAGCGTCTTGGAAACACGTCTGACGGCCGCAGTGCTCATCGTGGGCGGGGGGCCCTGCGGGCTGATGCTGGCCAACGAGCTCGGCCGTCGCGGTGTGTCCGCGATGCTGGTCGACGAGAAGCCTGGCACCGCGTTCAATCCGCAGGCCAACGCGACGCAGGCGCGCTCGATGGAGCACTATCGGCGGCTTGGTTTTGCCGACGAGATCAGGCGCGAAGGCCTGCCTGCGGACTACCCGACCGACGTTGCGTACTTCACCCGTTATGCCGGCTACGAGTTGGCGCGGTTTGCCCTGCCGTCATCGTCGCGCGCGGGCGAGCTCATCAAGGGCATGTCGGGCTCCTGGAGCGCGGCGGAGCTGCCGCACCGGGTCTCGCAGAAATATGTCGAGGCGGTGCTGCGTCGCCATGCCGAACGGCTTGCCGGCATCAAGCTGAACTATGGCCACCGGCTGATCGGCTACGTCGGAAGCGATGACGGCATCGTCGGCGAGATCGAATGTCTCGCTGACGGCCGCCGCTTTCAGGTGGAGGCCGACTTCCTCGTTGGCGCCGACGGACCACGCTCGACGGTCCGGCAGTCGCTCGGCATTGTCTATGGCGGCGAGACCGGAACGCAGCGTGACTTCATGGGCGGCCGCATGCTGGCGGTCTATCTCCGTTCACCGGAGTTTTACGCGAGCATCCCGCACGCCAAGGCGTGGATGTACAATTGCTTCAACGGCGACCGCCGCGCCTTCATGGCCTCGGTGAACGGGCGTGACGAATTCGCGTTTCACACGCAGCTTCGGCCGGGCGAGGACGAAAGTGCGATCACGATCAATGAGGCCAAGGCCGCGTTCCAGCGCGCGTGCGGCGCGCCGATCGATTGCGAGGTGCTGTCCTTCCTGACCTGGACCGCCGGTCACGCGCTGGTGGCGGACGGCATGCAACGGGGCAGGGTGTTCCTCGGCGGCGACGCCGCGCATCTGTTCACGCCGACCGGCGGGCTCGGCTACAACACCGCGATCGAGGATGCGGTCAATCTCGGCTGGAAGCTCGCAAGCGTCGTCAAGAGTCTGAGCCCGGCGACGCTGCTCGACAGCTACGAGGTCGAGCGGCGTCCGGTGGCGCTCCGCAATACCGACTATGCGCGGCGCTTTGCCGACTCCCTTGGTCTGTTCGCGCCGGCGCCTGAGATCGAGGACGCCACCGACGAGGGCAGCGAGGCGCGGCGGACGGCGGGCATTTATCTCGAACAGCATGCC
Organism: Bradyrhizobium sp. CCBAU 11430; assembly: GCF_028128855.1. NCBI lineage: Bacteria > Pseudomonadati > Pseudomonadota > Alphaproteobacteria > Hyphomicrobiales > Nitrobacteraceae > Bradyrhizobium > Bradyrhizobium sp. CCBAU 11430. The sequence goes on from NZ_LBJV01000007.1 coordinate 106,421, forward strand.
CGTGCGGAATTCAACATCCCCGGTGTCACCTTCGGCGGACGGTACGACGGCTCGCCGATCATCGTCTCCGATGGCAGCCAGCCGCCGCCCGACGCTGCGAACGTCTACGTTCCGAGCGCTTGTCCCGGTGGCCGCGCACCGCATGCGTGGTTGGACGATGGCGTGTCCCTGTACGACCTGTTCGGGTTCGAATGGACGATGCTCCAGTTCGGTGAGGTCGCGTCGGCGCCAGCTGCGGTCACCGATGCCGTCCGCAACCTCGGCGTCGACGTGAAGCTCGTCACGCTGCCGGCATCCTTGCGCGACCTCTATGAGGCGGACCTCGCTCTGATACGTCCCGACCAGATCGTGGCCTGGCGCGGCAGCGCGTCGCAGGCTGGAACGATCGGAAGCGTCCTTGCCCGCGCGCTCGGACGCAGCGCAAGCGACAGCGCGCCGGCGGCTTCAGCCGGCGGTGTATGAACTGGTGCGCGGAGACTGAACGGCGGACGGAAATCTGCCCGCGAAGGCGCGGGTCTTGGGTTGGACACGCGATCCGTCGATCACCTCGAGCCGGCCGCAGCGGTTCAGGGTGTGGAGCTTCCTGCCGGGCCACACCGGTCCGGGCTTCAGAGAATGGCGCACGATCTGCTTGAAGGCGGTCGGCGACAGTTCGATCACTTCCGCCAGCGCGAGCGCAGCGCCGTATCCGTCGGTGCAGTTCTGAACCGGTCGCCACAATTTGTCATTGATCGTGACGAAATTCCCCGCCGGCCGCGTGCTCGCGCGGTCGATCAGGACCGGATTGCTGGCATGGGGCAACCAGGGGCCCAGGAGGTGCTCGGCGTAGTAAATCGCCAGCGAGTCCGAATAACCGCCGGTTCCGTCGCGCCAGGCCCCGAATAGGTAGTGCAGGCCGTTGTGCCGCGTGATCGTGACGTCTGCCAGCTCAAGGCCTGACAGCAGCGTCGCGTGCCGCTCCCATTTGTCCGGGAACCGAACGCATTTGTAGAGGGCGACGTCCCCATGGAGCGAGCTCTCCGGGATCATCCACAAATCGCCGCCGTCTTCGATCAGGAACGGGTAGGAGAGGTGCCAGGGCTCTTCCAGCACGGGCACGACTTGTCCTACCGGGCCGGTGTCGTTGAATTCGATCGCCGATATGATGCCTTTTCCAACGCGGTGATCGAGGTCTTCGAAGAAGACGAATGTTCGTCCCTGCCAGGTCATGGGAAAGGGATCGGCGTAGAAGTGGTTTCCAGGATCTCCCAGAACGTTCCAGCTTGGACCTGATAGATCTCCGGTCTGCCAGACGCCCGCGCCGTCATTGAAGCGCCACCCGACATGCCAGTGAGGGGCATAGCAGCACAGGCGATAAATCTCCTTGGCGATCGACACGGCAAGGCCGCGCGCGACATAGCCAACGGGGCCACGACGCGGGCCATCCGCTGCCGGACGCGCCAGTTGCGGCACAAGCCGCCGTCGTCCCGACAGGATCGCCGCCACCATGGTCAGGGTTCGCGCCATGACGGTTTCGAGTGCGCCGCTCAGGCCGGCGGCAATTTCTCCGGATGGATGGCCGCGATCGAGGACCGAACCGTCGACCTCGTTGACGATGTCGATCACCGGCAGGTCGCCAGTCAGAATGGCGGCGAGCGCGGCGTTCTCGCCTGCAACGCCATTGAACAGCGGACGGAGATACAGCCGGGCGGAGTCGTTCGGATCGCGCGCGCCGCCGGTGAAGTCGACGATTACGTCGGCTGTCTCGGTGCGAGCCCGCGTCGGTCCCGGAATGACCTTCAGCCTGTGGACGCTGCTGTGTTTGCCCTTGTGCAGCACCATGCGTTCGAGCTCGAACAGGGCGTCGAGACCTGCGGGCCGCGGCTCGGCCTTCGCCGTCCACGCGATTTGAACCGGAACTTCCCGGCCGTCGATCAGCAGCGTCTCGCGACCCATCCACCGCCGCGCGTACTCACGTTCACAGCGAAACTCGATGATCATGTCGAGCCCATCTATTCCAATCGTCCGGTCAGATGACCTGGCCGAGAATTCGAACGTATTCCTCCACCATGGCATCTACCGAATAGCGCAACCGCAAGCCTTTGGCGTTTTGTCGCAGTTCGTCGCTTAGATGTTGGTCCGTCAGCAGCCTGGAGACGGCCGCGGAGAGCTTCGCATGATCGGAAGCGTCGACGAAGAGTGCCGTCGGTCTTCCTTCGTAGGACAACACTTCGCGCAGGACGGGAAGATCGGTGACGACGGAGGGAACACCGGCGTTCGCAGCCTCGACCGCGGCCAGACCGAAGGTCTCGGCCTGTGTCGGGAATACGAACACGTCCAGGCAGGCGAGAAAGTCCGCCATCCGGCTGGGCGGGATTTCCCCCAGCAAATGCAGCCTGTCCGACACCTTCAATTCACTCGCCAGCAGCTTCAGCCGGCCCTCGTCGGCTCCCTGGCCGGCAAGCGCAAGGTGCCAGGACGGCTGATCCGGTAACAGACGTATCGCCAGGTCGAGACGCTTGTGCGGATGCAACCTCGCTGCGCAGCCGAGCAGTATGCGATCCGGCGGCAGGTTGAACTTCTGTCGCGCGGCCTCCTTCGACAGTGTGAGGGCCTTGTCGTCGAAGCCGTGCGGGACATGCACCATGCGCGACCGGTAGGCCGCGGGGTAGCGCGAATACTCGCGCTGCATGTCCTGCGAATTGAGCGTGATGCGGTCGAAGAAGCCAAGGCTACCCATGACGATGTCAGCCGTGCGGACCGGCCAGCTCATCGCCAGCGCGGATGAAACCTGATTGGCTATGACGGGTGCGCGGCTGACGAGGCGCGTCACGCCGCCGCCGATGACATTGCCGAAATGCTGGAAGGTCAGGACGGCGTCCGGCTTGATGGTGCTGATATGGCGGCCGAGTGTCCACAGCATCCGCAGCAGCGCCATCGGATTGCCCGGCCGGCTCGGCGCGCAGTAGAGCGTATCGGGCGGCTCGTCGAAGGAATCCGATTTGCGGAAGAAGAACAGATTGGTGACGCGGTAGCCGCGCGCGGTCAGCCTGGCGCCAAGCAGCCTGGAGATCTCCTGCGCACCAGCGTTCTCGGCCTGGGTTTGCGCGAGAAGCACGTGCAGCTTTCGTCCGCCGCCGTTCGGCCGCGCGAGTGCCGCCGCGGCCGTCTCGCCCAATTCCTTGTTCGGCTTATAGTGGAGCACGGATCCCGACCCGCTAAAGAAACCAAATCTTCACCTTCTTAACTCCGTACCTATCATGCGGGCATCGCGTGGACACCGACTAGCAACAAACGGAGTTAATGCCAGGCTTGGCAGTCGACATCGTTCCCGCAGGCATTTCGCTGGTTCCCGGCTGCTGCGCGGCGAGCGCGTTAACCAATCGATCTTGCGCGCGGCCAGCGCGTGATTGCGGACCATCGGGCGACGGCGTGATTGAGCCTAGTCGCTGGAGTCGGCGCCGCGCACTGCATAATTGCGGCGCTTCAAGGCGGAGAAGCGCAGCAGCACGAGGATCGAAGGATCCACCCCTGTTCGCCGGCGGCAGAGGACGTTCAGGGCGATGGTCGCGAGCGCCAGCGACACGGTCGCCGAAATCGCCGCGCCAAGCACGCCGAGCCAGGGAATGAGGATGAGAAAACCCACGAGCCGCAGCGCGACATTGGCGGCAACCACGGGAACGTAGATCCGTTCGTGGCCGGTCAGCTGCAGGATCGCAGCAGATGGGCCGCCTGCGGCCTGGATGGCCGTCCCGATTGCGAGCACGATCAAGACCGAGTGCTGCGCGGTGAAATGAGGTCCGAACAGGTTGAGGAGATAGGGGCCGCCGATCCAGATCATGGCGAGCCCGGCGACCACGCATAGCGCGGTCACCTCCGCCATCAGCTGCAAGGTTCGCTCGAACTCCTGGTGGTTCTTGCTGAAATACAGCGAGGGAAGCCGGCGGGCTCCGAACGTGTATAGCGCCGCAGACAGCATGGCGAAGATATTGGCAAGGCGCGATGCGGCAAAGTAGATACCGGCAGTCACTGGATCCAGCATCCAGTACACCAGAATGACGTCGAAATACTGGTTTGCGGCTTCAAGAATGGATGCAAGCCAGAAGTGCAGGGCGCTCGAGCGCCAGCGGGACGTTTCGGAGCGCGCCGGCGTACCGCGCAAATCCGGCAGCACGCGCGCGATCGAAACGATTTGCGCAACCAGGCCCACCGATATGGCAATTGTCATCACCGCCATCAACTCGGCGGGATCGAGTTGCCGATGACCAAGCAGCATGGCGAGCAGAAACAGGACGACGATGACTCGCCAGAAGAACTCGCGATTTCCTTCGCCCGTGAGAATGCTGACCAGTGAGCGTGCGATCTGGCTGCCGAGCATCACGCCGGCATTCGCGGCCGTGTAGGCCGATACCGCAAGTATGAGCAGCCACCCATCGCCTCTCATGTTCGCCGCGATGGCGATCCCCGCGATCACGATCAGCATTGCGATCGAGGTAATCTTGAAGCTCGATAAGAGGACACCTTTGGTGAGATCCGGCCTGTCGCCGACCTGATATTCGTTCAGGAACCGCACCAGCAACGATTCCTGGCCGACCAGTCCCACGACGGCGGCGATCTGGGCAACCGAAAGCCAGGTCGCAAAGATACCGAAGCCGTCGGGCGACATCGTTCGTGCCGCCAGCGAAAACAGCGCAAACGCGAGCGCGCCGCTACCAACCTTGAGCAGGATGGTCCCGACGACACCGCGCGTGACGTCGCGCCGCATGAGCTGGAGGATGGATTTGATCATGAAGTTTAAGGAGCTGCTCTCTCCTGAAGAGACATGTTCCGATACCGGTGACAACCTAGCATGCCGAAGAAATGCGAGTGTTAATGCAGGGCATCCAGGATCTCGCCTGCGGCGTCGATGTCGCGCTCATGCCGGTTGCTTCACTGTGGAACATCACCGTCCCCGTTGTCCCAAATAGACCAGGGCCGAGCTCAGGCCGACTGACGGCATAGCGCCGCATCGACGGCCGAGAAAGGCGAGATCAGCGGCTTGAATGCCGAATGCCTCGCCGGGATCGACCGCAGAACTGCCAGAAGCCGGAATTTACGGAGAATCCCGAGCAAGAGGCGTGCCGGCTTTCGTCCGGGCGGCCGGGTCCCCCGCTTCATTAACCTCGATACCGAGAAATGATCGCGTTTGGTCCTGCGATGCGACATCAGGCCGGAGAATTGCACGTACGGCTTTGGTTGACCGTGGGAGCCTGGATCATGACGGCGGATAGAACTGTGACCGAGCCGATCGGCGCAGCTGGCACTTCGACGATCGTTGCGGACATCGCGATCGTCGGTGGTGGCCTTGCAGGATCGCTTGCGGCGGCCGTGCTGGCGCGGGCAGGGCATCGCATCGTCCTGATCGACAAGCGGGCGGTCTATCCGGACGAGTTCCGGGTCGAAAAGATCGGCGGCCATCAGTTGGCGATGCTCCGCAAGCTGGGCTTCCTCGACGCGCTCGAAAATGTCGCTTGTCGATATGATCAGGTGCGCAATATCCGGGAAGGCAAGGTGGTCGATGTCAGCGTCGGCCAGGCCTACGGATTTCCCTATGCTGATCTCGTTGCCATGGCGCGCGGCCGGATCCCCGAGCCATCCGATCTGATTGTCGACGAGGTCACCGCGATCAGCTGCAGCGACGACGTCCAGCATCTCGAGCTGGCGTCCGGACGGCGCGTGACTGCGCGTCTCGTCGTTCTCGCCACGGGCATGGCGGCGGCTCTCGGTTATAAACTCGGTATCAAGCGGCAGATTCTGGCCGAGCGCCATTCGGTGTCGTTCGGTTTCACGATCGCCCGCCGCGATGGCGCGCCGTTCGATTTCGAGGCACTGACCTGCTATGGCGAGCGCACGGCCGACGGCATCGACTATCTCAGCCTGTTTCCCGTGCGCGCCGGCATGCGGGCCAATCTCTTCATGTTCCGCGACCCGACCGATCCGATCATGCGCGAGCTGCGTCGTGAACCGGAAGCGACCGTTCTGCGTCTGCTGCCGGGATTGCGGCCCTATCTCGGCGATTTCCGCGTCACCGACCGTGTCCAGAACTGGGTGATGGATCTGACCGTCGTCGAGGGACATCTCCAGCCCGGCATCGTGCTCATCGGCGATGCGTTCCAGACCAATTGTCCCGCCGCCGGCACGGGCGTCGCGCGCCTGCTGGTGGACGTCGATCGTCTGTGCACCGAATATGCGCCGAAGTGGCTCGCGACCCCAGGCATGGACCAGGAGAAGATTACGCAGTTCTATTCCGATCGCGACAAGATCGCGGCGGATCAGCAGTCCCTCAAGATGGCGCGCTTCCGCCAGGCCCTGACATCCCGCAACGATATCGGCTGGGATGTCCGGCGCCGGCTGCACTTCCTGCGGCGCAGCCTGACACACCGCGTCGATCAAATGCATCCCGGCTGGCTCGGGCGTGTTCGCGGGGCGTTGCGCGCCTGAGTTCCGCGGCCCTTCGCCTGCCGTTTTTCAGCGCGTGGGCGTCGAGGTGCGGGCGGGCAGGAGCCGCAAATCCGAGAGCCGCTTGGCCGCCAGTTTGAGCCAGGGAGCCTGCTTTAGCGCGAACAGGGCGATGGCACCTGCGGTGCTGCCGGCTTTCGTGATCGCCCACATCGGCGAGGGCTGTCCGCCGAACAGTTTCTTGTATGGCTCGTCACCGATGGTGAAATCGAGCATCTGATCGCCGCGCTCGATGCAATCCCGCGCTACCTGCTCGAACATCAGCGCGCCCAGGGACTGGCTCTTGTACCCGGCAATGTCGAAGGCGCTCATGATGATGAGGAAGCTGCCCTGATGGCAGAGGCCGAGCACGGCGGCGATCACTTCGCCGTCCATCTTCATGGCATAGAGACGCACAAAGGAGCCGAGCCCACGAAGGGCCACGTCGGAATAGAAGCCGAAATATTCGGGACGCTGGAGCAGATCTCCGTCGCCTTGCGCCTGAAAGCGCGGACCGCGAAACTTCCTCATCACGTCCATCGCCTCGAGCACGGAGGCGCTGTCGTTGCAGCATGAGAAGCTCAGCGCGCCCTTCTTCTGGAGCTGACGATATTTCTTTGCGAGCTCCTTCTGATAGGAGCGATCGATCGCACCGGCCCGCCATTGCTCGAACGGCGCGACCAGGACCGTCGCGTAGGCGTTGGTGTCCATCGATACGCGGCGGGATGCGGCCAGGAGGTTCTCGATCGGAAGCCGCCCGTCGGGCAGCTTGGTGATCCGGAGCAGATCGAAAGGGCGAACGAGGCGCCGAATCTCCGCGCATGCGTCCGCGTCATCGAGCAGTTGCGAGAACACTTTCGGGCTGCAAACCGGCGCCAGATAGTCGGAGACGCGGAGGTCGGCGAACTCGACGGTTCGGATCGGGCCGCGCCGGATCCGGAGCAAGGGCAGCACCATCGCAAGGGCGCCCGTCGCGCGGTGGCGGACCACGACGACCAGAGGTGTCGCACCCGCATCCGAAGCGAGCCTGGTGTAGAGGCTGTGCAGCCAGATCGGATGCTGGAACGCAGTGGCGGCCGAGCGATCAAACAGCTCGGCATATTCCGGAGACAGAAAGTCGAACGCCTGCTCGATGACGATGTCGAACGTGTTGCTAAGTTTGTTCATGCGCAATCAGGGAAACCGGATAATTCGCGAAGTCGATCGAGCCGTGGCTACGCTTTATAGCAGGGTCGTTACGGGCGAGACACCGGCGGTGTGCGATTTGCATTAACGCGCTCAACCACGTTCGTATCGTTACCAAATTCTTAAATCCCAGAGCCGTTTGGGCTTGGTCTCGGGATGAGATCGTGCAGAGGCGGCTCGATACCAGACGGGGCCCCCAAGGCAGCTGAAGTTCACTCGCCCCAACGAAACCGACAGCTGGCAGAGACATCCGTCGTTCGTGCGGCAAGCGACGATGCTCTCGGCTGGGCGTGGGCCTCCTGGCAGCTCGGCACGCAGCTTTCAATAGCCCGCCGGAAACCGGACGCCAGGCGTGCCCTGGTGTCTCCGCCGCATCGAAGCGGCGCCCTTGGCTCGGCTGCATAGTTTTGCTGCACCACGATATGAATCGCGGCAGCTTTCGCTGCAATAACGCGCTTGACTTCGTAACTGATCTCAACGACCGTATCATGCAAGCGTTGGGCAGTTCAGCCCGTCAACGCAACGAGCTTCAACCATTTCCAACATCACGCTGATTTGGCGTGCTCAGTTGGCGGCGAGGGCGCCCTCGGCTTAACAGCCGGTGGGCGCTTTTTTGTTTTGGAACGAGTGATGGCGCGGACGAACTATCGGATCGGCGTGATGCTGTCGACGACGGGATCCTACAGCGTCGTTGCGCGCTCGATGCTGAACGGGGCGCTGCTCGCGTTTCGCGAAATCAATGCGGGCCGTGACGACATTGCGCTGGAGCCGGTCGTGGTCAACCCGGCCGGCGACCTTGCGAGCTATCGTTCGTTCAGCCTCGAGCTGCTCGGTTCCGGCGTCCGGCATGTGGTCGGCTGCTACACCTCGTCGAGCCGCAAGGAAGTGATCCCCTGCTTCGAGAAGTTCGACGGACTGCTTTGGTACCCGTCTCACTACGAAGGATTCGAGAGCTCCGACAACGTCATCTATACCGGCGCGGCGCCGAACCAGCACGTGCTGCCGCTCGTCGATTATTTGGCATCCCGCGTCGGCTCGCGCGCCTTCTGCGTCGGCTCCAATTACATCTGGGCCTGGGAAAACAATCGCATCTTCCGGGAGGCGCTGGCCGCGCGCGGTGGCACCGTGCTTGCCGAGCGGTATCTCTCGGTCGGTGATACCGAGGTCGACCAGGTGATCGCGGCGATCATCGATCAGCGCCCCGACTTCGTCTTCAACAATTTGATCGGCACCAGCGCTTACGCCTTCTTCCGGGCGTTCCGGGCCGCCTGCCGTGCGCGTGGCATCGATCAGGCGGCTGAAATCCCGGTCGCGAGCTGCACGCTGTCGGAGCCGGAATTGCCGGAAATCGGCCCGGATGCTGTCGACGGACATCTGTCCTCGAGTGTTTACTTCTCCTCGCTGAACTCGGCGGAAAACGGCGCCTTCATTCGCGCCTACACCACATCCTTTCCGGACGGACCGGTCTCGTCGGCAGACGCCGAAGCGTCCTACATCGCCGTCAAGCTGCTCGGCGCGGCCCTGTCACAAGCCGGCACGGACGACGCCCGCACGGTACGCGCCGCCGTCGCAGACCAGCGGCTGCGCGCTCCGCAAGGCGAGGTCCGCATCGACCGCCAGACCTTCCATGCCTGGCTGACGCCCCGGATCGGCCGGTCGACGGTCAGCGGGCAGTTCGAAGTGCTGCTGGAATCGCGCGAGCCAATCGCACCGGATCCCTATCTCGTTCAGTCGTCGCCGCGCTTTGCCAGCGCAATGCGCTCTCCGCTTTTGAAGGTGGTGCAATCATGAGCTCCCGACTGCTACAGAACTTCAAGGGCGGCCGTGCCATCGTCGTCACCCGGCGAGGCGGATGGGAGAGCGCGCTCGAAACGACGCTGGCCAAGCTTGGCGTCTCCACCGAATATCCGGAGATCATCGACGGTCGTGCGCAGATTGACGTCGCAAGCCTTCAGGCCGAGCGGGACATCCTGTTCATCGACGGCGATCTCGAAGGCGCGGTAGCGATCGAGGTCAATCCCGGCTCACGTTTGCCGCCGGTGCCGGTGATCGGCCTCGTCGGCGTCGAAGCGCCGAGCCGGCTCAAGGCGCTCGTCAATCTCGGTGCAACCTCGTTCCTGCGTAAGCCCGTGCATGGCGGCGCGGTCTACACGTCCCTGTTCATGGGCATCAACCAGTTCCTGCTGCGCGCCGAGATGTATGAGCGCCTTCAAGGCCTCGAGGAGCGCCGCCGCGGCCGGCGCGCGGTGATCCGGGCGGTCGTCCTGCTGATGCAGCAAGACGGCCTCGACGAGGAGGGAGCCTATTCCCAGCTCCGGCGCGACAGCATGCGTGCGCGGCAGAACATGGAACTCTATTGCGAGGAGTTTATGAGCAAGCGGGCGAAGCCGCCCGATACGTCCGGCCGCACAACCGGCATCACGCTGCAAGGCGGCAATAAGCAGGCCATCTAGGAGAAGCAAAAATGAGCAAGTCTGTATTGCGGGGGCTGCGTGCCGCAGCCCTCACGGGGACGCTTGTCCTCGGATCACCCCTTGGACCACAAATGGCACTCGCGGCGGAAAATCCGATCAAGCTCGGCGTGCTTGAAGATCAGTCCGGCGATTTTGCCGCAGCGACGATCGGCAAGGTCCACGCCATCCAGCTCGCCGCCGACGAAATCAACAAGGCCGGCGGCATCATGGGCCGGCCGCTCGAGCTCGTCGCTTACGACACGCAATCCGACAACACCCGCTACCAGGAGTTCATGCGGCGCGTCCTCCAGCGCGACAAGGTCGACGTCGTGTTCGCGGGCTTTTCGTCGGCCTCGCGAGAGGCGTACCGTCCGATCGTCGACCAGTTCAATGGCTTCGCATTCTACAACAACCAGTACGAAGGCGGTGTCTGTGACGGCCACATGATCGTGACAGGCGCGGTGCCCGAGCAGCAGTTCTCCACGCTCATCCCCTACATGATGGAGAGGTACGGCAAGAACGTCTACACGCTCGCGGCCGACTACAATTTCGGCCAGATCTCGGCGGAATGGGTGCGCAAGATCGTCAAGGAGAACGGGGGCAAGATGGCCGGCGAGGAGTTCATCCCGCTCGGCGTGTCGCAGTTCTCCCAGAGCATCCAGAACATCCAGAAGGCCAAGCCCGACTTCGTGGTCACCCTGCTGGTCGGCACCGCGCAGGCCTCCTATTACGAGCAGGCGGCCTCTGCCAACGTCAACCTGCCGATGGCCTCCTCGGTCAACGTCGGCCAGGGCTACGAGCACAAGCGCTTCAAGCCGCCGAGCCTGAAGGACATGTACGTCACCACCAACTACATCGAGGAGATCTCTTCGCCGAAGAGCAAGGAGTTCTACGCCAAGTTCAAGGCGAAGTTCCCGAGCGAGCCCTATGTCAACCAGGAGGCGGAGAACTCCTATCTCGCCGTCTATCTATACAAGCAGATGGTGGAGCGCGCGAAGTCGACCAAGCGCGAGGACATCCGCAAGGTGATCGCGCTCGGCGACGTCTGCATGGACGCGCCGGAGGGCAAGGTCTGCATCGACCCGAAGAGCCAGCACATGTCGCACACGATCTATCTCGCCAAGGTCGGTGCGGATCACGCGATCTCTTTCCCGAAAGTCTGGGAAGACATCAAGCCGTACTGGCTGGGTGAGGCCGGCTGCGATCTGACCAAGAAGGATCCGATGGCCCAGTACACGCCGTCGAATCCCCCGCCGAAACCGTGACGGCGGCTGGTTGCCCCGGCGTTCCCGGCACGCCGGGGCGACCCTCGAATATCTGCGACGACAGTCTCGCGCCTTCCCACATTCTGGTTGTTTCATGGACCTTGCGACCCTCGTCTTCTCTGCGCTTTATCAATTCGGCGACGCTTTCGCGTTCCTGGTGCTCTCGGCCTGTGGGCTCGCGGTGATCTTCGGCATGATGGGCGTGATCAATCTCGCCCATGGTGAGTTCATCATGTGCGGCGCTTATGTGACGGCCGCCACCGTGCATGCCGGCCTGCCGTTGCCGCTCGGAATCCTCGCCGGCACCATCGTGTCGGCGTTGGTCGGCGTCGTGGTGGAGCTGGTGGTCATCCGCCATCTCTACGACCGGCCGCTCGACACCATCGTCGCCACCTGGGGCCTCAGCCTGATCGCGACGCAAGGCACGCTGATCATGGTCGGTTCGACCATGGCGGGCGTCGGCACGCCGTTCGGCAGCTTTCAGGTCGGCGACTACTCCTATTCGATCTATCGCATCGTGCTGTTCTGCGCTGCGCTCGGTGTGCTGGCGGGGCTTTATGCCCTGTTCAACTGGACGCGCTTCGGCGTGCTGGCGCGTGCCACGATCCAGGTGCCGCACATGGCCGCGGCGCTCGGTGTCGATACGCGTTTGATCTATAGCCTCACCTTCGCCTGCGGCGCGGGGCTCGCCGGACTTGCCGGCGGCCTTTACGCGCCGACCATGACGCTGGTGCCGACCATGGGAGCAACCTTCATCATGGAAGCGTTCGTCACCGTGGTGATCGGCGGCGCCGACGTGTTCCTCGGCACGGCGCCTGCCGGCGGCCTGCTTGCGATCGTTAAGTCGGGGATGACGTCCTGGCAGGGGCAGCTGTTCGGCCAGATCGGCCTCCTGGTCGCGGTGATCATCGTCGTCCGGGTGCTGCCGAAGGGCATTTCCGGCTTCGTGCTGCGCGAGCGCACCTGACGGGGGATGGCGTCGTGACCGGTTTTCTCTCGTTGTTTCGCCGTCTCGAAGGACCGCAGACCGTCGGTCGCGGTCCGGCTTTCTGGGGCCTGTTCGCCGTCGTGCTCGCTGCCGCACTGGCGTATCCGCTGGTGAGCGACGGCTACACCGTCGGCAACACGGTCTACTTCTTCGTCTGGGTCTTCATCGCTCTCAGCCTCTGCCTGATCTGGGGGTATGGCGGCTCGCTGTCCTTCGGCCAGACCGCCTTTTTCGGGATTGCGGGCTACGGCTATGGCATCCTCACCATCAATTTCGGCTCGGCCTACGGCTTCACGCTGGTGGCGCTGGTGGTAGCCGTCGCGATCGCTGCGCTGTTCGCGATCCTGCTCGGCTATTTCATGTTCTTCGGCCGCATCGCCGGTGTCTTCCTCGGCATCGTTACGCTCGCCGTGACGTTGATGCTGGAGCGATTCATGGCCCAGACCGCAGGGCCGGAGTGGCGTATCGGCAGTGCGCGACTGAACGGCTTCAACGGCATGAGCGCGATGCCGCCGCTGACCATCCCCTGGCCGGGCGAGCCGATCGTGCTGTTCGCGGATGTCGGCCTCTATTACTTCGTGCTCGGACTTCTCATCTTCGTCTATCTGGGCCTGCGCATTCTGATGAACTCGTCGTTCGGCAACGTCATTGTCGCGATCCGGGAGAATCCGGAACGGGCCGAGATGCTCGGCTACGACGTGCGCAAATACCAGCTCATCACCTTCGTCATCGGCGCGGCGCTCGCAGGGCTCTCCGGCGTGCTCTACACGGTGTGGGGACAGTACATCACGCCCTCGAGCATGGGCATGACGGCGGCGGCGCTGCCGCTGATCTGGGTCGCTGTCGGGGGCCGCAGCGACCTGACGTCGACCGTGATCGGCACGCTGATGGTGCTGGCCGCGTTCCAGGCGCTCACGATCTATGGCAGCCAGTATGCGCTGGTGTTCATGGGCGTGCTGCTGGTGCTCACGGTGCTGATCGCCCCGAACGGCCTCGTGCTCGGGGCGATGAACTGGCTCGGCAGGCTCGTCGCCCGCCTGACGCAGAGGGCCGGCTGATGTCGCTGCTCGAACTGCGCAAGCTGAACAAGCATTTCGGCGGGTTGCACGTCACCAACGCCGTCGACCTCACGCTTCAGACCGGCGAAATCCATTGCCTGATCGGCCCGAACGGCGCCGGCAAGAGCACGCTGTTCCGCCTGATTCTGGGTGAGCATCATCCCGGCAGCGGCGAAATTGTCTTCGCCGGGGAGAACATCACCTCTCTGAAATCCTTTGCGCGAATCCATCGCGGCCTCTCGGTCAAATTCCAGGTGCCCGGCGTGTTCAAGGGTCTGTCGGTCCGCCAGAACCTGGAGATCGCACTTCAGATCCGTCATCGCGGCGCCGAGCTCGAAGCCGAGATCGACCGGCTGCTCGCCTTCCTCGGGCTCGGGTCCGAGCAGGCCCAGACGGCCGGCAATCTCAGCCATGGCCAGAAGCAATGGCTCGAGATCGGCATGGCGATCAGCCTGAAGCCGCGCCTGTTGCTGCTGGACGAGCCGACGGCCGGCATGTCGCCGGAGGAAACCCATCTGACCGGAGAGATGGTGCAGCGGCTCAATGCGGACGGCATGACGGTGCTCGCGATCGAGCACGACATGGCCTTTGTCCGCCAGGTCGCCCAGCGTGTCACGGTGCTGCATCTCGGCCAGGTCTTCGCGCAGGGCTCGATCGACGAGATCGTGGCGGATGAGCGCGTGGCGGCGATTTATCTGGGGCAGGCCCATGCTTGATGTGCCGCGCAAGGAGGTCATCCTCTCGACGCTGGCCTTGCGCGCCGGCTATGGCGGCAAGCCCGTGCTCCAGGGCCTCGAGATCGAGGTACGCGAAGGCGAGATCGTCGCCGTCATCGGGCGCAATGGCGTCGGCAAATCCACGCTGATGAAGAGCCTGATCGGCCTCGTGCCGGCGATGAGCGGCTCGGTCGTCTATCGCGGCGAAGCGGTGGAATCGCTGCCGGCGCACAAGCGGGCGCGCCTCGGCATGGGCTATGTGCCGCAGGGACGCGACGTATTTCCACGACTGACCGTCGGCGAGAACGTCGCGGTCGGCGCCGCGATCAAGGGCGGCGGCATTCCCGAAGCGGGCCGACGCAGGATCGTCGCGGCGTTTCCGATCCTCGCCGAACGCTGGCACCAGCGCGCCGGCACCATGTCCGGCGGCCAGCAGCAGCAACTCGCGATAGGACGAGTCTTGATCGCGAACCCCAATCTCATCCTGCTCGATGAACCGTCGGAAGGTATCCAGCCCAACATCGTCCAGGATATCGCGCGCAACATGGTCGAGCTCAACCGCAGCACGGGCGTGACCATCATTCTGGTCGAGCAGAACCTCGACATGATCCGCGCCATGGCGCAGCGCTGCTACGTCATGGACAAGGGCCGCATCGTCGCAAATCTCGATCGCGCAGCGCTCGACGACGAAGCGGAGATGCGGCGCCATCTCGCCGTTTGAACGCTGCCCTACGACAGAAGGAGAAAAGAAAATGTCCTGGCACAAAGATTCGATCATGGCTCGCAAGGGCGTGGCCAAGGGAGAGCGCGGCACCTCGTATACGATCACCGAAAGCGAGCAGGGCAAGTATCACTATGTCTACGGCCCCTACGTGAATCCGGTGCTGACCGTGGATCCTGGAGCGCTCGTCTCCGCCGAGACCCACGACGCCTTCGAGGGCGCCATCAAGCACGAAACCGACAGCCCGTCGAAGATTCTCAATTTTCCGTTCCTCAATCCGCAGAATGGACCGATCCACGTCAACGGCGCCGAGAAGGGCGACACGCTCGCGGTCTATATCGAGAGCATCGTGCCGCGCGGGCCGCAGCCGTGCGGCACCACCGTGGTCATGCCGGACTTCGGCGGCCTCGTCAGCACGGGGCAGACCGCGCTGCTCAACCCGGCGCTGCCAGAACGGGTCAAGAAGCTGGAGATCGACGCCAAGACCGGCACCAAATGGAACGACAAGATCACGTTGCCCTATGAGCCTTTCATCGGCACGATCGGAACGTCGCCGGAGATCGAGGCGATCTCCTCGCTCGTCCCCGATTATTACGGAGGCAACATGGACCTGCCGGACGTCGGCGTCGGCGCCATCGTCTATCTGCCGGTCAACACCAAGGGCGCGCTGCTCTATCTCGGCGACTGCCATGCCGCGCAGGGGGACGGCGAACTCTGCGGCGTCGCGATCGAGCATCCGACCGTGACCACGGTCCAGGTCGATCTCATCAAAGGCTGGACGATCGCCTGGCCACGGCTCGAGACCAAGGATTTCATCATGACCATCGGCTCGGCCCGGCCGATGGAGGATGCCGCGCGCATTGCCTATCGCGAGCTGTGCCGCTGGATGGCGGCGGACTACGGTTTCGAGGAGATCGACGCCTACATGCTGTTGACCCAGGCCGGACGGGTGCGTCTCGGCAACATGGTCGATCCGAAATACACGCTCGGCGCCTCCATCAAGAAATCCTATTTGCGCTAACGGGGGGATGTCGATCATGCCGTCCGTGCACAAGGTCGCCACTGTCCAGTTCGAGCCGACCATGTTCGAGAAGGAGCGCAACATCGCGCGCCTGCTCGAACTCTGCGAACAGGCAGCGGCGGCCGGCGCGAAGCTCATCGTCACGCCGGAAATGGGAACCACGGGCTATTGCTGGTTCAACCGGGCCGAGGTTCGGCCCTTTGTCGAGAAGGTTCCGGGGCCGACCACCGACCGCTTCGCGGCGCTGGCACGCAAGTACGACTGCTACCTCGTGGTCGGCATGCCCGAAGTCGACGAGGACGACATCTACTTCAACTCGGCCGTCTTGATCGGGCCCGATGGCATCGTCGGCCGCCATCGCAAGACCCATCCCTATATCTCGGAGCCAAAATGGGCGGCGGCTGGCGACCTGCACAACCAGGTCTTCGATACGCCGATCGGACGGATTGCACTCCTCATTTGCATGGACATCCATTTCGTGGAAACCGCGCGACTGATGGCGCTGGGGGGCGCGGATGTCATCTGCCATATCTCCAACTGGCTCGCGGAGCGGACGCCGGCGCCTTACTGGATCAGCCGGGCCTTCGAGAACGGTTGTTACGTGATCGAGAGCAACCGCTGGGGGCTGGAGCGCACCGTCCAGTTCAGCGGTGGGAGCTGCGTGATCGCGCCGGATGGCGAGGTGGTCACGGTCCTCGACAAGGGCGACGGGTTCGCTCTGGCCGAGATCGATCTCGACATGGCTCGTGCGCGCCGCGTGCTCGGTGAGCCGGTCTTCGTTCAGCGTCGGCCCGAGCTGTATCCGGAGTTGCTGACCGATACCTTTAGCTGGAATCCGCGCGCGTTCTTCGGGCTCTATGGTCACGAGCCCTGGCCTGACGGAATGCGCTCGCGCGTCAGCGTGGCCCAATTCGCACCTGGTGACAGCATTTCAGGAAATCTCGAGGCGATCGCGAATCTTGCCCGCCGGGCCAAGGCCGACGGTGCCAATCTCGTGGTATTCCCGGAACTCGCGGTCACCGGCCTGGCAGGTTCGGCGAAATCGGCCCAGCCGATACCGGGACCTGCCACGGACAGTCTGCACGCGCTCGCTGCGCAGCTCGAGATCTACATCGTTTGTGGAATAGCCGAACGCTCGGGCGATGCCGTTTACAACAGCGCCTGCCTGTTCACGCCGGATGGAAGGATCACGCGTTATCGCAAGACGCATTTGACGGAAGAGGAGCGGAGCTGGGCCACGGCTGGCGATGACTGGGCTGTCGTCGACACGCCTGTCGGGCGCATCGGCCTGCTGATCGGCCACGATGCGGCATTTCCGGAAGCGGGGAGGGTGCTCGCGCTTCGCGGTTGCGACGTCATCGCGTGCTGCGCAGCAGTCAAGGGCCCCTTTGGATCGCCACATGCGGGGACGGCGGTCCAGCAGTCGGCGCCGATTCCGACCGGCGCCGATCCGCATCATTGGCATCACTTCCGCGTCCGCGCCGGCGAGAACAATGTGTTTCTGGCGTTTGCCAATGTGTTCGATCCCGAACACGGCTATCCCGGCCTCAGCGGCGTCTTCGGCCCCGATACCTTCGAGTTTCCGCGCCGCGAGGCGATTGCAGCTGACGATACGGGCCTTGCCACGGCTCTGGTCGACACCACCAATCTCGACAGCGTTTATCCGACCAACGTCGTGCGCCGAAAGAATCTCGTTTCGATGCGGATGCCGCACAGCTATCGGGGATTGGTCAGGGCGGTGGCGAATAACCATTGAACGTGCGAGACTGCAGGAAAAGAAAAGGAACCGATCATGGATCTAGGACTTTCGGGCGCCAAGGTTCTCGTCACCGGCAGCACCAAGGGGATCGGTCGCGCGATCGCCGAGACCTTTGCGGCGGAGGGCGCGAATGTCGGCATTTGTGCGCGCAATCAGGCGGATGTCGACAGCACTGTTGCAGCGCTCAAGACCAAAGGCGTGGCCGCCTTTGGTGCCTCGGTCGACGTTGCCGATGGTGCGGCGCTCAGGGCCTGGGTGGTCGACATGGCGACCAAACTGGACGGGATCGACGTCGTCGTGGCGAATGTGAGTGCGCTGGCTATCGGGCAGGACGATGAAAGCTGGACGAGGGAATTTTCGACCGACATGATGGGCACGGTCCGGCTGGTGAATGCGGCCATGCCCTATCTCGAGAAGAGCGACGCCGGTGCGATCGTCGCCATATCGAGCGTTTCCGGGCGCGAGGTCGATTTCGCGGCCGGCCCCTACGGCACCTTCAAGGCCGCCATCATCCACTACACGCAAGGTCTCGCCAATCAGCTTGCACACAAGGGCATTCGCGCCAACACGGTCTCGCCGGGCAACACCTATTTCGAAGGCGGGGTCTGGAACACGATCAAGGACAACAATCCCGAGCTCTACAAGACGGCGCTTGCGCTCAATCCCACGGGCCGGATGGGGACCCCGCAGGAGATGGCCAACGCGGTCGTATTCCTCGCAAGTCGTGCCGCGAGCTTCATCACGGGAACGAACCTCGTCGTCGACGGTGCCCTGACGCGCGGTGTGCAGTTCTGAGGTGTCTCCGCCGCGTTGATCGCGGCGGTCGTCGCAAGGAATGTCAGGAGGCCCTCGGCCCGGATCGGCTCAGGCCAGATCCGGGCCGAAGGCAGGGGCCTGCGCTCGCAAATCAGCCGCAGCTCAGCGGCAACGGCGCGTTGGGATGCAGGTCGTACCAGTCGTAGCAGTCGGGATAGGCGCCGTAGAATCCATACGCGGACCGATAGCGACCATACTGATGCAGTGCTTGGTGACTGAGGCCTGTGCCGCGGGAGGCGATGTGATCGCCGAGACCGAGATGGCCTCCGTCAAAGCGCTGTCCGCCACCGAATGCCGCGGTCCCGCCGGGGTGGAATCCTCCGCCGAACCCGCCGGCATGGGCCATGCCGCCGAAATGCGCTCCCCCGCCAAAGCCCATATGTCCGCCACCAAAGCCGCCGCCACCAAAGCCGCCGCCGCCAAAACCACCGTGGCCGCCTCCGCCACCGCCGCCGCGTGCCTCGGCCGCCCCGACGGTCAAGGTCGAGGCAAGTGCCGCTGTGGCCAAAATCATCAATACTCGTTTCATGGGAGCACTCCTTTTCTATCAAGGTGCCCGGCGATCCCTGCAGTTCGCTTCGGCGTCGTGGTGTCGCCAAGCTACGTGATGAAGGGAAGATAGGAACCGCGCTGGTCAATCCCACTAAATTCGGTTTCAGGAAGGCGAGGGCCGATCGGCAAGGTGATGCGGTCGGCCGACCGAGGTGCCCGGTCGGCCGCAAAAGCCGTAGCGATCAGAAGCTTCCGGTGCCCGGCTCACACGGGACGTTGTCGCCGGTCCACGGCGCCGTCGCAAATGCGCCAACACGCGGCGCCGGAACGCAGGCGCGACCATCCCGATAGAGGGATGCGTTCGATGCGGCCGGATTGGCTTCCATGGAGGACGGCCGCACGACGGCATGCCGTTCGCGTGCCATGACAGGTCCTCCCAGCATGGCGACTGCGATCAATCCGGTCGACAAGAGCTTGAGGGTAGACATTGTGGCTTCTCCTTTGATGACAGCAGGCAGACCAAGCCGGCTCTCCAAGGAGGTGCGGACGATCGCGACCCAACAAAACGCACGAATTGCTCACCGGAGTTCAACGGCCCGTGATCGCTATTCGCATGGCGGCGACGATCGTGCGAATCCGCAATGTTCGCCGCAGAATCCCATTTTTGCGCGTAACGACGGACCCATCGAGAACATATCTATGGTGCATCGCGAGTCCCGGACGGAGATGGGAGATGACCACGACGACAGCACACCTTTCTGCTCGCGCACCGTCGCAGGCCGCCCTCCCAGGCTTCCTGAATTGCAATTTAGTGGTGTTCCATCCTGAGCCGGACTATGTCCCCGCAGGGCGAGCGGTTCATCGCATGCAGGCTCAGCACGGCGCCTTCGGGCGCAATGGGCGTGGAATATGACGACAAGAGCCGCCGAACCCATGCTTCGGCGCCGCAGGCCGAAGCGCCTCGCAGGAGGTGGGACCGGGACAATGACGCGGATTCTTCTGATCGAGGACGACGCCGAGACCGCCGAGTCGGTCATCGCCGAGCTTGCGGATCGTGGCTTTGAGGTTCAGTGGTCGCCCGATGGCATCGATGGTCTCGATCGGGCGCGCTCGTCATGTCCAGATGCCTTGATCGTCGATCGCATGCTGCCCGGAATGGATGGGCTGA
The DNA here is from genome assembly GCF_028128855.1 of Bradyrhizobium sp. CCBAU 11430. Lineage (NCBI taxonomy): Bacteria > Pseudomonadati > Pseudomonadota > Alphaproteobacteria > Hyphomicrobiales > Nitrobacteraceae > Bradyrhizobium > Bradyrhizobium sp. CCBAU 11430. The sequence continues at coordinate 126,519 of NZ_LBJV01000007.1, forward strand.
CCGTCATCGAGGCGTTGCGCAAGGACGAGGTCGGAACGCCCGTCCTGGTGCTGAGCGCTCTCGGCGCGGTCGATGACCGGGTGCGCGGCTTGCGCATGGGAGGAGACGACTATCTCACCAAGCCGTTCGCGCTCATCGAGCTCGTCGCTCGCGTAGAGGCATTGCTGCGCCGTCCGACCGACAGTCGAGAAACCACACTGCGCGCCGGGCCGCTGGAGCTCGACCTGATCGACCGGACCGCGCGGCGCGGCGAGCGTGAGATCGATCTGCTGCCGCGCGAGTTCCGCCTGCTCGAATACATGATGCGTCGCAGCGACCAGCTGTTGACGCGTGCGATGCTGCTCGAGGAGGTTTGGAACTATAAATTCGTTCCTGCAACCACGAACCTGATCGACGTGCATATGGGCCGGCTCCGTCACAAGGTCGACGGCCCCGGGGAGATGCAACTCATCCATAACGTTCGAGGATCGGGATTCCTGCTGCGCGTGCGCCAATAGCTGCGGCGGTCACTCCCGAAATCGCGCAGCATGCACGACTATCGAGCGTCGAACCGATGCGCCAGTTCCACTTTATTCGTTCGAACACGTTTCTCTGGGCCTTGGCGGTGGCGGCGGCCTTTGCGCTGTTCGTGGTCGGGCTGTTCGCGTTCATCTATTGGAAGATCGATGACTATCTGATCGTCCGGTCGGATCGGATGATCACGACGCAGATCGACTTCCTGGCCAGGCTGCCTTCGGCCCGCCGTGTCAACGCGATCACCGATCACCTCGAACAGGACTCCAGGGGCGTGCAGTACGCGGGACTGTTCGACGTCGCCGGAGCCCGGCTTGCCGGCAACATCCAGCGCGTGCCGCAGGAGCTCGAGCTCGACGGGGTGGTGCAGGGGGTGCGGCTCGATCGCATCACGCAATCGACTGACCACGATCCGGTTGTCAGGGCGGCGGCCAGGCGCCTGGAGGGCGGAGCCATCCTGGTCATGGGGAGAAATGTCGATGAGACGCGCGAGATATCGAGTGTCGTGGGGCAGGCTCTCGCGCTCGGCCTGCTGCCGGCATTTTGCCTCTGCCTGCTGGCCGGAGCGTGCTTGAGCATCCGTGCCCAGAGGCGCGTGGAGGAAGTGAACCAGCGGGTCCGGCGGATCGTGGCCGGTGATCTGCGCGAGCGTTTACCACAGGACAATGTGGATGATCCGTTCGCGCGGCTGGCCGGCATCGTCAATGGGATGCTCGACGAAATGGAGACGATGATCAACGCCCTGACTGGCGTCGGTAACGACATTGCTCATGATCTCAGGACACCGCTCACCCGTGCCCGGCTGGCGCTGGAGAGAGGCCGCACGCACGCGGCCACGCTGGAGCAACTCCATGAGGTCGTCGACAAGGCGGTCGCCGGGATCGATCAGTCGCTCGCAATCGTCACCGCGTTGCTGCGTCTGGCTGAGATCGAGAACAACCGCCGGATGGCCGGTTTCGGCGATGTCGCGCTCGACGAGATCCTGCGCGAGGTCTGCGACGTCTACGAGCCCATTGCCGAAGACAAGAACGTCGCGCTTGGCGTCGCCATCGATCGCAAGGTGCAGGTATGGGGCGATCGCGACCTGCTATTCGAGACGGTCGCCAATCTCGTGGACAATGCCGTCAAGTTCACGCCCGCGGGCGGAATGGTCAGGCTCGAGCTGGTGTCGACCGACAAGACCGCGTTCGTGCGCGTGAGCGATACCGGGCCTGGCATCAACGAGCAGGAACGTGAGGCCGTGCTGCGGCGCTTCTATCGTTCCGACAAGATGCGCCACACGCCCGGGGTAGGACTGGGACTGAGCCTGGTGGCTGCCATCGTCAAGCTTCACGGTTTCAGGCTGATCATTTGCCCGCCCCCCGGAGGGAGGGTCGAGATCCTTGTCTCGACAGGAGCAAAGGGACCGCGCCCCAGCACCTCCCCGAATCGCGCGTCACGCGAGGCTTAACTGGACGTGACGTTGGCGGCGATGCCCGACTCTCGGACGGCCTGAAAACGAATTCAGGATTCTCAAGTCCAATTTAGTGGCAGCTCCGCGCGAAGGCCTCCTACGCTGACTCGCCAAGTTCGAGCGCGGGAGCAGTGGATGCAAACTCGTCACGTGATCGTGAGAACCAAGACCTCGACGTTCGGCCGAACTCCGTCGGCGAGCGCGGTCAATGCCTACGCAGCAGCCATCAGGCGATATGATCTGCTGCAGCCTGATCAGGAGCAGCGGCTGGCACGTCGTTGGCAGGAAACGCGGGATCCTGACGCCGCCAACGTGCTCGTCACCAGTCACCTCCGCCTCGCAGCAAGGTTGGCGCGAGGTTACAGGGGATATGGCCTTCCGCTGGCTGATCTCATTGCTGAAGCAAATCTCGGGCTCGTGATCGCGGCCTCCCGTTTCGAGGCCGGTCGCGGCGCGCGGTTTTCCAGCTATGCAGTGTGGTGGGTCAAAGCAACCATTCACGAGTACATCCTGCGGTCCTGGTCGCTGGTCCGCATCGGTACGACGACGGCCCAGAGGAAGCTGTTCTTCAGGCTCCGCAGCGAGATGAGGAGAGCGACAGGCGGTGAGATGGCGGGCCTCACCCCGGAGGCCGCCAGGATGATTGCCGGGAGGCTCGACGTTGCGACGCGCGACGTGATCGAGATGGACTCCCGCTTGAACGGCGACCTCTCGCTGAATGCGCGCGTTGGAGGCGACGAGGAGGGAGCCGAGTGGCAGAGCTTGCTGGTTGACGATGCAATCGACGCCGAGACGGTCATCGCCGAGCAGGAACAGACAGAGCGTCGCACCAGCGCGTTGCGCCTGGCACTCGATATCCTTACGGAGCGCGAGCGGCGCGTATTGGAGGCGAGGCGGCTGGCTGAGCACCCCCGCACACTCGAACAGCTTGGTCGTGAACTCTCCATCTCGAGCGAGCGGGTCCGGCAGATCGAGATCTGCGCATTCGCAAGGGTCAGACGGGCCGCGGTACTGGCGGCGCAGAATGCGGCGTGCGCTTTCGAATCGCCCGGACGCGTATCTCCCGCGCCGCGTGATTATTCTCGTGGCGTTACGGAATCCACTCCGGAAGAACTCACGTCTCTCTGAGCGATCGAGAACCGGTGATGGACGCGGCCGAGCGCAGTCGTTCCGGCAAGACGTCCTGAATTGGTTTTCATTTGAACGGATGCCGGCTCGTCATCATCTGTTCGAAGTTAGGCGCAATTGTCTTCAGGCGGAAGTCATCATGGGAATTGTTCGATTCGCGCTGCGGTTTCCGCATACGTTCTACGTGCTTGCGGCGCTGATCCTGTTTCTCGGCGGCATCGCGATTTGGTCGATGCCGACGGACGTCTTTCCCGAGATCCGCATTCCCGTCGTCACCGTCATCTGGAGTTACACCGGCCTCTCCACCCCGGAGATGGAGCAGCGTGTCAGCACGTACAGCCAGTATTCGATCAGCGCTAATGTCAGCGGCATCAAGAACATCGAGGCGCAGACGCTCAACGGCTTGTCGGTTCAGAAGATCTACTTCCAGCCGGACGTCAATCTCGATCTCGCGATCTCGCAGATCGTCTCGGCGACGAACGCCATCCGCGCCTTGATGCCGCCGGGTATTCAGCCGCCGGTCATCGTGCAGTTCAATGCCTCGAGCGTGCCGGTGCTGCAGCTCAGCCTCGAGTCCGACAAGCTGAACGAACAGCAATTATACGATTTCGGCATCTACCGGATCCGACAGCAGCTGGCTCCTGTCCCCGGGGTGACGCTGCCAACGCCTGCGGGCGGCAAGTATCGTCAGATCATGGTCGACATCGATCCGAACAAGCTGCTGTCGCGCGGACTGACGCCGCTCGACATCGTCAATGCAGTGAATACCCAGAACCTGACGCTGCCGACAGGCACGGCGAAGATCGGCGACACCCAGTACACCGTCCGAACCAATGCGACACCGGCCTCGATCAAGGATCTCAATATGATCCCGGTCAAGTTCGCGAATGGCGCCACGATCCTGCTGAAAGATGTTGCCCAGGTCCGCGATGGATCACAGGTGCAGCAGAACATCGTGCGCGAGGACGGCCATCGTTCGGTCCTGCTCAGCGTGATCAAGAACGGCAACGCTTCGACACTTGCGGTCGTCAACGGTGTCAAGCAAGCCTTGAAGTCGATTCGGGCCTCGGCACCTGCCGGGCTGAAGATCAATGAGCTGTTCGATCAATCTGTCTTCGTCACCCATTCGGTCGACGGCGTGCTGCGGGAAGGCGCGATCGCGGCGGGCCTCACGGCGCTGATGATCCTGGTGTTTCTCGGATCGTGGCGGTCGACGCTCGTCGTCCTGATCTCGATCCCGCTCGCGATGCTGTCCTCGCTCGTTGTTCTGCATTTTCTGGGAGAGACCCTCAACACGATGACGCTGGGGGGACTCGCGCTTGCGGTCGGCATACTGGTCGACGATTCGACGGTGACGATCGAGAACACGCATCGGCTCTGGACGGAGGAGGGGATGCCGCTGTCGGACGCAACGCTGCATGGCGCAGCCGAAATCGCGGTGCCGACGCTCGTCTCTACGCTCGCGATCAGTTGCGTGTTCACTTCGGTGGTGTTCCTGCAGGGACCGGCCAAGTACCTCTTCACTCCGCTCGGTCTGGCGGTGGTGTTCGCGATGCTGGCGTCATACGGGCTGTCGCGGACGCTTACACCGATCACGATCGGTCTGCTGCTGAAGGGCGAGCGGCGCCATTCCAAGGACGAGAGTCCGTCCGGGATTTTCGCGAGGGCCTCCACCATGTTCGAGCGTGGATTTGAGCGGCTGCGCGACGGCTATTCCGATCTCCTGATGGTTTTACTTCGGCGCCGGAGCATCGTCCCGGTGGTGGCCGCGCTGATGCTGGCTCTCGGGGGCGTCATGTTCATCTACGTCGGCAGGGACTTCTACCCCTTGATCGACGGTGGTCAGATCCAGCTCCATGTTCGCGCACCCGCCGGCACCCGCATTGAGCACACGGAGGCGATCTTCCAGGCGGTCGAGGACAAGATCCGCGAAGTCATTCCGGACAAGGACCGGGCACTGATCGTCGACAATATCGGACTGCCGGCGCGCCCCTATAATCTGGCATTCACCGACGGTTCGACGATAGGGGTGAACGACGGCACCATCCTCGTGTCGCTCAAGGACGGACACAGGCCGACCGCGGATTATGTCAAGAAGTTGCGCCAGGTGCTGCCATCCGCATTTCCCGAGGATCTGTTCTATTTTCAGGCGGCCGACATCGTCACGCAGATCCTGAACTTCGGCCTGCCGGCGCAGATCGACGTCCGGACGGCCGGCTACGGCGCCAACAATCTGGCGGTCGCAAAGCAGGCGCAGAAGAGCCTGGCGGCAGTTCCCGGGATCGTCGATGCGCATCTTCAGCAGGAGGTCGACGCTCCCGCATTCTACGCTGACATAGACCGCACCCGCGCTGCGCAGCTCGGGCTCAATGCCAGCACGGTTGCGACAAACATCAATGTCAGCCTCAGCTCGTCCGCCCAGGTCTCGCCCAATTTCTGGACCGATCCGACGTCAGGCATCCCGTACTATCTGGCTGTGCAGACCCCCGAATACAGGGCCAATTCGCTCAACGCTTTGGGTAACACACCGGTTTCGGCCTCGCTTGCTGCAAGCGGGCAGACAGTCCCGGGCCTGCTCAGCAACGTCGCAACGTTCAAGCGGGGCACCGTGCCCACCAATTTGAACCAGGCCAATGTCCAGCCGGTGTTCGACGTCTATGCGAGCGTCCAGGGCCGCGATCTCGGCAGCGTCGCAGCCGATATCGACAGGGTGACCGCGACGCTGCAGAAGCAGCTCCAGCCCGGCAATTCGATCCAGGTCCTGGGCCAGATCCAGAGCATGCATCAGTCGTTTCGCGATCTCGGGATCGGGCTGCTGTTTGCTGCCATCCTGGTCTATTTGTTGATGGTCGTGAACTACCAGAACTTCGGCGATCCCTTCGTCGTCATCCTGGCGCTGCCGGCAACCTTCTGCGGTATCGTGACGATGTTGTTCATCACGGGAACGACATTGAACGTGCCTTCGCTGATGGGCGCGATCATGGCGGTCGGGGTTGCGTCCGCCAATTCGATCCTGCTCGTGACCTTCGCGCGTGACGAGCAGCTGAAGGGGCAATCGGCCCTCCAGGCTGCGTTGAGCGCGGGTCGCACGCGAATCCGTCCGGTCCTGATGACGGCCGCCGCGATGATCGTGGGCATGATCCCGATGGCGATCGGAGGCCCGGGCGAGGAGCAGAACGCGGCGCTCGCGCGTGCCGTTATTGGTGGGCTGCTGTTTGCAACGCCGACGACATTGCTGATCGTGCCCTATCTCTTCGCCATGCTGCGCAAGCGCAACGATGGCAGGCCTCATCACGGCGTATTCGAGGAGATACCGAAATGAGCGATGTTGGCGAGCGGACCAATGATGACGACGCAAGGGACCGATCTGATGCGGAGAGCTGCCGGATCGTGGAATTGCCCGGAAGGGGCGGGCGGCCGCAGCGCCGCTACGGCGGCGTGTTGCTCGGAGGTGGTGTGCTCCTGCTGCTCGCAGGCGGTCTTGGTATCGGCGGCTGGCGGCACTATCAGGCCGCGCGCGACGTCGCTGCAGTGACAGAGAAGAGCAGGACCGCCGTTCCGGAGGTTCGGGTGGCCACGGTTCGACCCAGCAGCGACATCATGAAGGTCACCTTGCCTGCGACGACGACGGCATTCGAGGCGGCAAATATTTTCGCGCGGGCCAGCGGCTATATCGAGAAGCGTTACGTGGATATCGGCGATCGGGTGAAGAAGGGCGACCTTCTGGTGGAGATCACCGCGCCGGAGCTCGACCAGCAGATCGCGCAGGCCCAGGCGACGCTGGCGCAGAACCATGCCTCGCTGCAGCAGGCGCAGGCGAGCCGGGAGCTTGCCGACGTCACCAATGCGCGGGATGGCAATCTGGTCAAGCAGGGCTGGCTGACGGCACAGCAGGGTGACAACGACCGTCTCACACTGCGTGCCCAGCAGGCGGCCGTGAATGTGGCCCAATCGAATATCACGGCGCAGGAAGCGCAGATTCGCGTTCTTCAGCAGGAGAAGGCGTACCAGCGCGTGGTGGCGCCGTTCGACGGCGTGATCACGCAGCGTAATGTGGACAATGGCAGCCTGGTACAGGCCGGATCGACCTTCATGTTCACGCTGATGCATGCCAACGTGATCCGAACGCAGGTGTTCGTTCCACAGGACGAGGCCTTCGGAGTCGCGCCGGGCGTTGATGCCGAGATCCGCGTCCCCGAGATTCCGGACCGGACGTTTCCGGGCAAAGTTACGCGCATCGCAACCGCGTTGCAGCCGGGAAGCCGAACGCTGCTGACCGAGATCGACGTCCCGAATCCGGATGGAGCCTTAAGTCCCGGCATCTATTGCACGGTCGAGCTGTCGATCCCGCGCAAGACCCCATCGATGACGGTTTCGTCCGATGCGCTGGTCTTCGATCAAAACGGACTTCACGTCGTGGTGGTGCGGAATGGCACCGTTCATCTGCAGAAGGTGTCGATCGCGCGGGATTTCGGTACGTCGGTCGAAGTCCGCGACGGCGTGCAGCCTGGCGAGCAGGTCGTGCTCAATCCGGCGATCAATCTGGCGGAGGGCAGCAAGGTCGCCATTCGCAAGCAGGACGCAAGCTAGGGGCACGGGCATGATCCGGATCGTACCCGCCGCGCTGATTGTCCTGCAGCTGGGCTGTTGTCCCAGCGACGCCCAGGTGGCAACGACCGGGAGCACGGCAATGAGTCTTCCAACCGTGCCGGGGGCTGTCGTCATCTCGCCGCTCAACAGCCCTGGCCCGTTTTCCGCAACGACCGAGCCCGGCGCACCCGATACGACGCTGGCGCCGGTTCCGCTCGCCTCTAATCCGACGACGCCGGGTACGGTTGTTGTCTGCGCGCCGCCGTCGAATTCTCCGGCATTGGCGCCGGCGATACCGGTCGTGTCGAGCACGGGCCTGCCGATGCCGGGCAGTGTGGCTCCAGTACTTCCGGTCATGGGGCAGATCAGCAGCTCCACGGGGACAATTCCTGCGGCTGCGCCCGCGGGCGCGGGAACGACAGTCACCTGCAGTTCAACGCCTGGAGGGCAGACGACGAGTGCTGCGTCTCTGCCGCTCTCGATCCCGCAAGTGCCGGCCAATCCGGTGCCTGGGACGATCCTGGAGGACACCAGCGGGGCCGGCGGGACTGGCATTGATCCAAATGCCGTCGTGCCTAGTCCGAACAGCTCCGCCTGCATGGAAGGGGTTTCGATGAACCTGGCGTGGCCTGCGACAGTGTTACCGGCCAATGCGTCGGGTGCCGCGCCAACGCCGGGAGTGTCGCCGATCCCGCCGACGGGATGCTGACGGAAGCCGTGCCGCGTCGAACTGCTGGGTCGCGGCAGTCTTCTTCCTTGAGGCCGGCACTTCGCTGGGCGGCGGCAGCGACGTAGCGAACGATTCGATATGTGTCGATCCCGGAAGGAAGAATGGCAGCATCAGGGAAAGTTGCCATTCTTCCTTCCATCCGTGAGGCAGACAAGCCTCCTGACCGCGTGACGATCCCTTCAGCTCAGCGCCGGCAGTTGCCTTGTGCCGAGGGGGCGTCGTCCAGCGCGCGCAATCAGTAGCCGGATGTCGGCTCGCAGGGCGGACGGCGCCATGGCGCGGATGCGTAGGCGCCGACGTCCGGAGCCCTCACGCAGCCGCGCTTGGCAGTGACCGGAATACGTTGCGTCGAGGCGTAGGCGTCGACATTCGTCCGCCGCGCGTTCGTATTGCCTTCGCGAGCCATCGCGGGGGAGGCAACCATGGCTGCGGCGATCAAGCCGGCGGAAAAGAGTTTCAGCGTAGTCTTGCAGGTCTCCTTGACAAAGCGACGCCGGGAACGCCTCGGCTCGCCGGCCAGACATGTGGATGCGAACGACGATCATTTTCGTCTTTGCATGAAGTCATGGTCACGCATGGATGCCGGGGATTTCAGCAAAGGACTGTCGCTTCCGATCGGTCGCGCCCGAGACATCGTTCTTGTCTCATTGGCGCCAGTGGTGGTCATGAACGTGAACCGCGCCGAACACGGGGGCGGCGCCGCCGGGACGTTCGAGCCCCATGCGTCCCGCCGGAGTCAACGCGCCGCCATTCAGCACGTCGCGATCGGGATACATCGAGGCAAAGGCAGCGGGCTCCTGGTCGGCGAAGGACCAGGCCGCGGACGCCGACGATGCCGTCGCTGTTGAAATCAGTGTCGCGGCAATCAGGATCTTGAATGCACTCATAGCGCTTCTCCATTTCTTGGTGTGCGCGGAGAGTCGCTTGGCGATGATCGCTGCTCGGCTGGTGGCGTTTCCGGAAGTGTGTTCTATACCAAGCCATATAAGCAGCGCGGTCAGCAAAGCTCGCTGGACATGCATCACTCTTGCGAGACGATGATCGAATGTCAGCGATGGCCGCGCCGTCGATGATTGCTAGTGCGCCGTCGAAACGGAGTTCTGTCACCGATGTCATGATTGATCGCGCGATCGTGCATGGTCAGTTTGCGCGCGGCGTCCAGTTCTAGATGACAAGTCATGCAACATGTGGAGTGTGGACCATGAGACAGCTTTCGTTTCTCTGCATCGTTGCCTGCCTTGCTCTCTCAGGCGCGGCGTCCGCGCGTGGCGGCATTGGTTCGCACATGTCCATGACGAGCGGCGGGGCGCTCGGCTCGAGTGCCGCCGTGCCGGGGACGAACTCGCTCGGCACGGCGCTGCCATCGTCCGAGAGCGGTCATCGCGCGACGAAGGGGCCGTTGCTCGGCACGGACCCGACAATCGACAAGGACGACGCCCAACTCGAGAAGATGCTCGAAGGATCGATCTGCCGCGGCTGCTGAGGACGCGAATAGCGATGGTGCGGCGCTTTGTCGCCTGCACAGTGCAGGGCAGCGATCTCCCCGAGCGGATTTTCAAGGACCTTCATTCGTGTAAGATGACCGCGACGGTCCTGAATACGCAGAAGATGTCCCTCCTTTCACGCCGAGAACTGCTCGATACGGCGACGCGTATCATGGCGCTGGCCGCATGGCCCGGCTGTGCAGCCGCCGACGACTATCCCTCCCGTCCCATCAGGCTGATCATTCCCTATACGGCTGGTGCCGCCGGTGATCAGATCGGCCGTCCCTGGGCCGACAGGATCACCTCGCTGCTGGGGCCGATCTATGTCGAGAATATCGGCGGCGCCGGCGGTGCGATCGGCTCCGCCGCGGTGGCGCAGAGCGCACCCGACGGCTATTCGCTTCTGCTCGGCAATGGCAGCACCCAGGTGATGATTCCGTTGTCCTCCGCGCAGCCTGCCTACGACACGGTTCGCGATTTCCGCGCCGTCTATCGCCTGATCACCAGCACGCTGGCATTCGCGGTTCATCCTTCCTTGCCTGTGAAGGACCTGCGAGAGCTGGCAGCTTTTGCGAAAGCCAATCCGGGCAGGCTGTCCTATGGCACTCCGGGGGTGGGCACCGGCAATCATCTCATCGGCGAGATGTTCAGGCAGCAATCCGGTGTTGCAGCGGACCTTGTCCACGTTCCTTATCGAGGCATGGGCCCCGCCACCAACGACCTCGTCAGTGGCCAGATCTCGTCGGTCATTGCCGTGGTCTCGAGCCAGATCCTGCAATTGCACCATGCGGGCAAGCTGCGGCTGATCGCCGTGACGAGCGATCGGCGGCTGAGCGGCGCGCCGGACATTCCGACGGTGATCGAATCCGGCATGCCGGGCCTCAGATATGCCGGCTGGTTCGGCTTGTTCGCTCCAAGAGCGACCCCGGATGTGATCGTGGAGCGGATCGCTGCTGCGACCCGTACTGCGATGGCAGATCCACGGTTGCAGGAAAGCTATCGTTCGCAAGGTCTGGAGCCGGACGTCGATTCAGGTCCCGACCAGTTTCAGCACCTGGTCGCGGACGAGCTGGCCCGACTGGCTCCCATCATTAGGTTGATCGGGCTCAAGCGCGACTGAGATCACGCCGGGCTCGTTTGCTAACGTCATAATGATGGTTTTGGAGCACTCGTTCGATATGAACCCGAATCGCGTGTCGCTCGGTGTCGATCCAGCCATGCTGGCGGGCCTTGGCCGCCATCTCCGCTAGCGCTGATCGAGCGTTGGTAGAGAGACATGCGGCTCGTCCGCCTCTATGAGGGCACCAGCCAGATTCACCAGCTCAACATCGCGCGTCTCGCAATCAAAGAGCCGTAAGGCTCAGTCGCCCCGGTAATTTTCCGCCGACTTGACCAACCCCGTCCGTCCTGTCGCAACTCTCGCCGGCCGGATCGGCACTGGCGATCTCCCGGCCGTAGGAGCAGCATTGACTTAAGTCAACCGCTGCCATGGCCGATTGGCGCGAGTGTGGCATGCTCGCTAACGTCAATTTCCAGGCCTTCGCCGTAGCCGACGAGGGAAAACGCGACGGCGCGTCGACGGGCGGACCTTTGGCATCGTTTGACGGGGACGTAAGACGTCCCGGGGTAAATTGAGGGCGGGTGGGTTGCCATGATGCTACAGTTCCTCGCCGGCACGCTGGTCAGCATGATCAATATCGGACTCCACGCGCTCGTAACGGTCGTCGCCGTCGGGATCGCGCGCAGCGCGGGTTTGCGTCACTCCAAGCGACCGAAATTGCACCTGATGGGCGTCATGATCGCGACCGCCGTGGTGTTGAAGGTCGCGCACATGCTGGAAATCCTGATGTGGGCTGCGACCTACGGCATCGTCCAGGCTGCCGCCGCCGACACTGACCTGCTCTACTTCGCTTTCGTCAACTACACCACGCTCGGTTATGGCGACATCACGCCGGTGCGCGAATGGCGGCTGATCGGCCCGTTCACCGCCATGAATGGCGTGCTGTTGTTCGGCTGGTCCGCCGCCATTCTTTTCGAGGTATTGCGCAAGACGCTCGAGCATCTTGGACTGACTGAAGCGCCTGGCCCAGTTTCACGCCAGCCATGAAGGGCGCGGCGAACGGCGCCCCGGATCTCCGGCAACCGCGACCGATGTTTCGCCAGTTCAAGGATGCAGATCGAGGCTGGCGAGCTGGTTCCGGTCGAGCAACACGATCTGCCGTTGGGTGTTGCCGATGAACCCGAGGATGCCGAGCTCGTGCAGGCGCGACAGAGCGCGCGAGACGGTCTCCAGCGTCAAGCCGAGATAGTCGGCAATATCGCGTCGCGACATCGGGAGCGCGATGACGCCCGCCGCCGTCAGCCGCTTGTCCATCTCGAGCAGGAACGCCGCGACCCGCTCCAGCGAGGTCTTGCGGCCGAGCAACAGCATGTGGTCTTCCGCGTGCTGGAGATTGTTCGTGGTCATGCTGAGCAGGTTTCTGGCCACCATGGCATCGCTCTCGGCCACTGATTCAAGACTTTGTCGCTTGATCAGGCGCACCGTGGTGTCGACGACCGCTTCCGTCGTAAATCGATGCTCCCCGCCGTTCTCGAGCCCAAAGATGTCGCCGATGAGGTGGAATGCGCCGATCTGCCGGCGACCATCCGACAACAGCTTGTAGCTTCGCACCGCGCCCGCCTTGACCTGATAGACATATTTGGCGGGCTCTTTCTCGCCGTAAATCTCGGTGCCTTTTCTGTACGAAAATTCGCTTAAACTGACGAGCGCATTTGAATCGCTGGTCATGCCGAGGTCACGGAGGGAATTGGGACGCAGTGCGGAATCGGTTGTGATGCGAACAAACATGGGCCAGGTCCTCAGCTCATCGCCGAATTTGGTCCGTCCGACGAAGGATTTTCGCTACTGGGAATGCGCCGCGCTGTTCCGCTCCCGCCGGGTTGATTTACGCCCAAGGCGGTATTTCAATCCATTGTCCCTAGGTTCATTGTACCAAGGGACACCCCCCGGCGCTTGGTGCGCGGAATGAGAAAGCGCTGTCGCTGCGGGGATTTGGCCCATTGCAAGCAGATATTTCGGTTCTCAAACTGTTGAAGACGACTTTGTCGAGCGAGAGGACGTCAATGGTCCTCGCTGGAACTGGCCGAGAGGTTGAAGGTGTCGGGTCTCGTTCACGTGGTTGATGACGACGAGTCCTTTCGGACCGCGATCGCACGGCGTCTGAAGCTCGCCGGCTATGAGGTCGCGACCTATGCGTCGGCACTGGAGTTGGAGGAGTCCGCGCTGGATCCCGAGCAGGCCGGATGCATTCTGCTTGACGTGCGCATACCAGGATTGAGCGGCCCCGATTTGCAGGCGCGATTGATCGCGTCCGGCTCGACGCTGCCGATCATCTTCCTGACGGGGCATGCAGACACGCCGACCACCGTGCGGGCGATCAAGGCGGGTGCGGAAGACTTCCTGACCAAGCCGATATCCTCCGAGCAGTTGATCGATGCGATCGAGCGCGCTCTGGCAGGTCAGCGGACGGCGCGCGTCCAGCGCAGCAAGCTGGAGACGTTTCGTACCCATCTGGCCACGCTGACGCATCGCGAGCGACAGGTGTTCAATCTCATCGTGCGCGGCCGGATCAACAAGCAGATTGCGCATGAACTCGGGACGACCGAACGCACCGTGAAAGCACACCGCCATCAGGTCATGGAGAAGATGCAGGTACATTCGCTTGCGGAGCTCGTTTCGATCGCGGAACGGCTCGGAATGCTCGGTACGAACGAGGATTAGCTGCTTCTTCACCGCAAGCCCGGTTCGCACGGTGTGATTGCCCCAAAGGACAGTATCGAGGCGTGTTGACAGTGCACGGCGAGGCGTGCGCAATGATGCACGGGCGCCGGGGTCGGCAACGCAGAGCAAGCGGATGCAGTATCCCACCGCCGTTGCAGCGCTCTCAGTTCGTTCATCTCCTGGAAAGGCAGATCGCCTTGCCGCTATGCCGGTCCGTTTTTGTCGTCGATGACGATCCGTCCATGCGGACCAGCCTGAACAGGTTGCTGCGCGGCCACGGTTTCGACGCCACGCTATTCGAGTCCGCGGGGGCCTTGCTCCAACACGACAAATTCCACACCGCGATCTGCATCGTCCTCGACATCGATCTTGGTGGAAAATCCGGCATCGACGTGCGGCGAAGCTTGGCCGAGCAGGGCGTCACCGCGCCAGTGATCTACATCACCGGCAACGACAGCCCGGCGAACCGCGCTGCGGCGCTTGGGTCCGGCTGCCTCGCCTATCTGACCAAGCCCTTCACGGCGGAGTCGCTGATCGGATCCATTGAACGCGCCGGCATCTCCTGAGATCAACTCGCCCCGTCATTCGTCGATATCCTGCTCCAGCGTCCTGGCTGGCGTCCCCTTGCGGACGGTGGCGAACTGCGCCAGGGGAATTGTAGTCGTCATGGCGAGAAGGTTCGAATCGACCAGTTCAAGCGTCAGGGTCTTGCCGGACTCCATCTCCCTGATGATCTTCGGCGCCGCCACATCGGCAGCGATGCACAGATTGGTGAGACACCAGGTATAGGGCAGGCGGAAGGGCGCGCCCTGGTCGACGCTCAACCTCGGCGACTGTTGCAGGTACATGCCGACAGGCACGAACAGTTGCAGCCGGGCCGCGGCGGCGTCTTCGCGTTCGATCAGATCGACGCGCACCGCCGTCTGTCCGGTCGCGAACTGGCCGGTGATCGAGGTCCGGCACAGTGTGGGCGCGCCGCCTGCCTTGAAGCAGAGCTTCTGCCAACCGCCGTAGCTGATGTCCTTTGCTTCACGCTGACCACGTGTGGCGACTTCGGCCGGCCTCTCGGCCTGGGCACCCTTCGGTGCGGCATGGCCGGGCGCCGCCGTGGCGGCGGCGATGGCGATAAGCAGGAGACTGGCAAGGCCGTCACGGGCATTGGTCATGATTGGGCCTCCGGATCTGGGCATCTATTTCAGCGCGTCGAGGAACGTCGTTACCAGTGGCGACCAGAGCGGGATGGCATCCCTCGAGCCGATGAAGAAATGGCCCTCATTGCCGAACGGCGGCATCAGGTGATACTCGGCCCGGCCGCCGGCGACGGTGAAGGCCGTATGCATGCGCTTCGACAGGTCCGGCCCGAAGAAGGTGTCGTTCTCGATATAGATCCACAGCATCGGCACACGCGATGTGCGGCCGAAATCCGCGGTGGCCTCAACCAGTCTGTCGGGGGCGCAGTTGTTGTTCGGCTTGCCGCCGACGCGTCCACCACGGCCCGCAGCGAAGGTGATGATGGCCTTCACCTGCGGCGGGTTCATGCTCGACAAGGCGATCGAGGCCCAGCCACCGGCGGACTGCCCGATCACGATCACGTCCTTGGGGATGATGCGCTTCTCGGCGGCCAGATAGTCGATGATATCGAGGTCGACCTTGGCGACCGCGAGCCCGGCGTCGTGGAAATTGGGATTGCTGCACTTGCCGATCTTGGAGAAGAACGGTCCGTAGACCGCGCGCTCGGGAATGTCGATGGCGGCTGCGCCATAGCCGGAGCCGACCGGCGCCACCACGAGGTAGCCGCGCCTTGCGAACCATTGGGCGGCGTCGCGGAATTCGACCAGCGGAAAGAAGCTGCGGTCGATCGGGTTGAGCGAGACGCCGTGGTTCATGATCACGAGCGGGAAGGGGCCGTCGCCGACGGGACGCACCAGATAGGCGAACATCGGAAGCGCTAGTGGCAGCGCCCAGATCTCTTCCTGGATGCGGAGGTCATCCTCCGCGCGCGCGGCCGCGGCGAAGGCGGCCCACGCGAACAAGATGGCCGCGAAACATCCCAGCACCGATCTGGCCGGTCGCCGCATCATGGGTCTCCGTCATCCGCTGTAGGTTGCCGCGACGATGATCGGCCCGAGCACCGTGAGCACCACGTTTCCGACCGCATATGGCACGGCGACGCCAAGGACCGGCGTCTGGCTCTCGGCCACCTCGCACGCGCCGGTCACCGCGGCATCCACGGTCATGGCGCCGGCCAGTGCGCCGCAGGTCACGACCGGGTTCATGCGCAGCACATAGAAGGCAAACAGCGTCGCGACGATCAGCGGCACGAGCGTGATGACAAGACCCATGCCGACCAGAAGCAGCCCGTGGGCCTGGATCGCGGCCCAGGCCGCGGCGCCGTTGCCGAGCCCGATCGCCGCGATGAAGCCGCCGAGTCCGAGATCGCTCAGGGTCTGTTGCGCCGCCGGCGGCAATGCGCCCATGGTCGGCTTGCGCGACCGCAGCCAGCCGCAGACGAGGCCCGCGATCAGCGCGCCGCCGCCACCGCCGAGCGTGAGCGCGACGCCGCCGATCCTGAAGCTGACGAGCCCCGCGAGCAGGCCGGCCGCAATGCCGGCGGCAAGAAAGGCGATGTCGGCGCGATCACCCGACCGCAGGATCTGGCCGATGGCCTTTGCCGCACGTTCGATGTTGCGCGTGCTGCCGACCAGCGTCATGACATCGCCGACATAGATCCGTGTGTCCGCGCTCAAGGGAACCTCGCGGCCCATGCGGGTGAGGGCGCGTAGAAAGACGCCCCGGGCGTCGGTGCCGACACGCGTTGCGATCTCCTGGATCGAGCGGCCGTGGAGATGGCGATTGTCCACGAGCACCTCCAGCACGTTGCCCGGGACGGCCTTCAAGATTTCGTCGGCGTCGATCTCGGTGCCGATGATCGGCTTGGCGGCGACGATGACCGCGGTGCGGCCGGCGATGACGATGTCGTCGCCGGCCTCGAGCTCGGTCTCCAAATGTGGCTCGATGTCCGAGCCTTGGCGGACGATGCGCTCGACCACCGTGCGGCTTCCGATTTCCTCCTCGATCGACTTGACCGTGCGCCCGGCGCCCGCGGTCACGCGATAGGCGCGGGCCTGGAACTTGCGATAAGAGAGGTTTTCGGTTTTGGGCGGTTCGCCGCCGGCAAGCTCCGCCTCGAGCTTCTTTGCCTCGGCCTTCAGGTCGATCCGCATCAATTTCGGCGCGACGAAGGGGACGAACAGCAGCGTCAGGATATAGCCGAGCACATAGGTCACGGCGTAGCCCGCCGCGATGTTCGCCTCCTGCTGGCTCAGCACATCCTTGGACAGGCCGAGCTGGGCCAGTGCGCCCGAGGCGGTGCCGATGACCGACGATTGCGTCAAGGCTCCGGCCGCAATCCCCGAAGCGGTGCCGGGATCGAGCCGGAAGCCGTGGGCAAACAACAGGACGACGACCAGACCAGTGCCGCCCAGCACCAGCGCCATGGCGACCTGCGCGAGCGTGCGGACGCTCAAGGAGGCGAAGAACTCGGGCCCGGACCGGTAGCCGATCGTGAACACGAACAGGCTGAACAGGATCACGCGGAGCAGCGGCGGAAACGCAAAACTGCCGAGCTGTCCGAGCAGCACGGAAACGATCAGGATGCAGGCCGTGGTCCCGACGGCGAAGCCGCGGATCCGGACTCGGCCCAGGATCGTGCCGATGGCGACGGCCAGCAGCAGAAAGATTTCGGGAGCGGTGGAGATGATCCACCTGACGGTATCCATGTCGCATCTCCCCATGCGCTTTGCCGTGATCTCAGTCGGGAAATCGCGGGCGTTGCTTGATCCAGATCAAGCCCTGCGAGCGGCAAGGCACCGCCTATCGGACGATGCGGAATTCGCGACAGTCGGCATCGTCAACATGAGCGCTCTCGACCTCGCAGCCGGCGCGATCCGCCGCGACGAAACGGTGGAGATCGTTCTGCTGCTCGCGTTCGCGGGCGGCTATATCGACGCCTATACCTGGATCATCCACGGCGTGATGGCGAATGCCCAGACGGCCAACCTGATCTTCCTCTGGGTTTATGCGACGGCTGGCGACTGGACGAAGGCGCTTCACTTCGTGCCGCCGCTTCTCGCCTTTGCGGCCGGTATCGTGATTGCCGCATGGCTGCGCCGCGTAGCGGGCGAGCGGGCCAGCGCAATCAGCACCCTGCTCGAGATATTGCTGCTGATCGCGATCAGCATCCTGCACAACAGGCTGCCGGATCTGGCTGGAACGCTCGGCATCTCGTTCGTCGCCGCGATGCAGACCGCGATCTTCACCAGGGTCGAAGGCGTTGTTTGCAGCACGGTGATGGTCACGGGCAACATGCGCCAGGCGATCGAGACGGTCTTCGAGGCCGCCGCCGGAGGCGCGCCGCTCGGCACGCTGCGCCGCTCGGGCATCTTCTTCGCCTTGTGTGCGGTGTTCGGCTTGGGCGCCGCGGTGGGCGCCTTCGCCACCAAGGCTATTCCGGATCTCGCGCTCGGCATTCCCGTGGTCGCGCTGTTGGTCGTCTTGCTGCGCTGCGAAGCCTCGCATCAGAGGGCCGTCCAATGAGCGCGCCGTCCGAACCTGGATGGATACGGTCGTTCCCGCCGGCCGGCTGGCTTGGCGCCTACCGGCGAGAGTGGTTTTCCTCCGACGCCGTCGCCGGCGTCACGCTGGCTGCTTACGCCATCCCGGTTTCGCTCGCCTATGCCGCGCTGGCCGGCCTGCCGCCTCAGATCGGCGTTTACGGCTATATGCTCGGCGGCATCGGCTATGCGTTGCTCGGCTCGTCCCGGCAACTTGCGATCGGGCCGACCTCGGCGATCTCCCTGATGATCGCGGGGACCGTCGGCGCGCTGGCCGGAGGCGATGCGATCCGCTATGCGCAGATCGCAAGCCTTGCGGCCTTTGCAGTGGCGGTGCTGTGCTTCATCGCGTGGTTGTTCAAGCTGAGCGTGCTGGTCCGCCTCGTCAGCGACAGCATCCTGGTCGGCTTCAAGGCGGGCGCCGGGCTCACCATCATCATGAGCCAGCTGCCGAGCCTGCTCGGCGTTGCCGGCGGCGGCCACAATTTCTTCGACCGCGCCATCAAGCTGGCCGGCCAGCTCGGGACCGTCAACCTGCTCGTGCTCGCCGTCGGCGCGGTCGCGCTGCTGCTCCTCCTGTTCGGCGAACGGCTGCTGCCGGGCAAACCGGTCGGCATCACCATCGTCGCGCTCGCGATCGGGACGGCGACGCTGCTCGGCCTGCCGGCGTTCGGCGTGCCCGTCACCGGGAAGATACCGGAAGGTCTGCCGGCCCTCGGCATTCCGACGCTCGGCCTGCTGGACTTCGACGATCTCTTCCCGCTCGCCGCAGGGTGTATCCTGCTGGCCTATATCGAGGGCGTTTCGGCCGCCCGCAGCTTCGCCGCCAAGCACGGCTATCCCCTCGATGTCCGGCAGGAGTTCCTGGGGCTGGGGGCAGCGAACCTCGTCGTTGCCTTCGGCCATGGCTATCCGGTTGCCGGCGGGCTGTCGCAATCGGCCGTCAATGACAGCGCCGGCGCACGGACGCCGCTCGCTTTGGTGATCTGCTCGGTGACGCTCGGGCTGTGCCTTCTGTTCTTCACGGGACTCTTGACCAACCTGCCCAAGGCCGTGCTTGCAGCCATCGTCTTTGCCGCCGTCTACAAGCTCGTCGACGTCCGCGCGCTGGTGCGGATGTGGCAGGTCAGCCGGATCGATTTCTACGCCGCAACGATTGCGCTGGTCTCCGTGCTATTGCTCGGAATCCTGCAAGGCGTGCTGCTGGCGTCGATCGCTTCGATCTTTTTGCTGCTGGCCCGGGCCTCGCGGCCAAACGTCGCGTTCCTCGGCCGCTTGCCCGGCAGCGGCCGTTATTCGGACAGTTCAAGGCACGCAGACGTCGAGCCGCTGATCGGCGTCATCGCGTTCCGGCCCGAAGCCTCGCTGCTCTACATCAACGCCGAGACGATCCTCGATACCGTCCTGATCGCGCTTCGGCGCGCGCCCGGGATCCGGCTGGTGGTCTGCGACCTCTCGGCTTCGCCCTATATCGATCTCGCCGGCGCGGGCATGCTGCACGACCTCTACGACGAGCTCGCCGCGCGAAAGGTCATTTTCTCCATCGTCGGCGCACACGCGCAGCTCCGCGACCTCTTGCGGGCGGAAGGGCTGGCGGAGAGGACGGATAGCAGCCAGTGGCTGCGATCGCTCGACAGCGTCCTCGGCGACGAGCAGGCCGTGACGGCGCAGCGGACGGCCTGAGCGGGCGTGTTGCAATGCGAATGACCGCTGCGGCCGACGGTCTCGCCAGAATGCGCCCGACCGTTGACTTGGATCAATGGAGCCACCGGCGCCGAACTCACGATCACGCTCATCTTCGCCCAATTGGCATCAAATGACCATCGAGTGACCATCAAGGCACCGCCGAGGATCGGGAGAGACACATGTCCAAGGACACCAAGCCGGCGCAAAAGCGCATCGATCAGTTCTTCTCCGGGCCCGGCGCGCGGGCGGATGACTGGCGCGACCTCGTGGAGGCCGCGAAGGCGTGGGCTCGGGTCGGCAATCGCGCGGTCTACGATACGGCACTGGCCGATCTTGCGGTGACGGAGGAGTTTTACGGCTATCCTGGCCTGCACCTGATGGCGGCACTGCGGGAAGCGGCCTCAGCAGGCGATGGGGCAACGTCGCTGGCCCTTGCGACGCGGATTACCCAGGCACTTGCGACGCGGTCTTTCCGGCAGCATGCCGGCGACTGGAGCGCGAAGGATGATGGTAATGGCGACGCGCCCGAGCTGGTGCCACCGACGTTCGGTGCGCATACGGCACGCCGGCCCTATTTCGAAACCCTGATCGTGACCGGCGTGTCGTCAAGTCAGTGGCCGGCGCTCGCCGCCGAATGGCGCAAGTTGCGGCGTCCAATCGATGGCTTCATCTATGAGCCCGTCGTCGTCGGCAGCCTGGAAGACGCATTCTGCGCGACCATGCTCAATCCCAATATCGCGGCCGTCATCATCAACGAAGGCTTCGGGCTGCGCTCGCGCCACAATGCACCCGTGCTGCGCTCGATCACGGCTTCGGCCGGCCTCAACGACGAGTCCGACGCCTCCGCGCTCCGGCTCGCCCAAATCATCAAGCGCGTCCGACCCGAGCTCGACCTCTACATGATCTCGAACCGCGACGTCGAGGAGTTGGCTGGAAACCCTGAAGCCAACGTCGTTCGCCGCATCTTCTACTCCGTCGAGGAGCTCCTCGAGCTGCATCTGTCCATCCTCGAAGGCATTCAGGATCGCTACGACACCCCGTTCTTCGACAATCTGAAGAAATATGCGCAGCGTCCGATCGGCACGTTCCATGCGTTGCCGATCGCCCGCGGAAAGTCGATCTTCAAGTCCGACTGGATCCGCGACATGGGCGAATTCTACGGGCCGAACCTGTTCCTGGCCGAGAGCAGCGCCACCACGGGCGGCCTCGACAGCATGCTGGAGCCGACCGGCAACATCAAGAAGGCGCAGGAGAAAGCGGCGAGGGCGCTCGGCGCTGACCGCGTCTTCTTCGTCACCAACGGCACCTCGACATCGAACAAGATGGCGGTGCAGGCGCTGCTCGCGCCGGGCGACATCGCGATCGTCGATCGCAACTGCCACAAGTCGCACCACTATGGAATGGTTCTGGCCGGTGCGCAGCCGCTTTACGTCGAAGCCTTCCCGATGACGGAATACTCGATGTACGGCGCGGTGCCGCTGAAGACGATCAAGCAGGCGCTGCTCGGCGCCAGGGCCGACGGCCGGCTCGACCGCGTCAAGATGATCGACCTCACCAACTGCACCTTCGACGGCCACATCTACAACACCCGCCGGGTGATGGAGGAATGTCTCGCTATCAAGCCGGACCTGATCTTCCTCTGGGACGAGGCCTGGTTCGGCTTCGCGCGCTTCTCGCCGTTCCTGCGCCGCCGCACCGCCATGGGGGCGGCGAACGAGATCGAGGCGTGGATGCACGACCCGAAGTCGGTCGCGACCTATGAGAAGCAGCAGGCCGAACTCGGCAAGAGCCCGTCGGACGAGATGCTGCTCAAGACCCGGCTGATTCCCGATCCCAGGCAGATCCGGCTGCGGGTCTACCAGACCAACTCGACCCACAAGTCGATGTCGGCGATCCGCCAGGGCTCCATGCTCTCGGTCAAGGACGTCGAATTCCACACGGTCGAACAGCAGTTCAAGGAGGCCGTGTTCACCCACGCTTCCACCAGCCCGAACCAGCAACTCATCGCCAGCCTCGATATATCGCGGCGGCAGATGGAACTGGAAGGTTACGGCCTCGTGGCCAATGCGATGGAGATCGCGCTTGCCATTCGCCAGGCGGTCAACAACAACCCGCTGATCTCGAAATATTTCCGCATCCTCGGCGCCGACGCCATGGTGCCTGCCCAGTATCGCCAGAGCGGCTTTACCGATTATCTCGCCGCGGGCGTGAATTGGGTCAACACCCTCAAGAGCCTGGACGAGGACGAGTTCTGCCTCGATCCGACCCGCATGACGTTGGTGTGCGGCATGGCCGGTTATGACGGCACCCAGTTCAAGGGTATCCTCGCCAATGAGTACAACATCCAGGTCAACAAGACCTCGCGCAACTCGGTCCTGGTCCAGTCCAACATCAACAACACCCGCAGCGACGTCGCGCATCTCATCCGCGTCCTCGCCGACATCGCGGGCGAGGTCGATCGCGGGTTGGCGCAGGGCGGTGCCAATGCGAGGAAGACCTTCGAAGCACGGGTCAAGAGCCTGATGACCGACGTGCCTGATCTGCCCAACTTCTCGCATTTCCACCCGAGCTTCCGCGGCGATGCCGGCAGCAAGACCAATGAAGGCGACATTCGCAGCGGCTTTTACGCGGCCTACGACGTGGCGGGTTGCGAGCACATCCGCCTCAATGATCCCGAGATCGATCGCCGGCTCAAGTCGGGACCAGAGCTCGTCTCGGCCAATTTCGTGATCCCGTATCCGCCGGGCTTCCCGATCATGGTGCCCGGTCAGGTCATCACGCAGGAGACCATCGACTTCATGCGCAAGCTCGATGTGAAGGAGATCCACGGCTACGACGCCAAGGAAGGGCTGAAGCTCGTGCGGTCCGAAGCCCTGGCGAAGATCGGACGTCCAAAGCCCAGTGCACAGCCCAAGCTCAAGGCTGCGTCATAAGTCTTGGAGGGGACCAACATGCAGGCGTTTTTCACCTTCCTGCAGCAGAATCCGTACCTGCTGCTGTTCTTTGTCGTCGGCCTCGCCGTCTATATCGGTCGGGCCAGCATCAAGGGGTATGGCCTCGGCATGGTTGCCGGCGCCATCGTGGTCGGCGCCGGCGTCTCGGTGTGGGCGTCGACCTACGGCGTGAAGCTCGAGCTGAACAATTTCGCCAAGAGTCTGTTCTACTATCTCTTCATGTATGGCGTCGGGTTGCGTGTCGGGCCGTCCTTCATCAACAGCCTGAAGGGCGACGGCCTGAAGTTCTGCATCCTCGCGGTGGTATCGAGCGTTATCGGGCTCGCGCTAGTGGTGATCGGCGCCAAGATGTTCTCTCTCCCGCCAGGCGCAGCCGGCGGCATGTTGGCGGGATCGCAGACCATGTCGGCGGCGATCGGCTCGGCCGAGCAGGCCATCACGTCGGGCGTCGTCAAGCTGCCCGAGGGAATGAAGCCTGAGGATGCCTCAGGCATGATCGCGCTGTCCTACGGCATCACCTACATCTGGGGCACCGTCGGCATCATCCTGATCTGCAAATACCTGCCGCGCTGGTGGGGCGTCGATGCCAAGGCCGCCGCGAAGCAGTACGAGCGGGAATTCGGCGTCAAGGATCTCGAAGGCGGCGGCCTGACCGGCTATCGCCAGTTCGGTTTGCGGGCCTACCGGCTGGAGAACCCGGCGACGGTCGGTATGAGCATCGCGAAGTTCCGCTCGATAAATCCGGAATACCGGATCGTCAACGTCGGGCGGAACGGCGAGCCGCAAGGCGCGGATGCCGACCTCGTGCTGCAGAAGGGCGACATCGTCGCCCTCGGCGGCTCGACCGAGCACCTCACCGAGAAGATGGGCCTGATCGGTCCGGAGGTCTCGGATGCCAAGACACTCGGCATTCCCATGGACCAGGCGGACATCCTCATCACCAACAAGGAGATGGTGGGGCGCACCTTCGAGTCCTTCCGTGACACCGCGATCGCCGGCCAGCTGCAGGTCACCAAGGTCGAGCGCGGCGGTGTGCAGATTCCGGCCGGTCTCAAAACCAAGCTGGAGCGGATGGACATCGTCTCCGTGGTCGGCTTGAAGTCTGCCGTCAACGAGCTCGGCGAGATGTGGGGCCGGATCGCCCGGTCCAACACCTCGACCGATCTGCTGACGTTGGCGGTCGGGATGATCATCGGCTTCCTGATCGGCAAGATCGAATTCCCGGCGTTCGGTGCCAAGATCGGCCTCGGCAACGCGGGCGGTCTGTTGCTGTCGGGTGTGATCGTGTCGTCGGTCGTGTCGCGTCTGCGCTTCTTCGGCAACACGCCGAACGCGGCGCGCAACGTGCTGGAGGATCTCGGCCTCGTGGTCTTCGTCGCCATCGTTGGCGTCAATGCCGGCGCGGGGCTGCTGTCGCAGCTCACGGGTGCAGTCGCCTTGAAGATATTCCTCGTCGGCTTCATTGCCTGCACGATCCCGCCGTTCATCGTCTGGGCGATCGGCTTCCACGTCTTCAAGATCAACCCGGCCGTGCTGATGGGCGGCGTTGCCGGCGCGCGGTCGCACTCCGGTCCGTGCCGTGAGGCCGCGGTCGAGATCCAGAGTTCCGTGCCGTGGATCGGATTCCCGGTCGGCTATGCCGTCTCGGGCATCTTGCTCACCGTGTTCGGCTACTTCGCAATGATCCTTGCGCAATGATCAAAAGGGGGAAGAAAGTCATGAAGACACTTGCCGTTGGCGTCGCCCTGGTTGCCTCGATTGCGGCCCTGACCGGTCTCAGCACGCCGTCGCGTGCCGAGACCGGCGAGGTCGCCGTCGTCTTCACCAAGGGCGGCTTCATCGTCGGCGTCGGGGGCGGCGAGGGCGTTCTGCTCCTCCGGGGCAAGAAATATCCCTTCACCGTCTCCGGCATGAGCGTTGGCCTCACGGTCGGGGCATCGACGACCAAGTTCGTCGGCCGGGCGCTCAATCTGAAGGGACCAGCATCCATCGAAGGCTCTTACGCCGTGGGCGGAGCGGGCGGAGCCGTGGCCGCGGGCGCCGGTGCCGTTCAGCTGCAGAACGCCAACGGCGTGATCCTCCAGCTCAGCGGTCCGAGGGTCGGCGCGGAAGTATCGGCGGCGGTCGGCGGCGTCACGATCCGCCTCAAGTGATCCAGACGAGACGACGGGCTGCGGCAGCGCAGCCCGCTCGCGTCTCAATATCGCTCGGCGACGAAATTCATCCCCTTCAGGCTGGTCTGGTCGTTGTAGCGTCCCTTGTCGGAACGCTTCGGCAGCTTGATCTTGTCCTTCTTGATGCGCTTGTAGGGGATGCCGCCCAGAAGGTGAGCGATGCAGTTCAGCCGCGCCTTCCGCTTGTCGTCGGAGCGGATGATATACCAGGGTGCGTCCTTCGTGCTCGTCTTCTTCAGCATCAGGTCGCGCGCCCGCGAATAGTCGTACCACCGCCGATAGGATTCCAGATCCATCGGGCTGAGCTTCCATTGCCGGACGGGATCGTCAATGCGGGCATTGAAGCGGCGCTCCTGCTCGTCCATGCCGACCTCGAGCCAGATCTTGATCAGGATGATGCCGCCGTCGATGACGTATTTCTCCATCTGCGGACACAGCGAGAGGAAGCGCTCGTGCTCGGCGGGAGTGCAGAAGCCCATGACATATTCGACGCCCGCGCGGTTGTACCAGCTCCGGTCGAAGATCACGATCTCGCCGCCGGCCGGAAATTTCTCCATGTAGCGCTGGAAGAACATTTGCGTCTTCTCGCGATCTGACGGCGCGGGCAGGGCGACCACACGAAACACGCGCGGGCTGACCTTCTCGGTAATCGCCTTGATCGTGCCGCCCTTGCCGGCTGCGTCCCGGCCTTCGAACAGCACGATGACCCGGAGCTTATTCTCCCGCACGTAGTCCTGGAGGTGACACAGCTCGACCTGGAGCTTCCCCAGCTCCTTCTCATAGTCCTTCCGCTTCATCTTCTCCGCGGTCCCGTCCTTGGCCATGCCGGTCCTCTCGCTGCTGCGCTCGTCGTCGTCCGGAGGATCAATCGTCCCAGGAAATGGTCACGCCGATATCGCCCGGCACACCGCCGGGGAAATCGATGATCTGGTAGGCGATGCGATAGCCGCGCGGCTTCAGATAATCGGTCCAGAGCTGGAAGATCTCCTTGGGGATGCCGGTCAGCGTGGTCTCCCAGCCCTTTTCCATCTGGTTGATGGCGCGCCCCTTGTCGGTGCAAAGCGAGTTGGGGAAGCGATAGACCAGCACCTCCGTCAGGCCGTTTCGCACCGCACGCTGGATGATGGTCGAGGCGAGTTTGATCTTCTCCTCCTCGCTCTTGCCGGAGGGTTTGCTGAGCCGCTCGATCAGCGCGCGCTTCTCGGCTTCGACCGCGGCGGCGAGGCGGACATACTCCTCGGCCTTCTCGGCCTCCTTGAGAGCGGCTTCCTTCCGAATCTGAGCGGCGTTGGGGATGAGATCGTCGAGGCCGGGCATGGCTGGCGGCTCCTGGTGGTTATCCAATCAGCATCCAGGAAACGCTAGGTCCGGCGGAGGATGTTCCCTTGATTCAAATCAAGCAAACCGCGGCCAGCCCGAACACAATATCGCACATGCGCATTTGATCGGGAGAGACGCCTTGAGCGACCAGCTTCATCCGATGGCTCCGCACCATCTGCCGTTTTATCTGGCGCCGGGGAGCGGGACTGATACGCTGATGGTCGTGATGGGGCTGTTCCTGATCGGCACCGTGCTCTGGGTCGGTACGCTCTATTGGAAGCTGCACAGCCTGCCCGAGCGGATGGCGCACAAATCGCAAAAACTGCAGTTCGAGTTCGTCGCGGTGCTCGGCCTGATCTCGTTGTTCACGCATATGCACATCTTCTGGGTCGCAGGCCTCCTGCTCGCGTTGATCGATCTTCCCGATTTCGGCACGCCGCTGCGCAGCATCGCCGGGTCGGTCGAGAAGATTGCAGAGGCAGCGCCTGCCGCCGGTGGCGAAGAGATCCGGACAGAGGCCGCGACGCCTCCCGAACAGAAGCCGGAAGCCGCAAAGAAGGAGCACAGCCATGTTTGAGCTGATGTTCTGCTCGCTGCTGACGATCCTGCCGGACTATCTTTACCGCCGCTACGCCCAGGGCAAGCGTTTCGGCAAGGAGATCACCTTCTTCTCGATCTGGTACGAGTTGCGCTGGGGCATCACCGGCTGCCTGATGCTGACGGTGTCGCTGATCACCATGATCTTCTATTTCCATCCGACGACGTCATCGGCGACGCTCTATTTCCGCACTGTGCCGATCCTGCCGGAAGGCTCCGGCCGCGTTGCCGAGGTCAAGGTCGGCTTCAGCGCGCCGGTGAAGAAGGGCGACGTGCTGTTCACGCTCGACGCATCGAAACAGCAGGCCGCGTTCGAAACCGCCAAGCGGAAGGTCGCGGAGGTCGATGCCGCCATGCAGACGGCGCAGGCCGACGTGGTCAAGGCCGAGGCACAGATCGGGGAAGCGAAGGCGAACTACCAGCAGGCCAAGGACGAGCTCGAGGTCAAGACCGAGCTGCAGCGCCGCAATCCGGGCATCGTCCCGCAGCGTGATATCGACAAGCTCCAGGTTTTGGTCGATCAACGTCAGTCCGGGATCGATGCCGCGACTGCCGCGAAGCAATCCGTATCGATGCAGATCTCCATCCTGCTGCCGGCGCAGAAGGCCAGCGCGGAGGCCGCGCTCGACCAGGCCCAGGTAGATATCGACAAGACCTTCGTCCGCGCCGGTGTCGATGGGCGGGTCGAGCAATTCCTGATCCGTCCCGGCGACGTCGTCAATCAACTCATGCGGCCCGCAGGCGTTCTCATCCCGGAGGGGGCCGGCCGCAAGGTGCTCCAGGCCGGGTTCGGCCAGATCGAGGCACAGGTGATGAAAGAGGGCATGGTGGCGGAAGCGACCTGCATCTCCAGGCCATGGGTGATCATCCCCATGGTGATCACGTCAGTCCAGGACTACATCGCTGCCGGACAATTCCGATCCGGGGAGCAATTGGTCGATCCGCAGAACGCAGTCCGCCCCGGCACCATCCTGGTGTTCCTGGAGCCGCTTTACAAGGGTGGCATCGATGGCGTGACGCCGGGCAGTAGCTGCGTCGTCAATGCCTACACCAGCAACCACGAGGAAATCTCGGCCAAGGGGACTTCGACCAGCCGGAAGATCGCGCTGCATGTCGTCGACGGCGTCGGCCTGGTGCATGCCCTGCTGCTGCGCATCCAGGCGCTCCTGCTGCCGATCCAGACGCTGGTGCTGAGCGGGCATTGAGCTGTGAAGCCGCCCCGGGCCTGTCGCAGCGGTACAATTCCCGCTAGAATTGCCGCGACAGCAGTTGCTGGAGCTGCAAGGATGGAGCATGAGCGGGCCCACGTCCATCTCCAAGGTCAGGCCGAGGGCCGTGGCGGCGCTACTCTGTCTCGCGCTGCTTTTCACCGTGTGCCTGTCAGCCGGGCGAGTTGGTGCAGTCGAGCGGAGCCTCCGCGGCGAGCTGAAGCGCGTCCTGATATTGCATTCTTTCGGCCGTGATTTTCGGCCGTGGAGCGAGTATGCGCGCGATATCAAGGCCAAGCTCGAACGGCAATCGCCCTGGCCGCTCGACATCCAGGAGCACGCGCTGCTCACCGCGCGCTTCAATAATCCTGGTCCCGAGGCGCCTTTCGTCGACTATCTGCAGTCGCTGTACCACGGAGCGATGCCCGACATCGTATTGAGCATCGGCGCGCCGGCGGCCCGGTTTGCGCAGAAATACCGCGGAAGACTGTTCCCTGATGTGCCATTGATTTTCTCCGCGGTCGAGCATCGGCTGATCAATCGCGCCGATCTCAGCGACAACGACGTCGTCGTGGCGATCCGCAACGATTTCATGGCCGCGTTCGGCAACATCCTTCAGGTTCTGCCGGACACCAAGTCGATTGCGGTCGTGATCGGCGCATCGCCGCTCGAGAAGTTCTGGGTAGAGGAGGTGAAGCGGGAACTGCAACCTTTGGGAGAAGGGATTGAGCTGGTCTGGTACTCGGACCTGTCATTCGAGGAAATCCTGAAACGCGCATCAAGGCTGCCGCCGCACACCGCGCTGTTCTGGGGACTGATGTCGGTCGATGCGGCCGGGGTCGTCCACGAGAGCGACATCGCCTTGCGCAGCCTGTACGCGGCCGCGAATGCCCCGATCTTCTCCTACCAGGAGCCGTTCTTCGGTGACGGCACCGTCGGGGGACCGATGCATATGATCGCGGAAACGAGCTCCCGGACCGTCAGTGCCGCGATTGGCATTCTCGGCGGCGCGAAACCAGCGAGCATCAGTTACGATCCGATCGGATTCGCCGCGCCGAGATATGATTGGCGCCAATTGCAGCACTGGGGCATCAGCGAGAGCCGTTTGCCTCCCGGCAGCGAAATCGTGTTTCGCGAACAGAGCATCTGGGAGCGCTATCGTTGGCAGATGCTGCTGATCGCGTCCGTGATTCTGGTGCAGGCCGGCCTGATCAGCGGGATGCTGCATGAGCGGCGTCGGCGCCAGGTCGCCGAAGTCGAGTCACGCCAGCGTCTGGCCGAGCTCGCTCACGCCAACCGCTATTCGGCCGTTGGCGAGTTGACCACGTCGATCGCCCATGAGCTGAACCAGCCGCTCGGCTCCATCCTGACCAACGCCGAGACCGCGGAGCTCATGCTCAAGGCCGCTTCGCCCGACATCGACGAGATCCGGCAGATCCTCGCGGACATCAGGCGTGATGATCAGCGGGCGAGCGAAGTCATCCGCAGGCTACGCAGTATTCTGAAAAAGACACCGTTCGAGGTCAAGGACATCGAGCT
Source organism: Bradyrhizobium sp. CCBAU 11430 (assembly GCF_028128855.1). NCBI lineage: Bacteria > Pseudomonadati > Pseudomonadota > Alphaproteobacteria > Hyphomicrobiales > Nitrobacteraceae > Bradyrhizobium > Bradyrhizobium sp. CCBAU 11430. The sequence goes on from NZ_LBJV01000007.1 coordinate 156,289, forward strand.
CAACGATATGGTCCGCGAAGCGATCGGCCTTGTGCGGGCTGTCGCCGGCGGACGCCGGATCACATTGATCTACACGCCCGCTTTGGCTGACCTGCATGTCAGAGGTGATCCGATCCAGCTTCAGCAGGTCGTTCTCAACCTCGTCATCAACGCGATGGATGCGATCTTCGACGCCGATCCCGGAAAGCGCCAGGTCAACGTCTCGACCCAGCGCGTCGGCAATGCAGCGGAGATCCGGGTCTCCGATACTGGTCCCGGGATTGCCGCCTCCGACCTCGCCGACGTGTTCGATCCGTTCTTCACGACCAAGCCTCAGGGCATGGGCATGGGGCTCGCGATCGCCAAAACCATCATCGAGGCCCATCACGGCACGATCGCCGCGGCGAACCAGCCTGCGGGCGGGGCGCTGTTCACGATCCAGCTTCCGATCATCCGCTGACAGACGATGTAGCGAGCCGCCAATGCCCCTGGACTGAGGGCGCCGCGCCGGCTCCGGATGGATGCCGGGCTGGTTGAATGACAGTTTGCTCTCGCGCTGCAGCAGCCACGAGGGCCTCGTTTCGTTGATCTCGATCAACAAACGTCTGCTCCCCGGCCCGATCGTCCCACCCTGGAAGTGCAAGGGAGGATGCAATGTTTCGCTGCGGCAAGACCCTGATGGCGCTTGCGCTCGTCATGGCGACATCGTTCGCCGCAACGGCGCAAACCAACACGACGCCTGCGGCCCCGTCTCCGCAAGCGCAGCCGGCTCCTCCGCCTGCGCCGACCGCCGAGCTTCTGAAGCCGGAGCAGCTCGAGGCCCTGGTAGCGCCGATCGCGCTCTATCCGGACGAGCTTCTTGCCAATGTGCTCGCCGCCTCAACCTATCCGTTGGAGGTGGTGCAGGCCGACCGCTGGCTGAAGGAGCGCAAGACCCTGAAGGGCGATGCGCTGAAGACGGAGGTCGAGAAGCAGGCCTGGGACGACAGCGTCAAGGCGCTGGCCAGCACCGCCGATGTGTTGACCATGATGAGCGACCAGCTCGAATGGACCAAGAAGCTCGGTGATGCCTTTCTCGCCCAGCAGCCCGACGTGATGGATGCGATCCAGCGCCTGCGCAACAAGGCCTATGACAACAGGAAGCTGGTCACGACCAAGCAGCAGAAGGTCAGTGTCCAGTCGCAGGAAGGCAAGCAGGTCGTCGTGATCCAGCAGGCCGACCCCTCGGCGATGTACGTGCCATATTACGATCCGGCGACGGTCTATGGCAGCTGGCCCTATGCGGAGTATCCGCCGTATTATTGGGGCTACCCGTCCTATATCGGTGCCGGCGTGGTCGCGGCCGGCCTCGCCTTCGGCACCGCCTGGGCGATCGGGCGCTGGGGCAATTACTGGGGCGGCGGCTGCAATTGGGGCAACCGCAACGTCTACGTCAATCATCGCACCACCAACATCGGTAACGGCTGGCAGCACAATCCGGCGCATCGCCAGGGCGTGCGCTATAACAACAGCAATGTTCAGCAGCGCTTTGGCAACAACAACCTGAAGGCGGGCGTGTCGGATCGGATGGATTTCCGAGGTCGTGACGGCAATCAGGTGCTGCGACCCAATCAGGGCGCAGGAGATCGGACAGGCGATCGTGCAGGAGATCGCGCGGGAGATCGCGCGGGTGATCGTGCGGGCGATCGTGCTGGTGATCGAGCCGGCGATCGAGCGGGTGACCGTGCCGGCAATCGCGGCGATCGGCCGGGCGGTGGTGATCGCGCTGGTGCCGGGGATCGTGCCAAGGGCGGAGGCGACCGGGCCAAGGGTGGCGGCGATCGTGCGAAGGCCGCCAGCCGCCCCAGCGGCGGTGCGGCCAACCGCGGCGGTGGCGGCAATCGCGGCGGCGCGATGAACGTCTCCTCCGGCCGGTCGGCAGCCGCAGCATCTGCGCGCGGAAGATCCAGCATGGCGAGCATGCCGCGCGGTGGTGGCGGCGGACCAAGCATGGCTGGCCGCGGCGGAGGTGGCGGAATGGCGATGCGCGGCGGCGGAGGTGGCTTTGGTGGTGGCGGCCGCGGAGGCGGCGGCGGTGGCCGGCGTTCCGACATCGCACTGAAGCACGATGTCGTCCTGCTCGGCCATCTCGCAAGCGGCCTCGGCTACTACCGCTTCAGCTATATCGGCAGCGACAAGAGCTATGTCGGCGTGATGGCGCAGGAGGTCGAGCGGGTGGCGCCCGATGCTGTCACGCGCGGCAGCGATGGCTATCTGCGGGTCTACTACGACAAGCTCGGATTGAGATTCCGATCCTACGGTGACTGGCTCGCCAATGGCGCGAAGATCCCTGCGGAGGACTTGCCATGACCGGCTTGAAGTTGCTTCGTCGCGCCGCTCTGCCGGGCATCGTGGCACTGGCTCTCGTCACCACGGCCCGAGCCCAGCAATCTTATCCGACGCCGGAGGATGCCGCCTCGGCACTCGCGGCGGCGGCCAGGAGCGGTCCTCGTGACGTTCTGAAAGTGCTCGGAAGGGCGGGTGATGACATCGTCTCGTCGGGCGACGAAGTCGCCGACGCCGATATCCGCGCCCGCTTCGTCTCGATGTACGACGCCAAGCACTCGGTCAAGGCGGAGGGCAACAAGAGGGCGACGCTGGTGCTCGGGCCTGACGATTTCCCGTTCCCGATTCCCCTCGTCAACACCAAGGCAGGCTGGGAGTTCGACACTGACGAGGGACGGATCGAAGTGCTGCGCCGCCGCATCGGCCGTAACGAGCTCGACGCGATCCAGACCGCGCTCGCCTATGTCGACGCGCAGAATGAATATGCCGACAAGGATCGCGGCGAGGGCGCCGGCATCTACGCACAGCGCTTCCTCTCGACGTCAGGCAAGAAGGACGGTCTGTTCTGGCGCGACGACAGTGACCCCAGTCCGCTCGGTCCCCTCGTCGCGGAGGCTTCAGCCGAGGGCTACAAGCCGGGCGAAAGGCTCGCGCCCTATCACGGCTATTACTTCCGCATCCTGAAGGGGCAAGGTTCCGACGCGCCCGGCGGCGCGCTCAATTATGTCGTCAAGGGCAAGATGATCGGCGGCTTCGGGCTGATCGCCTGGCCCGCCGAGTACGGCAATTCCGGTGTGATGACGTTCGTGGTGAACCATGCCGGCACCGTTTACGAGAAGGATTTGGGGACGAGAACCGAATTCATCGCGCCGCGCACGACCTTGTTCGATCCCGACCAGACTTGGAAGAAAGTCGATGCCGCAAAGCCTTGAACGGATCATGGCATCGCCGCTGCGCCTATGTCGCCTGATTGCGATGATGGTGCTGGTGCTGGTGATGGGCTTCGCAGTGCCGGCTACGCCGTCATTCGCGCAAGCCGCCGGTCACGTGCGTGCCAAGATCGTCAAGGCGGGTCTCCTTGTCGGCGGTGGCGCTGGAAGCGGTGTGCTGACCTATCGGGGCAATAAGTATCCCTTCAAAATTACGGGCATGAGCTTCGGCATCACCGCCGGCGCGACGATCGGCCGGCTCGACGGCTGGGCCTCGGGTATCCGCGAGGTCGGCGACTTCGCCGGCACCTACAGCTCCGTCGGCGGCGGCTTCGCTTTGGTTGGAGGCATCAGCGGCGTCCACCTGCGCAACGAGAAGGGGGTGACGATCGTGATGCAGGGGCCGAAAGCGGGCCTGGAGCTTGCGGCCAACATCAGCCAGATCATGATTTCGCTGAGATAGAGCGTGTCAGCGGCAGATGTCGTCGCGATAAAGGCCACGGCAACGAAGTGATGATGCCGAGGCGTTCCTGACGAGCGCACTCCGAGCAAGCCTTCCCGCGGCATCTTGACCGCACCGATCTGGAATCATCCAAAGCGTATTTGAATCGTTCCAGACATTCTCCTCCCAGTTGGCGATGATCGAGGCATTCTAAGCCGCAGCGCACGCATTTGCGTTGCCGTCACGATGGCGTCTTCTTAAAGAAGCGATGCAGATCGCTGACATTCGGATGTTGCCGCCAAGACGAAGGCAGCAAACGCGCGTGCGCGTCTGCAGAGCAACTGATTGACGGGCCATGCTTGCCGGCCGAGCTCGGATACGAAGAGCTGCTCTTCGATCCATGGTCGTTGCTGGCCAAACGCGGAAGCCGCTTCACGGCGGGCTGCGCGCTATTGATGAAGGACTTTCTGGAATGCGACGTGCGGGTGGGGATAAGACGGTAGCTCGCTTTGGTGCGGCGCTGCTGGGTGGTGTGGCGTGGCTGACGTGGTTCGAATCGCCTGCTCAATCCCAAACGCCTCAGGGCGGCAGCTCCCTTCCGCCCGTGACCGTCGAAGCTCCGACGCAACAGTCGGTTCGCCGTGCGCCAACCAGGCGAAACGACGCGCGGGTCCGATCGACCTCACGGCGCGCCCCGCAAGCCCCGACGGTCGCAGTGCAATCGCAACCGGCTGTCGTCCCGCCATTTGCCGGCGGGCAGGTCGCTCAAGGCGCGCGACTGGGGATGCTCGGAAATACCAACACCATGAAGTCACCCTTCAGCGTGACGAGCTACACGGACAAGTTCATTCGGGATCAACAGGCGGCAACGGGTGCGGATGCCCTGATCCTCGATCCCTCCGTGCGAAGTTCCCACCCGACGGGCGGTATCGTCGACTCCTTCAACATACGCGGCTTCCCGATCAACGAAGGCAATAACGGTGAGTTCGCCTTCGAGGGCCTTTACGGAATCGCGCCGACATATCGGATCTTCACGGACTACGTCGAGCGCATCGAAGTGCTCAGGGGTCCCTCGGCCGCGCTCTCGGGCATGGCGCCCAATGGCGGTGTTGGCGGCGTCATCAATGTCGTGCCCAAGCGCGCGGAAGAGGATTTGACCCGCTTGACCGCGAGCTACGGCTCGACCGCACGTTTCGGCGGTCACTGGGATGTTGCGAGGCGCTATGGCGATGGCAAGAAATGGGGCGTACGCGCCAGCGGAAGCGTCCGCGGCGGCGACACGCCCATCGACCGCCAGTCCGAGACGACAGGTGTCGGATCGCTGGCGCTCGACTATCAGGGCGAACGGTTCAGGTCCTGGCTCTATCTCATCGCCCAGACCGATCGGTTCGACGCGCCGTCACGTCCCTTTCTGATGGCTCCCGGCCTGCAGGTGCCGAAGGCGCCGGACGGCAAGCTGAACGTGACCCAGCCCTGGGAATGGTCGCGCATCAACGACCAGTCTGCCTTGCTGCGGACGGAGTACGATCTCACCGAGCAGGTCACGCTGTTCGCGGATGTCGGCGGCTCCAAGACCAACGTCGAGCGGTTCTTCGGTCTTCCGACCATTGTCAACACGAGCGGCAATACGACCTCGACGCCCCAGTACTTCGGCCTCAGCATCGATCGAACTACATATGATGGCGGTGTTCGCGCCCGCTTCGATACCGGCTTCGTCCACCATGCCGTCGCCTTCCAGGCCTCGGTCTATCACGACGCGCTGCACCGGCGGCTCACCAATGGCAGTCTGGTCACCTCGAACATCTACAGCCCGACCGTCGCGCCGACGCAGTTCGCGAACGAGATCAGCGACCGCCCTCGGCTCTCGGACAGCGAGCTTACCGGGCTTTCGATTGCCGACACCTTGTCCGTGCTCGATGAGCGCGTCCTGTTGACTTTGGGCGTCCGCCGCCAGGGCATCGAGGCGAACAACTATTCCTCCAATGTCGGGACACCGACGTCGTCCTATGACAAGAGCGCGGTCACCCCGGTGGTCGGCCTGGTCGTCCGTCCCCAGGACAACGTCTCCCTCTACGCGAACTATGTCGAAGGTCTCGCGCGGGGCGACATTGCCCCTCAGGGTACGTCCAATTTCGGTGAAGTGCTGCAGCCCTACATCGCCAAGCAGTACGAGGCCGGTATCAAGGTGGAGTTTGGCCGGATCGCGACCACCTTCAGCGCGTTCGAGATATCGAAGGCGAGCGGCGAGTCGTCTGCTGGGCGCTTCGCGGCGACGGGCGAGCAACGTGTCCGCGGGCTCGAATTCAACGTCTACGGCGAACTCTTGCCGGATGTTCGTGTCCTCGGAGGTGTCTCGCTGCTGGACGGCACCCTGACGAAGACCGCCGTCGCGGCCAATGTGGGCAACACGCCGATCGGCGTTCCGAACATACAGGCCAATATCGGCGCGGAGTGGGACCTCCCGTGGATGAGGGGGCTTACCGTGAATGGAGCAGTGATCTACACGGGCAGGCAGTTCGTCGACGCCGCGAACAAGCAGCCGATTCCCGAGTGGACGCGGCTCGACCTCGGCGCTCGCTACACCACCGCGATCAACGGCAAGAAGACGGTTTTCCGCGCAAACATCCAGAACGTGACCGGTGAGAGTTACTGGTCCAGCGTGGCTTCGTTCGGAACATTCTTCCTGGGAGCACCACGCACATATCTCCTGTCGATGACCGTGGATATGTGACCGCGCACGCGCTTGCGTGAAACGCAGCCCAGCATTCCGCTCCGGCGCTGTGATGCGCCGGACTAAAAAAATCTCCATGGAATCAACGAGGTGACTTCCATCTCGAGGGCCCTTTCGGCCGCCGGGCCGAAAAGTGGCGCGGCTCTTGCTCTTGCCAGTATGAGGGTTCTTGATAAACGTCATACTGCGGGATCAGGTGGATGGAGCGAGCGGTGAGGCGGACTTTGCGGGCGGTCGAGCCCGGAACGGTGGTGCTGTTCGGAGGGCTGATCGCCGCCAACATCGCCGCATGGGCCTGGGCCTTCGCGCTGTTCGGCGACCGGCCGACGGTGCTGGCGACCGCGCTGCTGGCCTGGGTGTTCGGCCTGCGCCACGCTGTCGATGCCGACCACATCGCCGCCATCGACAACGTCGTGCGCAAGCTGATGCAGACGGGTGGTGCGCCACGCAGCGTCGGCCTCTATTTTGCGCTCGGCCATTCCACCGTCGTCGTGGTGGCTACCATATTGCTTGCGCTCGGCGTGGTGAGCCTGGGCGGCGACAGCCTGCTCAAGGAGATCGGCGGCCTCATCGGCACGTCGGTGTCGGCCCTGTTCCTGCTGGTGATCGCGGCCATCAATCTCGTCATCTTCGTCGGCCTGTGGCGGACGTTTCGCGCTGCCCGGGAGCAGGGCGTCCACGACGCCGAAGGGCTCGAGAGGCTGCTCGCCAATCGCGGCTTCCTCGCGCGACTGCTCGAACCGCTGTTCCGCCTGGTCACAAAACCCTGGCACATGTACCCACTCGGCTTCCTGTTCGGGCTCGGCTTCGACACGGCGACCGAGATCGGCCTGCTCAGCATCTCCGCAACCGAAGCCGCGCGCGGCGCGTCGGTTGCCGACGTGCTGGTTTTCCCTGCACTGTTCGCGTCGGGCATGGCGCTGGTCGACACCGCCGATTCCGCGCTGATGGTGAGCGCCTATCGATGGGCCTTCGTCGATCCCTTGCGAAAGCTCTGGTACAACCTCACGATCACCGGTGCCTCGGTGGCGGTCGCGCTGTTCATCGGCGGTACCGAGGCGCTCGGGCTGATCGCCGACCGGCTCGATCTGTCCGGAGGGATGTGGGCGCTGGTCGACGGCCTCAACGAGTCGCTCGCCAATGTCGGCTTTGCCGTGATCGCGCTGTTCGCGGTCGCCTGGCTCGTCTCGGTCGTGCTCTATCGCCGCGTCTTTGCGGACGGCCGGAACCGGGCCGCGACGAAAGCTCTGGCATGCGCCGATGCGACCGAAGTGGCGTGAGCCCTGTCGTGGCGGCGGCGCGCTGACGGCACTCTCGGCCCTGGTTCTGCTCGCGGATGACGGCCGCGCTTTCGCGCAGAGCGAGAGCACCTCACGCGAGCTGCCGCCAATCCAAATCGGCGGCGGCGAGGCGGCGGAGCGCAAGAAGCCGGTCGCATCGCGCCGGGCCGGCAAGCCGTCCCCAGCGGATCACCGCATCCCCGTGTATCCGGCAGCGGCGCAAGCGTCGGATATGCGCAGCGTCGCCTCGGGTGCAAAGGGTCAGCTTGGCATGGCCAGCGAGATCTCCGTCTCGGGCGAGGAGATCAATGCACGCCCTTTCGCGCGGCCGGGCGAAGCGCTCGAAGCCGTGCCGGGTCTCATCGTGACGCAGCATTCCGGCGAGGGCAAAGCCAACCAGTATTTCCTGCGCGGCTATAATCTCGACCACGGTACCGACCTTGCCATCACCGTTGACGGCGTCCCCGTGAACATGCGCACCCACGCGCACGGCCAGGGCTATGCCGATCTCAACTGGCTGATTCCGGAGGCTATCGCAGCAGTGGACGTGCGCAAGGGTCCGTACTTCGCCGACGAAGGCGATTTCGCATCAGTCGGCAGCGTCCATATCGATCTGATCGACCGCACCAGGGGGATAGCGCAGGTGACCGCCGGCAGCTTCGGCTATCGCCGTCTGCTCGGCATGGACTCCGCGAAGGTCGGTGACGGCTCCTTGCTCGTGGCCGGGGAGATCGGGACCTACAACGGCCCGTGGGACAACCCGGACAATGTGCGAAAGCTCAACGGTCTCGTGCGCTACAGTCAGGGCACCGCGACCGACGGCGTCTCCGTCACCGGCATGGCTTACGCCAACAAATGGAATTCGACGGACCAGGTCCCGCAGCGCGCGATCGCATCCGGCTTTCTCGATCGCTTCGGCGCGGAAGATCCAAGCGACGGCGGCAACACCAACCGCTTCGCGCTCTCGAGCCGCATCGCGCAGAGCGACGATCTCGGCTCCTGGAAAGCCAACGCTTACGTCGTGAAGAGCCAGCTCGACCTCTTCAACAATTTCACCTACTACCTCAGCGATCCCGTGCTCGGCGACCAGTTCCACCAGCACGACGATCGCCTGATGGCGGGCGCCAACATCTCGCGCACGCTGAACGGCGCGTTGGCGGGCTTGCCGATGCAGACCACCTTTGGCCTGCAGTCGCGCTATGATGCGATTGATCTCGCGCTCACCAACACCTTCCAGCGAGGCTTCCTTGCCAGCGTTCGCAGCGACAAGGTCGGCGAGGGCAGCGTCGGCGTCTATGCCGAAAACACGGTGCGCTGGACTGACTGGCTCAGGACGACGGTGGGCTGGCGCGGCGACTATTATGCCGCCGACGTCACGTCGCGGTTCAATGCCAACAATTCCGGCCGTACCGACGCCGCGCTCGGCAGCCCGAAATTCAGGATGGTGCTCGGTCCGTTCAACCAGACCGAATTCTTCTTCGGCGCCGGCTACGGCATGCACTCCAACGACGCCCGCGGCGCGACCACGACGGAGGATCCTAGCGACCCTGCGACGAGGCTGACGCCATCGCCGCTCCTGGTGCGCACCAAGGGTGCAGAGGTCGGCGTGCGCAGCAGGATCGTTCCCGGCCTCGACACCTCGCTCAGCCTCTTCATCCTGGATCAGGATTCCGAGATCCTGTTCTCCGGCGATGCCGGGGATACGTCGGCGACCCGCGCCAGCCGCCGCTACGGCTTTGAATGGACCAACCACTACCGGCCCAGATCCTGGATCGACATCGACGCCGATCTCGCAATGACCCATGCACGCTTCCGCGGTTATGACAGCGAGCAGGCGGACGTCTATGCCTCGCTCGCCGGCTATCCCAAGGCGCAGATCGGCAATGCGCCCGGCAACTACATTCCGAACTCGCCCGCGATGGTGGCTTCAGTCGGCGTCACGCTGGGCGAGAGGACCGGCTGGTTCGGGACCTTGCGCTGGCGGTATCTGGCGTCGAGCCCACTGACGGAGGACAACGCGTTCCGTTCCTCTGCGACCAGCATTTTCAACGGCCGCCTCGGCTATCGTATCGACAATGGCTGGCGCCTTCAGCTCGACGTGTTGAACCTCCTCAACACGAGGGCGAACCAGATCAGTTATGCCTATGGCTCGCTGCTCAAGACCGATACGCTCTACAACCTCTGCGCATCGGGCACTGCGCCAACTTCAGTCTGTCAGAACGGAGTGATGGACTACGTGCTGCACCCCGTGGAGCCGTTGACGTTCCGTCTTACCATCGCCGGGACGTTCTAGGTCTGGTCAGGTCGTGGGCGGCGAAAGTCTCCGCGGCGAAAAAATGGCCTCGCAACGCGCGATGCGTTGCAGGCGAGGTGTGTTGTGGTAGTGAACGGCCAGGTTGGCGGCACATCGCGGCCTGACAGCGCACCAGGGGACCGTCGATGAACCGTGACCTCGATCTCGCCGACTTCGAACTTCATCCGCAGCGCGGTGCGGTGCTGGCCGAGGTGCATGCGCGCCCATTCACCCGGTTGACGGCGCCGGTCACGGTGCTGCGCTTTGCCTTTCTCGGCCAAGGCGAGGTCGCTGCAGCGGACCGGCAGAGCTTCGTGGCATTTTGTATGTCGCACGGGCAGGCGCCGCCGGACGCCGGAACCAAGCATCACCAGGTGACGATCGGTGATACCCAGCTGCGCTGGGAGCAACACTCGGAATTCAGCACCTTCACCTGGATCCTGAGCAGCCCTCAGACGGCCGCGCGCCGGTTCGGCGAGATCGGTGAAGAGCCGGCCGCGTTGATCCGGTCTCTGCGGCAATCGGGCCAATTGCTGGTCGCCGTCAAGCTCGAGGTCGAGCAGATTTCGGCGGCGCTGGAGCGTGCGCAGCAGCTGTTCGAGAGAGGCAGTCTCGCCATCGCCGCGGTCCGCAGCGGTCCCGCCGTCGTTGCATCCGACTTTCGCACCGATGATCAGGGCTTCGTCCGCATCCTCGTTTGCAACGACGGCCTCTCGCCCGGCCGGCTCGGTGCCCTCGTGCAGCGTGTGCTGGAGATCGAGACCTATCGCACGCTGGCGCTGCTCGGTCTGCCCGCCGCGCTCGAGCTTGCGCCCTCTGTCGACCATATCGGCCGACGGCTCGTCGAAGTGCTCGAGGAGATGCAGGGCGCCGAGGATCTCAAGCTCAACAATCATCTCCTGACGGAACTGACGGCATTGGCGGCTTCGCTCGAAAGGGGAGCTGCCGGCAGCTCGTTTCGGTTCGGCGCCAGCCGCGCCTACAACGACATCGTGCAGGCCCGCCTCGCCGTGATCGAAGGCGGCGAGATCGCGGGCTATCCGACCTGGTCCTCCTTCCTCGCCCGCCGCATGGCACCTGCGATGCGCACCTGCGCGACGATGGAGGACCGGCAGGCGGATCTGTCGATCAAGCTCGCGCGCGCGGCTGATCTGTTGCGCACGCGCGTCGATGTCGAGCTCGAGGAGCAGAATCGCGATCTGCTGCGCTCGATGGATGAGCGCACCCGGTTGCAATTGAGGCTGCAGAGCACGGTCGAAGGCTTGTCGGTGGCGGCCATTGGCTATTACGTTGTCAGCCTGTTCGGCTACCTCGCCAAGGGCGCCCACGACGGTGGCCTGCATGTCGAGCCTTCGCTGGCAACCGCGATCTTCGTGCCGGTTGCCGTGGCCGTGGTCTGGATCGTCACCCGCAATATCCGCAGGCGGCACTTGAAGCACGACGAAATGTCGGGCGCTCACGACTGAGGGCGCAAACGAGGCTCTTGCGCTTCGTCGATAAGCGGTTGAAGCGAGGTCGACTGGGAGACGTGGATGAGCCGATCCGACCGAACCGTGCCTGTGTCGCGCTCTGTCAATCCACGCGTGCAAAAATATTCCACTTTACCGAAATTCGGTTTCGGCGTATGTGTTGCGCATCCCGGCTCACCAAGAGGGGCGATCATGTGTCGTCACGCATCGCGAGCCGGGCTTGCGGTGGACGCGGCAGCGTCGGCACGAGAGGCGCGGGCAGGGCGGGTAGTCCCTGTGAGCCCGAGGCTTCGTGCGACGAGCGGCGCTGCTAGGCTTCGTCTCGTCTGTAAGTTTCCGGCTTCGTCGGCAGGGCTGGAAAAACTGCGGCGAAATGGCGGGCCGTGCGTACGGGAAAACCGTGTGGTCCTGGCCGTCGTTGCTACGGTCAAGTCCTGCGAAGGTGCGAGCGCGCCCAACCGGGCAGACTGCATCATCCAATTCGTGGGGCGAGGGAGGCCAGAAGGAAAGTTCGGCTTCCGGGAGATCACGGCATAAGCCGTCCGACCATCGCGCAGGGAAGGCCGAGTGATCGGCACCACCTGTATGCTGCTGTGCGGTTCTTTCTGCGTGCGCTTTTCGCGCAGCGGACCGCGGGTGCGAGCCAGCACCCGGCCTTCCCTGCGCCCTCTTGGATTGGAGGGTCGCGAGACGAAGCAAAGCTCGGGCGAATTGCGCCGCGAGAATGCGAAGGTGTGTCTGCCGTCATGCTTGAAGGGGCAACCGGGCTGCAGGAGGATACGAGGCCGGCAGTTCGACGGCGATTTGACGCCGATCCGCGTTTTTCGATTTAGGTCGAGACCCCGAACAGTCTGCGCACCGCCGGCAGCCACTCGCCGGTCATCGTGAACTCGAGCCCAAGGCGCGCGCCGCAGGCGATGGCCAACATCGTGACGGGGGCCGAAACCGCGAGCGTCGACAGCGCGCTCAGGCCCTGACCGATGGTGCAGCCCATCGACATGATGCCGCCGATGCCCATCAGCAGCGCGCCGATCATGTGACGCTTCAACTCGCGTGCGTCGTCGCACGCTTCCCAGCGGAAGCCGCGCGCGAGCATCGCGGCGGCAAACGAGCCTGCGACGACGCCGGCAACCGAGCCGATGCCGAAATTGAGCCGCGCGCCGGAGAAGGTGGCGACGTAAAGGATGGCATCACCAAGCGGCGCCACGAAGCTGAGCGAGGAGACCCGCGCGGGATCGAACTCGTCGTCGGCAAGCCATCCGGTGGCAAACCAGCCGAACGCGATTGCTGCGCCGACGGCAAGGCCGGAGGCGAGCAGCCGCGGCGACCGGATCAGCCTGCCATCCGCAAGGGCCCAGAAGGCCAGCGCGGCGGAAATCGCCACGACGAGGATCGCGCGCATCGCGCTGCCTGCGCCGAGCAGCGACGTCAAGGTCTGGGTGCTTCCCTCGGGCAGCCGCAACGACAACGGCTCGATCAGCATCAGCCGCAGCATGCCGGTGATGCCGCGCATGGTCGCGAGCGCCGACAGGCCGAGCACGAGAAAGACCACGATGGCCCTTAGATCGCCGCCGCCGACGCGCACCAGCGTGCCGAAGCCACAGGTGCCGACCAGCGCCATGCCGACGCCGAACATCAGACCGCCGATGATCGCACCGCCAAGACCGATCGACGCCGTGAGGTAGATTGACCGCGACAGATCGACAATGCCGAACGCGGCGAGCGCCTGGGTCGCGAGCAGGGCGACTGCCGCGGCCAGCGCGAAGGATTTCAGCCGACGAAAATCCGATCCGAAGAATGCGTCCTCGAGCATCGCCAGCGTACAGAAACGACCCGCTCGGCCGGCAACGCCGAGCACGGCGCCGGCGGCAAGCCCGCATGCAAACGCTATGGTCGAAGGGCTCAGCATTCCTCCCGCTTCGTTTTTGGTTCTGCCTTGCGGGTAGTCTGCGCCGGTGGGGCGCGAAAATCCAGCGCGGAGAACTACCGGCGGCGCCGGCGTACCGGCTCGCAGAACACGTCGTAAACGGCGGTGAGAATCTTGCGAACGTCCTCGCTGGCGAGACTGTAGTAGATCGTCTTGCCGTCGCGGCGGGTCGTCACCAGCCGATCGAGCCGCAACCGCGCGAGCTGCTGGGAGACGGTCGATTGGCGTTCGCCCAGGAACTGCTCGAGCTCGGTCACGGACTTCTCGCCCTCGGCGAGGATGCAGAGCAGCAGCAATCGGGACTCGTGCGACAGCGCCTTGAGCATGTCGCTGGCCTCGCGCGCCTTCTCGATCATCTGCTCGAGTTCGGCGGAGCCCTCGATATCCTTCAGCTTTGGCAACGGCATCGCGTCAAGTTCCTCTCAGAAAATCCGCAAGGTGGTCACGACCTCCCGGGTTCCGATCCCGTGTTTGACAGGATTCGGTCCAACAGGCCGAAGAAGAAGGCATCGCCGGGATAGCCGCGAATGCGCCCGATCTCACGGCCCTCTTGTACCACGACGAAGGTCGGCGTGAAGGGACCCGGATCGATTCCGGCGAGATCGGCGGGAAGGGGCCTGTTCAGGTCGACCCGTCGCAGCGGTGCGGCCCGGCCTTCGTCGGTCTTGCCGTAGATCGGGGCGATCTCGGCGTTGAAGCGCGCGCACCAGACGCAGCCAGCGCGCTCGAGCATGACGAGCTCGGCGGCGCGCGAGGCCATCGCGGGCAGCGCGAGCCCGACGGCCAGGGCGAGCAAAACGACGATTCTGTTCATGCTGCGTAACCGGCCCTTTGCGGACTTGCTTGGCAGACTTGCTTGCAAACGTCCCTGGGGCTTATATCATTAAATTCGTATATGTGCTAGGGATGGGGCGGAAATGACCTTGGACGTCACGCTTGGTGCGGCCTTCGTCGCGGGCCTGTTGTCGTTCCTGTCGCCCTGCATCCTGCCCCTGGTGCCGCCTTTCCTGTGCTACATGGCCGGCGTCTCGGTCACGGATCTATCCGGCGACAGGCCGGATCTGCGGCCACGGATCCTGCTCTCCGCGCTGGCCTTCGTGGCGGGCTTTTCGCTGGTGTTCGTCGCGCTCGGCTCGACCGCCTCGATCGCGGGACGCTTCATTTCCGCGCATCTGTCGACGCTCGGCATCGTCGCCGGCGGGCTGATCATCATCATGGGCTTGCATTTTCTGGGGCTGCTCAGGATTCCGCTGCTCTATCGCAGCGCGACCGTGCAGGTCGACAACCGCCCGGCCGGCGTGGCGGGGGCCTTCGTCATGGGCCTGGCCTTTGCGTTTGGCTGGACGCCCTGTGCCGGCCCCATCCTCGCCGCCGTGCTGCTGATGGCTGGATCGGAGGACACGACCGGGCGGGGCGCACTGCTGCTGCTCGCCTATTCGGTCGGGACCGGCATTCCCTTCCTGATCGCGGCGGCCTTCACCGGCCGCTTCATTGCCGCGCTCGGTCGTGTGCGCCGGCATCTCGGCCTGATCGAGAAGACGATGGGCGTATTCCTGGTGGCGACGGGTCTGATGTTCCTGACCGGCTTGATGCCCGCGGTCTCGCAATGGCTGCTCGAGTATTTCCCTGCATTGACCAGCATCGGCTGAGGCTAGCCGTAACGGAAGTCGAGCAACTGGGCAAAGGACTGCAACTCGATGAGGTAACGATGCACGAGGGGGCCGTCGCCCGCCATCGCGGCATGAGCGATCTCGCCGCTGCTGGCGATTGCGCCGTCGATCAGGCGGCGGAATTCACCTTGGGCCGCGATCTCGCTGTTTGCCCATTCGTTACAGCGTTGAAGCCGATCGCGGAACGCGCTTGCAGTGGCAACGGTCTCCTCGGCGTTTGCGGGCGCCGGCCGTTCGCCATACCCGATGGCTGCGACACGCAAGGCTTCCATGGCGGGCGCGATCTCGAAGATGCAATCGCCGATATCGTAGAGGCCTGCGCGACGCCTGAGCGCGTGAGAAGCCTGCCGGAGCGCAAGCAGCTCGCGGCCGGCGGCGACATCGTCTCCGCGGTCCAGTGCAGCCGTCGCCGTCGCCAGCCGTTCGCGACCTCCGTCGAAAAATCTCGACAACTCGGACGGTCCGTCAGCGGGCAGGGAAGCGAGCCGCTTCCACCCGGCGACCGCCTCGTCGGTCTCGATCTGTGCCAGCGCGATATTTCCGGTGCGCGCATAGCTCGCAGCGGTGCGCAGATTGGCCATGATCGGCGCCATCGCCGATGCGACATCCGCAAGTCTATCGGCTTCCGCACCGAGCGCGAGCGCGCTCGAGGCCAGCCATGCCAGCAGCACGATGGTGCAGCGCAAGATCGGATCTCCTTGTCACATTCGTGTATTCGAATATCATAATGAAAATGAGCAGCGCGCAAGATCTTCCGATACACGAAACCCCGACGTCGCTTCGCACGCCGACGCGACGCGGCGTCCTCGCATTCGCAGCAGGCGTGGCCTTGGCCGGCCGCGGCGCGGCGGCGGCCGAGCCCGCCGTCGGAGAAGACGGGCTCTATCACGAGCCCTGGTTCCTGCAGAGCTTCCTCGATCTGCGCGAGGACCTGGATAGCGCTGCGGCCGGCGGCAAGCGCCTTGCCATCATGTGGGAGCTGCGCGGCTGCCCCTATTGCCGCGAGACGCATCTGGTGAACTTCGCCGATGCCGGCATCGCCAGCTATATCCGCGACAATTTCGAGGTGTTGCAGCTCAATCTGATCGGCTCGCGCAAGGTGACGGACTTCGATCGCCAGGAATTGACAGAGAAAGAGCTCGCCCAGAAATACGGGATCCGGTTCACGCCGACCTTTCAGTTTTTTCCGCCATCCGCCGATGGCCTCGAAGCAAAGGACGCGATGGCGCGCGAGGTGGCGCGGGCACCCGGCTATCTCAAGCCGCCGCACTTCCTGGCGATGTTTCGTTTCGTGCGGGAGCGCGCTTACGAGCGCGGCTCGTTCCGGGAGTTTCTGGCCGCGAACGGCTGACCATGAGCGCCTTTCGAATTCCGCTTGACGTCAGCGTTTATATGAACATATCATAATAACTGAATTTGATGAATTGTGAGTCCGTCGTAACCAAGAGCGGGGTCACCCCGCGATCCGAGGGTAGGGAACATGCGGCGCTCGCTTGCTGCTGCGTTTGCACTTTGTCTGTCGGCCGGAAGCGCTCTGGCGCAAGAGCCGAACAAGGAGCCGATCAGGCTCGAAATCGTCAACGACTCCGTGCCGAAATCCCTGACCGGCGCGCCAGGAAATGCCGCCGCCGGCAAGAAGGTGTTTCTGACCCGCACGCTCGGCAATTGCCTGGCCTGCCATCAGGTCACCAGTCTGAAGTCCGAGGAATTCCACGGCGAGTTCGGTCCGTCGCTCGACGATGTCGCCGGCCGCTACACCGAGGCGCAATTGCGCCTCATCGTCGCCGACCCCAAGCGCATCTTCATCAACACCGTCATGCCGGCGTTCTTCAGGAACGACGGCCTCAGCCGGGTGCGCCCGGAATTCGTAGGCAAATCCATTTTGACGGCCGCGCAGGTCGAGGACGTCATCGCTTTTCTCAAGACGCTGAACTGACAGCGAGGAGGATCAGGAATGAAAGCCATCAATCGACGGCAGGCATTTGCGCTCGGGGGCGGCTTCGTCATGCTGACGCTGATGCCCATGGCAGCCGATGCCGAAGTGACGGGCGATGCGGCGAAATGGATCGAGACGTTCACCGGCGGCAAGCAGCCTGCCAAGGGAAAGATCGCGCTCGACCTGCCGGAGATCGCGGAGAACGGCAACACCGTGCCGCTGTCGATCAACATCGAGAGCCCGATGACGGCGGACGCCTATGTGAAAGACGTTCTGATCATCGCGGACGGCAACCCCAATGCGGGCGTGGCGACGTTGTCGTTCACAGCGCTGTCGGGCAAGGCGGAAGCCTCGATCCGGATCCGGCTCGCGACCACGCAGAACGTGATTGCGGTCGCGAAGATGAGTGACGGTTCGCTGTTCATGGAGCAGAAGACCGTCAAGGTCACTATCGGCGGCTGCGGCGGCTAAGGGCGTCAGGAGAGGAACAATGGCAGACAAACCGCGCATCAAGCTTCCCAAGGAAGCGGCCAAGGGCGAGGTCATCCAGATCAAGACCCTGGTCTCGCATGTCATGGAATCCGGCCAGCGCAAGGACGCACAGGGCAAGGCCATTCCGCGCAAGATCATCAACAAGTTCGCCTGCGAGTTCAACGGCAAGCCGGTGTTCTCCTGCGCGCTCGAACCGGCGATCTCGGCCAATCCCTACGTCCAGTTCGACGCGCGGGTCGACGAAGCCGGCACGTTCAAGTTCTCCTGGACGGATGACGACGGCACGGTGATCACGGCCGAAGAGAAGATTGCGCTCAAGGCATGATGCGCATCGCGCATTGAGGGAGGCACGCAATGGCGCGACGATTTGTTGGGTTGGCCGCTCTGGTCGTGGCCGCCGCGTCGGTTGCGACGCTCGCGGTCGCAGAGGACGCCGAGCGCAAAGGCATCGCGGCGCCGCCCGGCCACGTCTTCAAGACCATCATCTCCGGCTACGAGTTTCGCAGCAAGGAGACCCGCGCGCTGCAGGACGATGATCTCGAAAATCCGGGCTTCCTCGCCGTGGAGCGCGCGGCGGATGTCTGGAAGAAGGTCGAGGGCGGTGAGGGCAAGTCCTGCATGAGCTGCCACGGCGAAGCCGAGACCAGCATGAAGGGCGTCGGCGCCGCCATGCCGAAATGGGACGACAAGCTGAAGAAGCCGGTCAACCTCGAGCAGCGCATCAATATCTGCCGCAGCGAGCACATGAAGGCGGAGCCCTGGAAGTTCAAATCCCGTGAGCTGACCGACATGACAGCGTTCGTGCGCTACCAGTCGCACGGCATGAAGGTCGCGGTGAAGACCGACGGCCCGATGTCGCCCTGGTTCGATCGCGGCAAGCAGATCTATTACACGCGCTACGGCCAGCTCGATCTCGCTTGCGAGTCCTGCCACGAGCGCAACAACGGCAAGTTCATGCGCGCGGACTTCCTGAGCCAGGGCCAGACCAACGGCTTTCCGACCTATCGGTTGCGCGACCAGCGCCTGGTGCCGCTGCATGAGCGGTTCGAAGGCTGCATGTTCGACGTACGCGCCGAGCCGTTCAAGCCGCTCTCGGACGAGTTCCTCGCGCTCGAGCTCTATGTGGCCTGGCGCGGCATCGGGTTGCCGGTCGAGACGCCGTCGGTGCGCAACTGAAACGTTGAGCTTGCAGGAGTATTGCGCATGATCTCTCGCCGCGAGTTCATTCAGGTTGCCGCGGCAACGGCGGGGCTCTCGACCGGTGCGGGCTCCGGCCTGACCCGCGCGTTCGCCCAGCAGCGCTTGACTGAAAAGGAATTGTTGGCCTTCGAGCCGCTCGGCAACGTCACGCTCGTGCACGTGACCGATATCCACGGTCAGCTGATGCCGCTCTATTTCCGCGAGCCCTCGACCAATCTCGGCGTGGGCGAGGCCAAGGGCCTTCCGCCGCACGTCACCGGCAAGGAGTTTCTCGCCCGGTTCGGCATCGCGCCCGGCTCGTCGGCGGCTTATGCCCTGACCTCGGAGGATTTCGAGGCCCTTGCGAAGAGCTACGGCCGGATCGGCGGCCTCGATCGTGCCGCGACCGTGATCAAGGCGATCCGGGCCGAGCGCGGCGACAAGGTCGCGCTGCTCGACGGCGGGGACACCTGGCAGGGCTCGTGGTCTTCGCTGAAGACGCGCGGTCAGGACATGATCGACTGCATGGCGCTGCTCAAGCCCGACGCCATGACCGGCCATTGGGAGTTCACCTACGGCGCCGATCGGGTCAAGCAGGCCATCGAAGGCCTCGGCTTCCCGTTCCTCGGCCTCAACATCCGCGACACCGAGTGGAACGAGGCGGCGTTCGACGCCTCGACCATGATCGAGCGCGGCGGGGTCAAGATCGCGGTGCTCGGCCAGGCGTTCCCCTATACGCCGGTCGCCAATCCGCGCTGGATGATTCCGAACTGGTCGTTCGGCGTGCGCGAGGAGGACGTTCAGGCGCAGGTCGACAAGGCGCGCAAGGGCGGCGCGCAACTGGTCGTGCTGCTGTCGCATAACGGTTTCGATGTCGACCGCAAGCTCGCGAGCCGCGTCAAGGGCATCGACGTCATCCTGACCGGGCATACCCATGACGCGCTGCCCGAGGCTGTCAAAGTCGGCAAGACTCTGCTGATCGCCTCGGGCTCGTCCGGCAAGTTCGTCTCGCGGCTCGATCTCGATGTTCGCGACGGTGAGGTCAAGGCTTTCAGGTACAAGCTCATTCCGCTGTTCTCCGATGTGATCACGGCGGACGCCGAGATGGCCGCGAAGATCGCCGAGGTCCGCAAACCCTTCGCCTCCGATCTGGCCAAGGTGCTCGGCAAGACCGACTCGCTGCTCTACCGGCGCGGCAATTTCAACGGTACGTTCGACGATCTGATCTGCCAGGCGCTGCTGCAGGAACGCGACGCCGAGATCGCGCTCTCACCCGGCTTCCGTTGGGGCACCAGCGTGCTGCCGGGGCAGGACGTCACCTTCGAGGATGTCACCAACGCCACCGCGATCACCTATCCCGCGGTCTACCGCATGGGCATGACCGGTTCGCGGTTGAAGGAGATCATCGAGGACGTTGCCGACAATCTCTTCAACGTCGATCCCTATTATCAACAGGGCGGCGATATGGTGCGGATCGGCGGGCTCTCCTACGCGATCGACGTCGCCAAGCCGCAGGGGCAGCGCATCTCCGGCATGCAGGTCCTCAAGACCGGCACGCCGATCGAGCCCGCCAGGGAATATCAGGTCGCCGGCTGGGCCAGCGTCAACGAAGGAACCGAAGGGCCGCCGATCTGGGACGTCGTCGCGAACTACCTGACGCAACAGAAAACCGTTCGGCTCGAGCCCAACCGGGCCGTCAAAGTTACCGGAGCGTAAGAAGCGATGTCGAAGATGGACAGTCAATCCCGTCGCAGCTTCCTGGCCGCCGGGGCCGGCGTCGCGGCCACGATGCTGGCAAGGCCGGCGGCCGCAGGCGGAAATCCCGCTAACCAGCCGCCCAATGTGCCGGAATGGACCAAGTCGCTCGGCGAGGGCGTCGCGGTGCGCCCGTATGGCAAGCCGTCGAACTTCGAGAAGGACGTTGTCCGGCGCGACGTCGAATGGCTGACTGCCTCGCGAGAATCCTCGGTGAGCTTCACGCCGCTGCACGAACTCGAAGGCATCATTACCCCGAACGGCCTCTGCTTCGAACGCCATCACGGCGGCATCGCCGAGGTCGATCCGGCCGATCATCGCCTGATGATCCATGGCCTCGTCGAGCGTCCGCTCATCCTCACGCTGGAGGAGCTGAAGCGCTATCCGCGCGTCAACCGCATCCACTTCATGGAGTGCGCGGCGAATTCGGGCATGGAGTGGCGCGGCGCCCAGCTCAATGGCTGCCAGTTCACCCACGGCATGATCCACTGCGTGCAGTACACCGGCGTCTCGCTGCGCACTCTGCTGGAGGAAGCCGGCGTCAAGACGAGCGGCAAGTGGCTGCTGGTCGAAGGCGCCGACGCGGCTGCGATGGACCGCAGCCTGCCGATCGAGAAGGCGCTCGACGACTGCATCATCGCCTACAAGATGAACGGCGAGGCGCTCTATCCCGAGCAGGGCTATCCGATGCGGCTTGTGGTGCCGGGCTGGCAGGGCAATCTCTGGGTCAAGTGGCTGCGCCGCATCAAGGTCGGCGACCAGCCCTGGCACACTCGCGAGGAGACGTCGAAATACACGGACCTCATGCCGAGCGGCAAGGCGCGCCGCTTCACCTGGTCGATGGACGCCAAGTCCGTGATCACCAGCCCGAGCCCGCAAGCGCCGATCAAGCACGGCAAAGGCTTTACCATCGTCTCGGGTCTGGCCTGGAGCGGCAACGGCAAGGTCAAGCGCGTGGACGTGTCGCTCGACGGCGGCCGAAATTGGTGGCCGGCGCGGCTCGACGGGCCCGTTCTCGACAAGGCGCTGACGCGTTTTTACTACGAATTCGACTGGAACGGCGAGCCGCTGCTGCTGCAATCGCGCGTGCAGGACGAGACGGGTTACGTGCAGCCGAGCAAGGCGGAGCTGCGCAAGATCCGCGGCGTCAACTCCATCTATCACAACAATGGCATCCAGACCTGGCATGTGCAGGCCAATGGTGAGGTCGAGAATGTCGAAGTCGCTTAAGTTCGTTGCAGCCGCGCTGCTCGCCTGTGCGCTGAGCGCGCCGGCGCTTGCACAGCAGAAGGCGGACGCCAAGAGCGGTCCCCGCTATCACATCGGCCGCGCGCCGACCGCGGACGAGATCCGCGGCTGGGATATCGACGTGCGCCCGGACGGCCAGGGCCTGCCGGAAGGCAAGGGCACGGCCATGCAGGGCGAAAAGCTGTTCATGGACAATTGCTCGAGCTGCCACGGGGAGTTCGGCGAGGGGAACGGCCGCTGGCCGGTGCTGGCCGGCGGCAAGGGCTCACTGACGTCGGACAATCCGGTCAAGACCGTGGGCTCGTACTGGCCCTACGCGTCCACCGTGTTCGACTACGTCCGTCACGCCATGCCTTACGGCAATACGGGATCCCTGTCCGTCGATGAATATTATGCGCTGGTCGCGTACGTCCTCTATCTGAACGACGTCGTCACCGATCAAAACTTCGAGCTGAACAAGAAGACCCTTGCGACGATCAAGATGCCGAACGAGCAGGGGTTCGTGATGGACGACCGCGCCACCACCGAGAAGTCGTTCTGGCAGAAAGACCCCTGCATGAATAACTGCGTCGCCCCGGTGAAGATTATCGGGCGCGCTGCCGCCATCGACGTGACGCCCGAGGACGGCAAGGAGAAGAAGTCGCGGGGCGTGGAGTGATACACGGCCGGGCGAACCGCCGCGCGCTGCTGCATGCGGCTCTCGCTGTTGGCTCGCTCATCGCAATCCGTCCCGCCGCGGCCCAGGCGGCCGAATTTCACAGGCTCGCGCTGCAGATCAGCGACGACGACCCGGTCAAGATGCGTGCCGTGCTCGATGTCGCGGCCAACGTCTCGCGGCACTATTCCGGACAGGGCGAGGACGTCGAAATCGCTGTGGTCGCTTTCAACGGCGGCCTCGACATGCTGCTCGCGGACCGCTCGCCGGTGAAGGAGCGCCTGGGGAATTTCCTGAAATCGATGCCGAATGTGAGCTTCATCGCCTGCGGCAACACGCTGGAGACGCTGGCGGCGAAGGAGGACAAGCGGCCGCCGCTGATCGATGGCGTCAGCGTCACGCAGGTTGGGGTTGCCGCGCTGTTGGATTTGGCGGAGAAAAACTGGACAATTGTCCGGCCCTGAGGAGAAAGCTGCTGATGCGATGGTTGATAGCACTGACAGTCTTGCTCGCGTTCGCAGGGTCCGCATATGCGGCCGAGCAGGAGCTCGAGTTGTCGGTCGACGGCCGCACCACGCTCGCAACACTGCGCACGCCAGCCTCGACGAAACCCGATACGCCGCTTGTCGTAATGACCCACGGCACGCTCGCGCACAAGGACATGGAGGTCATTCAGGGCGTTGCCAAAGCGCTTGAGCAGCGCGGCATCGCTTCGCTCGCCCATACGCTGTCGCTGGGGCTCGATCGCCGCAAGGGCATGTACGACTGTACCGCGCGGCATGACTATGTCGTTGAGGATGCAGTTGCGGAGATCAGCGCCTGGGTCACGCGGGCGAGGGGCATGTCCCGGCTCGTCTTCGCGTTCGGCCATTCGCGCGGCGGCAACCAGGTCGCACGGTATCTCGTTGCAAGCGAAGCCGCGCCGGTGGCGGGTGGGGTGTTGCTGGCGCCGGTGACCGCGAAGGCCGAGGCTGATCTGCGCGCCTCCTACGCCAAGACCTATGGCAAGCCGCTCGAACCGTTTCTGGAGCTGGCAACCAAGGCGGTTGCGGCCGGCCGCGGCGGGGAGTGGATGGACGTGCCGGGCTTCGTCTATTGCCGCAATGCCGTGGTTACCGCGCGGACCTTTGCGTCATTCTACGGTCCCGATGCCGGCCAGGACACGGCCGCGCTCGTAGCGCGCGTGAAGCTGCCGGTGCTGGTGCTCGCCGCCACCAAGGATAGCGTTGTGCCCGATGTAGCACAGGCCTTCGATTCGCTTGCTGGTTCGAGCGGGGGCAGAGTGCAGCTCGACAAGATCGAGGATGCCGATCATTTCTTCCGCGACCTGTTCGCGGAAGACGTCGCCGATCGAATCGCCGAGTTCATCAAGCAGGCACGATAGGAGGGGGACCATGCAGCGTCGATCCATGCTTCGCGCGAGCCTTGCCGGGCTATTTGGTGCGTTCGCGGTGCGCGAGGCGTCCGCGGCGACGGAAACGCCCGCGCGGCAGCGCGTCGTCTATCATCTCGCCGATGCCGATCGCGTCGTCTTCGTTCTGGGCAATCTGCAGAACCATGTCGACGGCGTCGGCGGGCCTGGCAAGGCCGACATCAGGCTGGTCGTGCACGGGCCGGCGCTGCGTGCCTTCCACGCACTCGCGGCACAGGACCACACCGTTGCGATGATGACGAAGCTCGTCGATGCCGGCGTCGGCTTCGATGCCTGCGCCAATACGATGAAGGCGCAGGGCGTCAAGCTGGACGATCTCACGCCCGGCTTCGTGGTGGCCGAGAAGGGCGGCGTGGTGCGGCTCGTCGAGCTGCAACAGCAGGGATATGCTTATCTACGGCCATGAGGCCGCTCCGCTCCGGCATCCTGCGACGTCGAGCCTTGATCTGGCTCATGGGACGCGACGACGCGATCGCTAGAATTGCATGCTCGCAGGAACAACCGAGGCGGACGTGCTGACGCCGATCATCGATCTCTTGGGTGAAGATTCGCTGTCATGGTTCGGCGGCCTCGTGGTCGGAGGTCTGTTCGGGTTCTTCGCGCAGCGCAGCCGCTTCTGCCTGCGTGCCGCGGCGGTCGAATTCTCCCGCGGCGAGGGCGGCCGGCGCCTTGCGGTCTGGCTGCTGACCTTTGCCGCGGCGCTGGTCGGCACGCAAGGTTTTGTCGCGCTCGGCTGGCTCGAAATATCCGAGGCGCGCCAGCTCGCGCAGCAGGGCAGTATCTCCGGCGCTCTCCTCGGCGGCGTGATGTTCGGTTGCGGGATGATCCTGGCGCGGGGTTGCGCCAGCCGGCTGCTGGTGCTCTCGGCGAACGGAAACCTCCGGGCCTTGTTGTCGGGGCTGGTGTTCGCCGTGACCGCGCAAGCCTCCTATCGCGGCCTGCTGTCGCCCGCCCGTGAATGGGTGACCAACCTGTGGCTGGTCGATGGCGGTCCGTCGCGCGACATCATGGCCATGTTCGGTGCCGGCACGCCCGAGAAGCTAGCATTCGGAGGTTTGTGGCTGATTGCCGGGCTGGCCTTCGCCTTTCGCAGCCGGTTGCCGCGCCGGCTGATCCTCGCCGCGCTCGCAACCGGAACGGCCGTCGTCGCCGGCTGGCTCTTCACCTACCAGCTGTCGCAGGCTTCCTTCGCGCCGGTGACGCTGAAGAGCCTCACCTTCAGCGGGCCTTCGGCCGAGTTGCTGATGCTGGTGCTCAACAGCGCGCAGCTCCGGCTCGGCTTCGACCTCGGCATCGTCCCCGGCGTATTCCTCGGCTCGTTTCTGGCCGCGGCGCGTGCACATGAACTGAAGCTCGAGGGGTTCTCGGACGGGCTCGGCATGCGGCGCTACCTGTTCGGCGCGGTGCTGATGGGGTTCGGTGCGATGCTCGCCGGCGGCTGCGCGGTCGGCGCTGGCGTGACCGGTGCCTCCGTATTCGCACTCACCGCCTGGCTCGTGCTCGGCGGCATGTGGCTGGGGGCGGGACTCACGGATGTGCTTGTCGACCGCGCCGGCATGCCGCAGCAGACGCCGGGCTTGCCGGCCGCGAGCGGCTGAGATCCA
Source organism: Bradyrhizobium sp. CCBAU 11430 (assembly GCF_028128855.1). Taxonomy (NCBI): domain Bacteria; kingdom Pseudomonadati; phylum Pseudomonadota; class Alphaproteobacteria; order Hyphomicrobiales; family Nitrobacteraceae; genus Bradyrhizobium; species Bradyrhizobium sp. CCBAU 11430. Next base: position 181,635 of record NZ_LBJV01000007.1, read on the forward strand.
GCGATCACGCCTCGTTCGCCGCAGGCATGGATATCTCTGGCGCATTCCGTTTTCGTCGGCGGCAGCGCTTCGGAATTTGCCGTCGATCGATACGACGAGTTCAGAAGGTTGACGCTCAGGCCCCGAGGGGCTCGCCAGCTAAGCCTGAACGAAGCACGGTTGCCATGCAGCTCTTCCGCAGGCTTCAGCCACGTCCCGCGTGAGGTGCGTAGATCAGAATTTTAGTTGCGTACCTCAAAAATCGGGAGCAGGATCGCGGCAAAGAATAAGATGTCGGGAGGAGATGTGATGAGACTGCTCGGGAAGCTGGGACTCGCCGCTGCCGCATGCCTGCTTTTGGCCGACGCCGCCGCAGCCGACACGATCGTAAAGTGGCTGCACATCGAGGCAAATCCGGCCCAGGTGAAAATCTGGGAGGAGGTCGCGCGCGCCTATGAGGCCTCCCATCCTGGCGTCAAGGTCGAGATGCAGTTTCTCGAGAACGAAGCCTACAAGGCCAAGCTGCCGACCATCCTGCAATCCAAGGACCGGCCGAACATCATCTACAGCTGGGCCGGCGGCGTCCTGAAGACCCAGATCGAGGCAGGCGTTCTCGACGACATCACCGAACAGGTGAAGGGATACAGCGACAGTCTCACCCCGGCCGCGCTCGCCGCGTTCACCGCTAACGGCCGCGTTTATGGTCTGCCGACCGCGCTGTCGCAGGTCGGCTTCCTCTGCAACAAGGAGCTGATGGCCAAGGCGAAAGTCGATCCTGCCGGGATCAAGAGCTGGGACGATCTGCTTGCGGCGGTGAAGACGCTGAAGGCCGCCGGCGTGACCCCGATCGTGGTCGGCGGCGCCGACAAATGGCCGTTGCACTTCTACTGGACCCATCTTGCGGTGCGCATCGGCGGCAAGCCGGCATTCGACGCTGCATTGCGCGGCGAGGACAGCGGCTTCGCCGGCGAGACCTTCCAGAAGTCCGGCGAGCTGTTCAAGCAACTCGTCGATCTCCAGCCGTTCCAGAATGGCTTCCTTGGTTTCAAGAATCCGCAGGCCGTCGGCTATTTCGGCGACGGCAAGGCGGCGATGACGCTCGCGATCAGCACGGTCTATCATTTGCAGCGCGCTCTCGCCGCCGACAAGGTCGGATTGAGCGAAGACAAGATCTGCTGGTTCGACTTCCCGGTGGTATCAGGCGGCAAGGGCGCGCCCACCGACACGCTCGGCGGCATCACCGGCTGGCTGGTCACGAAAGGCTCGCCGAAGGAGGCGGTCGATTTCCTGAAGGACTTCGTCTCGAAGGACGTGCAGACGCGACTTGCGGCGGGTAACTTCATCATCCCGGTGGTGCAGGGCGCGGACGCTGGTCTCAACAATGCCTTCATGAAGCTGATCGCGACCAATCTGGCGAAGTCGAACTACCACCAGAACTTCTATGATCAGAGCCTTGGTCCGTCGGTCGGCCGCGTCGTCAACGACGTCACCGCGGAGATCGCCGGTGGCAGCATGAGCCCGCAGAATGCGGCGAAGGCGATCGAGGCGGCGTGGAAGCAGGGCAACTGACGGTGGCCCGGCGTATCGCGAATTCCCCCGCGATTGGCGTTGCGGAGACACCGTTCTCTTCGCTCGCGGTCCGCGGCCCGGCTTGGGACGGCCGCTTCACGGTCCTGATCCTGTTCCTGCCGCCGGCGCTGCTATTGTTCACGCTGTTCGTGGTGCTGCCGATCGGCGAGGCCGCCTGGTATTCGGCCTTCAACTGGAACGGGTTCGGCAGGCCGACCAACTGGATCGGCTTCGACAATTACCGCTTCGTGCTGGAGACGCGCGCCTTCTGGCTCGCGCTGCGCAACAATGGGCTGATTATTGCGGTCTCGCTCGCGGTCCAGCTGCCGCTCGCGCTGACGCTGGCCTTGATGCTCGCCGAACGCTTTCGCGGGTCGGTGGCGCTGCGCATGCTGTTCTTCATGCCCTATATCCTGGCCGAGATCGCGACCGGGCTGATCTTCAGCTTCGTCTATGACGGTGACTACGGCCTCGTCGCGTCGATCTGGCGCAGTTTCGGCGCCGAGCCGCCGCACCTGCTGGCCTCGACCGACACGTCGATGCTGGCCGTGCTGATCGTGATCGTGTGGAAGTATTTTGGCTTCCACATGATGCTGTTCATCGCGGCGCTCCAGAGCCTCGACAAGAGCCTGATCGAGGCGGCGCGCATCGACGGTGCGACGCGGCTGCAAGCCCTGCGCCATGTCGTCATTCCCTTGCTCTATCCGACGATTCGCCTCTCGGTGTTTTTCGCCATTGTCGGCTCGCTGCAGCTGTTCGACCTCGTCATGCCGCTGACACGCGGGGGGCCTGCGGACTCCTCGAACACGATGGTGAGCTTCCTCTACAACAACGGCATCTCTCGCATGCGGGTCGGCTATGGCAGCGCCATCGGCGTCATCTTGTTCGCGATCTGCGTGACCTTTGCTTTTACCTACAAGCGTTGGTTCATGCGCGATGAGTAGTGCGAAGATCTCTCGTACGCCGGTCGATCCCGCCGTGCTGTTCAAGGCGGTGTTCCTCGCCATCGTGGCCATCTTCGTGCTGGTGCCGCTGCTCGCGACGTTGCTCGGCGGCTTCAAATCGCTCGGCGAATTGCGTGTCAACCCGTTCGGTTTGCCGCGTCACTGGGAGTGGCAGAATTATTCCGACATCCTGTTCTCCGCGCGCTACTGGCAGCTCCTGCGCAATTCGCTGATCATATCGTCGCTCGCGGTGGTGTTGACCCTGATCACGGCCTCGATGGCGGCGTTCACCTTTGCCCATGTCAGGTTCTACGGCAGCTCGATGCTGCTGAGCTATCTCACGCTCGGCCTGCTGTTTCCGGCGGCGACCGCGGTGCTTCCGTTGTTCATCAAGGTGCGCGATCTCGGGCTGCTCGATACCTATTTCGGCGTTGCGTTGCCGCAGGTGGCCTTCAGCCTCGCGATGAGCGTGCTGCTGCTCCGGCGTTTCTTCAAGGACATTCCCTATGAACTGCTCGAGGCTGCGCTGGTCGACGGCTGCAGCTACATCAAGTTCTTCCGCTATGTGACGTTGCCGCTGTCGCGGCCGATCCTGGCGACCGTCGGGACCATCACCTTCGTCAACAGCTGGAACGCCTATCTGTTGCCGCTGGTGATGCTCAACACGGATGCGCTCTATCCCTGGCCGCTCGGCATCATGGTCTATCAGGGCGAGTATTCGTCCGAATGGCACCTGATCCTGGCCTTCATCACGTTGACCATCCTGCCGACGATCATTCTCTTCCTTCTGGCGCAGAAGCACATCGTTGCCGGCCTCACTGCAGGTGCGGTCAAGGGATGAACGGACCTTACGGAGACCACAATGAGAAAAGTCGGAATTGGAATCATCGGCTGCGGTGTCATCAGCACCGCCTATCTCAAGGCGGCGCAACGCTTCCCGGTCATGGAGGTCAGGGCGCTCGCCGATATGCGCAGTGAAGTCGCGGAGCGGCAGGGTGCCGCTTTCGGGCTGCCGGCGATGCGGGTCGATCAATTGCTCAGACGCGATGACGTCGAGGTCGTCGTCAATCTCACGGTGCCGCTGGCCCACACCGACGTCAGTCTGGCGGTGCTGAATGCCGGAAAGCATGTCCATTCCGAGAAGCCGCTCGGCATCAACGCCGCCGAAGCCCGCAAGGTGATCGATCTCGCCGCACAGAAGAACCTGCGCGTCGGCTGCGCGCCCGACACGTTCCTCGGCGGCGGGCACCAGACCGCCCGCAAGCTGATCGACGACGGCGCGATCGGCACGCCGGTGGCGGGCAGCGCCTTCTTCGGCTGCCCCGGCCATGAGCGCTGGCACCCGGCGCCGGGCTTCTATTACTTGCGCGGCGGCGGGCCGATGCTCGACATGGGGCCGTACTACATCACCGATCTCGTGCAGTTGCTCGGCCCGGTCGCGAGCGTGATGGGCTCGACCGCGAGGCCGAAATCGGAGCGCCTGGTCACCAGCCAGCCGATGAACGGCACGCTGATCCCGGTCGAGGTTTCGACCCATGTCGCGGGTACGCTTGAATTCGAGAGCGGAGCAGTCATCTCGATCGCGATGAGCTTCGATGTACCGAAGCACCGGCATGCGCCGATCGAGATCTATGGCGACAAGGGCAGCATGCAGGTGCCGGACCCGAACCGTTTCGGCGGCGAGGTGCACCTCGCCAGGACCGGCGGCGAATGGGAAACGATGCCGTTGACGCACGGCCATGTCGAGGGTGAGTTCCGCTCCATTGGGGTCGCCGACATGGCATCCGCGATCCTGAACAACCGTCCGCACCGCGCCAGCGGTGCGCTTGCGTTTCACGTGCTGGAGGTGATGGAGGCGTTCCAGACCTCCGCCGATGAAGGGCGGCGCGTCAAGATCGAGAGCAGCGTCGAGCGGCCGGCGATGCTGCCGGCGGGACGTGAAACGGGTCAGATCGATTGAGGGAATGACCATGCGCAAGGCAATGATTGTATGGGGCGGCTGGCCGGGACACGATCCGGATCTCTGCGCCTCGATGATTCGCGGCTGGCTGAGAGCGGAAGGCTTCGAGGTGCGGATCGAGACGACGACGGCGGCATTCGCCGATCCCGCGATCCACGACATGTCGCTGATCATCCCGATCTACACGATGTCGAAGATCGAGAAGGCGGAAGCGCTCAATCTCTGCGCCGCAGTGCGGAGCGGCGTCGGGCTCGCCGGCCATCATGGCGGCATGTGCGATGCGTTCCGCGATTCCGTCGACTACCAATTCATGTGCGGCGGGCAGTGGGTGGCCCATCCCGGCAACATCATCGACTACAAGGTCGACTTGACGAAGCCGGATGACCCCATCATGAAGGGCCTGAACAGTTTCGAACATCGTTCCGAGCAATATTACATGCATGTCGACCCCGCCAACGAGGTGCTGGCGACGACGACCTTCACCGGCGAGCACGCGCCGTGGATCGAGGGCGTGGTGATGCCCGTGGTCTGGAAGAAGCGCTACGGCGCGGGCAGGGTGTTCTATTCCTCGCTCGGCCACCGTGCCTACGAGCTCGACGTGCCGGAGATCCGGACACTGATGACCCGCGGCATGCTTTGGGCGGCGCGCGAATGACGGGAGGGGCGACGCAGCCGGCGATTCGCGCCACGCTCGAGGACGTCGCACGTGCGGCCGGCGTTTCGCTTGCGACCGTCGATCGCGTCGTCAACCGGCGCGAGGGCGTGCGCGCCAAGACCGTCGCGCGTGTCGAGGCCGCGGTGGCAAAACTCGGCTATCGCGCCGACGTCGCGGCCGCGCGGCTCGCCCGCGGGCAGACGTTCCGCTTCGCCTTCGTGCTGCCGACCGGCAGCAACAGCTTCATGACCAATCTGAGCGAGCAGGTCCAGCGCACCGCGGACTGGCTCGCCGGCCAGCGCGGCTTCATCGACATTCTCCGTGTCGACGTGTTCGATCCGGATGTGCTCGCCGGCGCGCTGGAAACCCTGTCGCCGGCCTACCAGGGCGTCGCCGTCATCGCGCTCGATCATCCCAGGGTTCGGGCCGCGATCGATGAGCTCGTCGGACGCGGGGTCGCCGTGGTGACCCTCGTGTCGGACGCGCCAAGCTCGCGCCGCCTGCATTATGTCGGCATCGACAATCCGGCCGCAGGCCGCACCGCCGCAACGTTGATGGGGCGCTTCCTTGCTGGGCGCGAGGGGACGGTCGCGGTGATCGCGGGGTCGCTGTCGCTGCGTGATCACACTGAACGGCAGTTCGGTTTCCATCAGATCCTGTCCAGCGAGTATCCGAACCTGCCCGCGCTACCGGTCATCGAGGGCCGGGACGACAGCGATCGCACGCGGAAGCTTACGGCTGCGCTGCTCGCGCGCCATGCCGATCTTCGCGGCATATACTGCTGCGGCGCCGGAAACCGCGGCATCGCCGATGCGCTCGAGGCCTCGGGCCGCGCTCGCGAGGTGGTCTGGATCACCCATGAGCTGACCCAATATACACGGCGTTTCCTGGTTCGCGGCACGCTCGATGCCGTGATCAATCAGGATCCCGGGCACGAGGCGCGCTCTGCGGCACGCGTTCTGCTCGCGCACTGTTCGGGCGAGCCAATCAGCCCCGACCAAGAACGCATCCGCATCGACATTTTTCTGCGGGATAATCTGCCGTAACGCGAGCTCATACCGCCAGCACGCAGCATTGAGCCAGGCGCGAGCCGCTCGGCGAGCGAGCTTTGGGCGAGCAGGGCGCGGGTGGCGGATCACGCGGAAGAGGCTGATTACCCAAAAGCTGGCAGTCACATCGGCTCGATGCCGATCTTCTTGATGATCCCGGCCCATTTTGTGGTTTCCGCGGTCATGAAATCCTTCAGACCTTGGGGGGCCATCACCAGGGGCTCGGCGCCCTGCTCCACCAGGAGGGTGCGCACCTTCGGATCGTTCATGGCTTCGATCATGGCGGCATAGAGCTTGTCGATAACGGCGGTGCCGGTGCCCGCGGGCGCGAGCAGGGCAAGCCACGCCGCGCTCTCGTAATCCTTCAGGCCAGCCTCGGCCGCGGTCGGCACGTCCGGCAGCGCCGTCATGCGCTTGTCGCTGGCAACCGCGAGCGGACGCGCATCGCCGCTCCTGATCAGACCGATGACGTTCGGCAAGAGCTGGAAGCCTAGCGGGACCTGGCCCGCGATGAAGTCCGGCGTGTAAGCAGCGATGTTGCGGTAAGGAACGTGGGTGATCTCGGTGCCCGTGAGCTGCTCGAAATAGGCAGCCGCGAGGTGCTGCGACGAGCCGACTCCGACCGTCCCGTAGTTCAGCTCCCGGGGGCGGGCCTTGGTGTACTCGATCAGCTCGTGCAGGGATTTCGGCGGCAGCCTCGAATTGATTACGATGACATTCGGCAACGTGGCGAACAGTCCGATCGGGGCGAAATCCTTCAGCGGATCGTAGGGCAGCTCCTTGTACAGTGATCGGTTCGCGGCCAGTGGGCCGGAGGTGCTCATCAGCAACGTGTAGCCGTCCGGGGCGGCATGTGCAGCGGCGGCGGTACCGATATTGCCGCCGGCGCCAGGGCGGTTGTCGACTACGAAGGCCTGCCCCAGTGACGTCGACATGCGGTTGAGCAGGATGCGCGTGATGACGTCGCTGGCGCTGCCGCCGGCGAAGGGCACGAGCACCTGGATCGGACGCGCGGGGTAGTCTTGGGCTTGCGCGGGACGCAGCCCGGTGGCGGAGAGAGCCGCGCCCAGGCCGAGCGAGAGCAAAGACCTGCGGTCAGGGTGAAATCCTTCAACGTGCGGCGCTGTGTCGTCCGCGATCCTGCTGTGACCGAACCTTGCCATCTCGGACTGAATCTCCCGACCGCGTCTTGTTCTGCGAGCCTTGGGAGCGTCCGTGACAGGAGTTGTCCGGAGGAGCGCCAGGCCGCGATTTTCTGCGCCTGGACCGTAGTTAGCGGCTTGACGTGACCGTCATGCCGGCTCGTCTCGAAACTTACCAACCCGTCTCATTTTGCAAAGAGGCGCGACATCTTGTCCAAATGAGCGTTCGGGATTCAGGAAATCGTCTTCCCGGTCTTGCGACGTTGTTTGCGGGATGACGAGGCTGCGCCGCCGGAGCCAGGTTCAGCCAACTGCTTTGCCACCGCCGCGGCCTGCGCCAGATCGTGGCTGATGACGTCCAGCACGGCCTTGGCCGCAACCGAGACCGCTCGCCGCGGGTGATGCACCCAGGCGATGGAGCGAACGATCCGTTGCGCGTCGAAACGGTGGGCTCGAATGGTCCCGCTTGCCAGCGACTGCCGGAGCGCGATGGTCGGCAGCACGGTCGCGAAATCGGTGGTCGCGATCACGTCGCAGAGGGCGGGCAGGGTGTCGAGCTCCAGGCGCGGCCGCAGGTCGATGCCGAGGGCTGCGGCACGCTCGTCCAGGATCAGCCGCAGGCCGTGGCGCTTCGAGGGTAGCACCAGATCGAAATTCGCGATGTGGTCGAAGCGCAGCTTGGCCGGCGGCCGGATCGGGCCGTCCTTGCGGCAGGCGAACACCATCTCCTCGTCCATGATGTGATGCGCGGCGAGCGGCGTCCTTCGGCGCGGCACGTTGATCAGCGCGAAATCGAGTTGGCCGCTGTTGACCCAGTCGACCAGCGTCTCGGTGTAGCCTTCGCACGCGGAGAGGATGATCTCGGGATAGCGGCGCGCGACAGTCGCTGACGAGCTCGCCATCGTGCTCTGCGCAACGGAGGTGATGAGGCCTACCGCGACGCGGCCTGAAATCCGCCCGCCGATCTGGGCCATCTCCTGGCGCGCATACTCCGCATCGCGCACGATCGGCGCCGTCAGCCGCACCAGCGCCTCGCCGGCGCTGGTCAGCGTCATGCCCTGGACGCTGCGGTCGAACAGCCTTTGGCCGAGCTCGGCCTCGAGCTTGGCGATCTGCATGCTGAGCGCCGGCTGCACGATGTTGAGCCGGCGCGCGGCCCGCGTGACGTTCTTTTCATCGGCCAGGCACAGGAAATACTGCATCTGCCTGAGTTCCACGGGGCCAGTCCTTCGTTCGCCAACTCGTTCGCGGGCCATCATCTTCGATGATGAATGATATAATCAATCATTATTTGTTGTGATGGCCGAGATTGCCTAGTTTTGCGACCGGCTACGAGACCTCGAGGGTACGTGGCCACGGGAGCGAAATCAGACATATGCAGCACGCAGCGCCCACGCGGATGATCATCGGCATTTCCGGCGCCTCGGGCGTCACCTATGGCGTGCGCCTGCTGCAACTCCTGCGCAATGCCGGCGTCGAGACTCACCTGGTGATGTCGAAGACGGCCGAGCAGACCTTTGCCTACGAGACCGACCTGAAGATCGCGGAGGTGAGGGAGCTCGCCAATGTCAGCCATGCGATCGACGACATGGCTTCGGCAATCTCGAGCGGCTCGTTCCGTACCGCGGGCATGATTGTGGCGCCGTGCTCGATGCGCTCGATGTCCGAGATCGCCTCGGGCGTCACCACGACGCTTTTGACCCGCGCCGCCGATGTTGTGCTCAAGGAGCGCCGGCGCCTGGTGCTGATGGTGCGCGAGACCCCGCTGCACACCGGGCATCTCAGGACGATGACGGCGCTATCAGAGATGGGCGCGATCATCGCGCCACCTGTGCCCGCCTTCTACGCAAAACCCGAGAATCTCGAAGACATGGTCGAGCACACCGTCGGCCGGGTGCTCGACCTCTTCGATATCGATATCGGCGTGGTGCGCCGCTGGGGCGAGGACGAAGCGCTCAAGCGCCGCTCGCCGTCGCTGCGCAAGATCGCGCCCTGACCCGAACGCCCGAGGAGAGAGATACGTCATATGCGAATGCAAAATTCGGCGAGGCAAAATTCGGCGAAGAGCACGAACGCACCGGCCGATCTGCGTGCCTGGCTCGCTTACCTCGCCGAGCGCGGCAAGCTCGCGATTGCCCGCGAGGGTATTGCGCTGATCGATGAGCTCGCCGCCATCGCGAAGCGGCTGGAGCGCGACAGCGCGGTGCTGTTCCCGCGTCCCGATGGGCACGAGATTCCCGTCATCGCCAACCTGTTTGCCGGTCGTGACTGGGTCGCCGATTCCATCGGCGTCACCGAGGACCAGTTGCTGCCGCGATTCCTTGCCGCCGCAAGCAATCCACTGCCGACCCGCGAGGTTCCGGACGGTCCAGTGCAGGAGGTCGTTCACGACGACGTCGACCTGCTCCGACAACTTCCGGTGCCGAAGCACAATGAACGCGATAGCGGTCCCTATATCACGGCCGGCCTGTTGATCGCGCGCAATCCGAAGACCGGCGTTCAGAACGTTTCGATTCACCGTTGTCAGGTCAGCAGCAAGAATCGTATCGGCGTTCTGCTGCTGCCGCGGCACACGTTCTCTTACTATCGCATCGCGGAAGAACTGGGCCAGGCACTGGAGATCGCCATCGTCATCGGCGCGCATCCGGCGCTGCTGCTGGCTTCGCAGGCGATTGCCGCGCTGGACGAGGACGAGATGGCGATTGCGGGCGCGCTGCTCGGCTCGCCCGTGGACGTCGTCAAATGTCGCACCAATTCGGTTCGCGTTCCCGCCCAAGCGGAGATCGTGATTGAAGGACGGATCCTGCAAGGCGTGCGCGAGCCGGAGGGCCCGTTCGGTGAATTCCCGCAATATTACGGCCCGCGCGCCGATCGCGAGGTGATCGAAGTCGATGCCATCACGCATCGCGCCAAGCCGATCTTCCACACCATCGTCGGCGGCGGTTTCGAGCACCTGATACTCGGCGGCGTGCCGCGCGAAGCGACGCTGCTCCAGCATCTGCGCCGCAGCTTCCCGACCGTGCTGGATGTTCGCCTCACGCGCGGCGGCACCTGCCGCTATCATCTCGCGATCAAATTGGACAAGACCAATGAGGGCGAGCCGAAGAACGTCATGATGTGCGCTTTCGGCGCGCATTACGACATCAAGCAGGTGGTTGTGGTCGACAAGGACGTCGATATCTCTTCCTCCGAGGAGATCGAATGGGCGGTGGCGACGCGCTTCCAGGCCGACCGCGATCTCATGGTCGTCGCCGGCGCGCTCGGCTCGAAACTCGATCCGACCACGGATGACGGTATCGGCGCCAAGATGGGCCTCGATGCGACGGCGCCGGTCAGCGCGTCCGAGTTCGCCTTCAAGCGCATCCGCGTCAAGGGCGAGGAGGACGTCGACCTGACGACAGCCTTGCAGGCCGATCCGGGCGCTGCGGTCGCGCGCCTTCTTGCGGAGGCGCGGATGTGAGCGGGTTATCACCCGGAAGCGGCTTGCGTCCGTTTGCGCCGTTGGAATATGTAGCAAGGGCGGCCTATAGTGCCGCACCAGCAAGGCAACCATTTTGCGGCGCAACGCCGGGAGGAAGAAACTGATGTCGACGGCCCTGCGCATCGCTCATGGCGCTTTCGGCAGGGTCGCTCTGCTCGACATGGACCGTTCGCTGGTCCGCCACGCTCATCATCACTGCCACGTCCTGCTCAAGGTCGAGGGCGCCGACACCCAGTTTCTGGTCGGCGACCAGGTCACGCCGCTCACGGACACGGCCGCCGTTCTCGTCGACGGCTGGAAGCCGCATGCCTATGTGCATGACGTCAATCGCCCGCGCACGCTCATCATGGCGCTCTATATCGAGCCGGAATGGCTGAAGGAGTTCCGGCCCGGATGGGCCGCGAGCGGCGCGCCGGGCTTTTTCGAGCGTCCCTCGGGCGAAGTCTCGCCGCGCATTCGGCAACTCACGCTGCATCTTGCGGCCGAAATGATGGCGAATCCCGATGCGGTGCGAACCCACGAGCAGACCCTTTCGGACCTCATGATCGCGGTGATCGAGCGCTTCACGCCCTGGCGCAGCTTTCCGACCTCGATCCGCGGCATGAGCGCGGTGAGCTGCGACTGGCGGATCCGCCGCGCGATGGACGCGATGCGCGTGAACGATTCCTACGCCAACGTCGATCAGTTCGTGAAGGGCGCGGGCCTGTCGCGCGCGCAGTTCTTCCGCCTGTTCGAGACCTCGCTCGGCGTTTCGCCGAAGCTATACCTCAACGTCGTCCGCATGGAGCGTGCGCTCGACGCGGTGATGCGCGAGGACACGCCGCTCGGCGAGCTCAGCGAGCGCTTTGGCTTTCCGGAGCCGGCACATTTCACGCGCTTCTTCCGCGATCATGCCGGCGTCAGCCCGCGCGAGTTTCGCAACGTCTCCCGCCTCGCGGGTTGATCCTTGCGGGCTGATATTGCGCTGCACGCTCTCGAATGAGACGATTTGGTAAGTCGTGAGAGCGGGCGGTATGGCCCTCGCGCCTCCTGTCCTGACAAACGTCGCCGTCGCGTCAGAGAACGCGGCGGGAGGTATGCCGGGACATGGTGCAGGCTGCGGTTAAGTCCGCAAATTCGGTTGATCAGAGCGGTGACAAGCCGTGGGTCGGGCGTTCAATCGAGCGCGTCGAGGATGCCGCGCTGCTCAGCGGCCGCGGCCGTTTCATCGACGACCTCGGCGTCCAGCCCGGCACGCTGCATGCGACGATCCTGCGCTCGCCGCACGCCCACGCCGATATTGTTTCGATCGACGTCGAAGCGGCCAGGCGGCTGCCGGGCGTCGCCGCGGTCCTGACTGGCGAGCAGATCAAGGCGGTCACCACGAGTCTCGTCGTCGGTGTGAAGGCGCCGGTCGAGTGCTGGCCGATTGCGGTCGAGCGCGTGCGCTATGTCGGCGAGCCGGTCGCTGTGATCGTGGCGACTGATCGTGCCCGCGCCGAAGATGCGGCCGAACTCATCAATGTCGAATATCGCCCACGAGCGGCCACAGTCGATCCGCTCGGAGCGATGGCACCAGGTGCACCGGTCCTGCACGACGGTTTTCCCGGCAATCTCGCCAGCGACCGCACGTTTCGTTACGGCGATCCGGAAAAGGAGTTTGCGGGTGCGCCGCATCGCTTCTCCATCGACATCCGCTATCCCCGCAACTCGTGCACGCCGATCGAGACTTATGGCGTCGTTGCCTCGCATGATGCCGGCGAGGATGCCTTTGAGGTTCTTGCGAATTTTCAGGGGCCCTTCAGCATCCACACCGTGATTGCGCGTGCACTGAAAGTTCCGGGCAATCGGCTGCGGCTGCGCACGCCGCCGGATTCCGGCGGCAGCTTTGGCGTCAAGCAGGGCGTGTTTCCGTACATCGTTCTGATCGCGGCTGCGGCGCGCGTCACGGGGCGGCCGGTGAAGTGGATCGAGGACCGGCTCGAGCATCTCACCGCGTCGGTGTCAGCGACAAACCGCGCGACGACATTGGCCGCGGCGGTTGCGGCCGACGGCAAGATCCTCGCGCTCGACTGGGACCAGGTCGAGGATTGCGGCGCGCATCTGCGCGCACCCGAGCCGGCCACGCTCTACCGCATGCACGGCAACATGACGGGGGCCTACGACATCAACCACGTCAAAATCCGCAACCGCGTCGTCGTCACCAACAAGACACCGACCGGCCTCAACCGCGGCTTCGGCGGGCCGCAGGTCTATTTCGCGCTGGAACGCCTGGTGCAGCGCATCGCGATCGGGCTCGGTCTCGATCCGCTCGATGTCATCAAGCGCAATCTGATCGAGGCAGGTGCCTTTCCCTATCGCACCGCGACCGGCGCGTTGCTCGATTCCGGCAATTACCAGGACGCGATCGCGCGCGCGGTCGAGCAGGGCAGGCTGGCGGAATTGAAGGCGCGGCGCGACGCGGCGCGGGCGGAGGGGCGGCTTTACGGCATCGGCTTCACGGCGGTGGTCGAGCCCAGCGTCTCCAATATGGGCTACATCACAACGGTGCTGACCGCGGCCGAGCGCCGCAAGGCCGGGCCGAAGAACGGCGCGCAGGCGACAGCGACCGTCGGCCTCGATCCAGTCGGCAGCGTCACCGTTCACGTCGCCTCCGTGCCGCAGGGGCAGGGTCATCGCACCGTGCTGTCCCAAGTGGTAGCCGACGTCTTCGGCCTGGAGCCGAAGGACATCCGCGTCAACACCGAGATCGATACCGCCAAGGATGCCTGGTCGATCGCGTCGGGAAATTATGCCAGCCGCTTCGCCGCCGCGGTGGCCGGCACGGCAAAACTGGCGGCCGAGCGCATTGCCGGCCGTCTCGCCCGCATCGCCGCCAGCCAGTTGAACGTCGAAGCCGCGGATATCGTGTTTGCTGAGGGCTTCGTTGCCTCCAGGCACAATCCGGAAAACCGGATCGCGTTCTCGCGTGTCGCCGCGCTCAGCCATTGGTCGCCGGGCTCGCTGCCTGACGATGCCGGCCAGTCTATCCGCGAGACTGTGTTCTGGACGCCGCCGGAGCTGACGCCGCCCGGCGAGGACGACCGCATCAACTCCTCGCTGTGCCATGGCTTCATCTTCGACTTCTGCGGCGTCGAGATCGACCGCACCACTCTGCAGACGCGGATCGATCGCTACGTCACGATGCATGATTGCGGCACCATCCTGCATCCCGGCATGGTCAATGGCCAGATCCGTGGCGGCTTCGCGCAGGCGCTCGGTGCCGCGCTCTACGAGGAATTTGCCTACGCTGACGACGGCAGCTTTCTGACCGGAACGCTGGCGGACTATCTGCTGCCGACCGCCACCGAGGTGCCCGAGCCCGAGATCTTTCACATGGAGACGCCGTCGCCATTTACTCCACTCGGATCAAAGGGCGTCGGCGAAGGCAATTGCATGTCGACGCCGGTCTGCCTTGCCAATGCGGTCGCGGATGCGCTCGGCGTTGTCGACATCACGCTGCCTCTGGTGCCCGCGCGGCTTGCCGAGCTGGTGCGCAGCGCCGAGCCACCACCTCCCGCGGGGGGCGTGGCCGCGGCGCCAGCGCGCGAAGCAGATCGGCGGCTTGGCGGCGAGGGGCAGGCCTCGGTGAGGGCGACGCCCGAGCAGGTCTGGGCCATGCTGCTCGATCCCGCCACGCTCCAATCGATCATTCCCGGCTGCCGGCGCGTCGACAAGATCACCGAGACGCATTTCCGCGCCGACGTCACGCTCGGCATCGGCCCTGTCACCGGGCGCTATCGCGCCGACGTGGAGCTGTTCGATCTCGATCCGCCGCGCGCGGTCACCTTGCGCGGCGGCGCCACCGGCGCGCTCGGCTTCGGGAGCGCTGAGGGGCGCGTCACGCTCGCGCCCGACGGCAGCGGCGGGACGAAGTTGACCTACAGCTATGACGCCGCGATCGGCGGCAAGATTGCGAGCATCGGCGGCCGTCTGCTCGACGGCGCGACGCGGGTGATCATCGGCCAGTTCTTCGCAGCGCTGGCCCGCAAGGCCGGCGGCGGCGGCGCCTCGGGCGCCTTCTCGCTGTTGGCCGTGCTGGCGAAATTCGTCGGCCGGTTTGGGGGGCGCCGATGAAGCCGCCCGCATTCGACTATCTCCGCGCCGAAGCCGTCGGTGATGTCCTCGATGCGCTGGCGCAGCAGGGCGGCGATGCTCGTGTGCTCGCCGGCGGACAGTCGCTGATGGCGATGCTCAACATGCGCCTCGCCAAGCCGAAGCTTCTGATCGACATCATGCGGATCCGGGAGCTCCACAAGATCGAGCGGAAATCCGATGCCGTCGTCATCGGTGCCGGCGTGCGCCAGGCCGATCTGCTGGCCTGGCCGGATCTGGCCGAGGCATTGCCGCTGGTGGCGCTGGCGCTGCCCTGCGTCGGTCACATGCAGACCCGCAGCCGCGGCACCATCTGCGGCTCGCTCGCGCATGCCGATCCCAGCGCCGAGATGCCGCTCGCGCTGGTCGCGCTCGGCGGCGAGGTGCTTTTGCGCAGTGCCAGGCGTCGTCGCCGCGTCGCGGCCAGAGATTTCTTCGCCGGCATGATGCTGACGGCGCGCAACGACGACGAGCTGATCGAGGGCATCTCGCTCCCGGTCATCAATGGATCTCGCTTCGCGTTCCGCGAGGTCGCGCGCCGGCACGGCGATTTTGCCATCGTGGCCTGCGCCGCGATGAAGACGCCATCCGGCGTCCGCCTCGCGGTCGGTGGCGTTGCGGACGTCCCGACCGCGCGGGACTGGCCGCGACTCGAGGGCAGCGCGCTCGACGATGCCCTCAACGCGTTTGCCTACGAGCTCGGTGCGCGCGACGACGTTCATGCCACCGCGCGCTATCGCCGCGACCTCGTGCGCATGATCGGCCGCGATCTGATCGGCGAGGTTCTGCGATGACCCGTCTCAAATCCGACGCCCGCCACCCCATCCACGTCTCGCTGAATGGCGAGCCCATCGCGGGAGAAGCTGAGCCTCGGACGCTGCTGTGCGACTTCCTGCGGCACCAGTTGGGCGCCACCGGCACCCATGTCGGCTGCGAGCACGGCGTCTGCGGCGCCTGCACGGTCGTCGTCGACGGCATGCTGACCCGTTCCTGCCTCACCCTTGCAGCGCAGGTCGACGGCTCCGAGATCAAGACGGTTGAAGGGCTTGCACCCGCGGCCGATCGCCTCGGCGTGCTGCAACGGGCCTTCCGCCGTCACCACGCGCTCCAGTGCGGCTTCTGCACGACCGGCATCCTGATGTCGCTCGATCATTATCTCGCCAGGAACCCGGCGCCGACCGAGGCGGAGATTCGCGATCTTCTCAGCGGGCATCTGTGCCGCTGCACCGGCTACACGCCGATCGTTCAGGCGGCCCTCGAAGCCGCCGCCCAGCTCGCTTCATCGAAAAAAGAGACGTCAGATGCTTGATCTCGCCAGCAGCTTCATGGCCAGCGCCGCGCGCGATCCGCGCGCCATCGGGCTGGTCGACGGCGATCTCCGCCTGACCTACCGGCAATGGTACGTCAAGATCTCTGCTTTGGTCGCATCCTTCGGTCGCCTGGACCTCAAGCCCGGCGACCACGTCGTCACGCTGCTGAAAAACCGCTGGGAGGCCGCGACGCTGCATTGGGCCTGCCAGTTCGCAGGACTCGTAATCACCCCGATCAACTGGCGCGCCAAGGCCGACGAGCTGGACTTCTGCATCGAGAACGCGGAGGGCCGCGCAGTTTTCTACCAGGATGTTTCTGCTGAGGCGGTGCAGGGTTCGGCTCTCGCCGGCCGGCTGCTACGCGTGTCGGTCGATCCGGGCACAGGCGAGGCGGTCGGCTTTGCCGATCTGATCAGGGACAGCGCGCCCGATGCCGAGCCGTGCGTCGGCTCTGATGCCTGGTCGATCATGCTCTACACATCGGGCACGACCTCTCGGCCGAAGGGCGTGCCGCGGCGTCATCGCGCCGAGCGCGCCGCGGCGATCGCCCATGTCGCGCAAAATCTCTACGGCCGCGGCGAGCGCACGCTCGGCGTGATGCCGCTCTACCACACCATGGGCGTCCGCTCGTTGCTCGCGATGTCGCTGATCGGCGGCAGCTTCATCTGCCTGCCGCGCTATGACAGCCGCCAGGCGCTGGAGCTGATCCAGCGGGAAGGGATCACCAATCTCTATCTGGTGCCGACGCTCTATCACGATCTCGTCCATCACGAGGCCTTCGACCGGACCGACGTCTCCAGCGTGCGCAAGCTCGGCTTTGCCGGCGCCTCGATGACGGACGGCCTGCTGAAAAAGCTGGACGAGGCCTTCAGGCCGGAGCTGTTCGTCAATCATTACGGCAGCTCCGAGATCTACACTTTCACGATCGATCAGAACGCTACGGCAAAACCCGGCTCCGCCGGTAGGGCCGGGCTGAACCAGCACGTCAAGGTCGTGCGCATCGGCGCGCGTTCGGTCGCGGAGCTTGCCGCGGTCGGCGAGGAGGGCGAGATCATCGCCACGCTCGCGGGCGACGAAGCCTTTGAGGGCTACTGGCGTCGCCCCGAGGCCGACGCCAAATCGTTGCGCGAAGGCTGGTATTTCACCGGCGATACCGGCTTCGTCGATCCCGATGGCGACCTCTTCGTCACGGGCCGCGTCGACGACATGATCATCACCGGCGGCGAGAACGTCTCTCCGGTCGAGATCGAGAGCTGCCTGTCGCTGCATCCCGGGGTCGACGAGGTCGCCGTGGTCGGTGTCGCCGACGAAAAATGGGGCAAGGTCGTCGCCGCCTTCGTCAAGCGCAATTGCAACGTTTCCGAGAGTGAGCTGGAGCAGTTCTGCCGCACCTCGGGCCTCGCCAACTTCAAGCGGCCGCGCCGCTACGTCTTCGTCGACGCGATTCCCAAATCGCCGGTCGGCAAGCTGCTGCGGCGCCTGCTCGTCGCCGGAGAATACGAGACCGAGCGTCGGCCGCCGTCGGACGCCGCTTGATCGTCACGCATCAACAGAAGGAAGTGAAAATGCCGTCACCCTATACGTTTGCCGATCCTCGGCTTGCCAAGCTCGACGGGTTCAAGGTCGAGATCGATGAGGCGCATGAGCGCGCGGACATCATCCTGGGACGCCCGCCCTACAACGTCGTGGCGATGCCGCAGCGCGACCAGCTCCGGCTGACCTTCGAGACTCTGGACGAGGATCCGCGCGTGCGCATCATCGTGCTGCGCGGGGAGGGCGAGCATTTCTCGAGCGGCGGGAACATCGGAGGCTTCATGGAAGCGAGCCCCGAGCACGTCTCCAAGCTCGCCTGGAACATCGCCGCGCCGGCGCGTTGCGCCAAGCCTGTTATCGTCGCCAATCGCGGCTATTGTTTCGGCGTTGGCTTCGAGCTGTCGCTGGCCTGCGACTTCCGTATCGCCTCGGAGACCACGCAGTACGCGCTGCCTGAGCAGAAGCTCGGCCAGATCCCGGGTTCCGGCGGGTCGGCGCGGCTGCAGAAGATGGTCGGCATCACCCGCACCAAGGACATCGTGATGCGCTCCAAGCGCATCTCGGCGAAGCAGGCGCTGGAGTGGGGCATCGCCACCGAATGCGTGCCCGATTCCGAACTGGAGAAGGCGACCGACAAGCTTGTCGACGAGCTCCGCAGCTTCTCGCCGCTGGCGCAGCGTACCGCCAAGAAGCTGCTCAACGACACCGAGGATTCGACGCTCGCGATCGCCATCGAGCTCGAGGGGCACTGCTACAGCCGCCTGCGACAGTCGGAAGATTTCAAGGAAGGCGTCGAGGCCTTCAACGCCAAGCGTCCGCCGAAATTCGTCGGCCGTTGATACGCGACGCAACAAGCTGCCGCGGTTCGCAATGGCGCGGACCGCGGCCCTATTCAAACGGGGAGGGTAAAACAAGATGGCTGAGATGGATATGCCGGTGGCCGGTGCACGGGCATCGACGGATAACAAGCAGATGGTCAATGCGATCATCGCGTCAGTGCTCGGATGGGCACTCGACCTGTTCGACTTGTTCATTCTGCTCTATGTAGCGCCGGTGGTCGGCGCGCTGTTCTTTCCGTCGAGCAATGCGGCGCTGTCGCTCGCCGCGGTCTACGGTTCGTTCGCCGTTACGCTGCTGATGCGGCCGCTCGGTTCGGCGGTGTTCGGGCACTACGCCGACGTGCACGGCCGCAAGCAGGCCATGCTGATCGCCATCATCGGCGTCGGCATCAGCACGGCCGCGTTCGGCCTGCTGCCGACCATCGCGCAGGTCGGCGTGATCGCTCCCATCGTGTTCCTGATCCTGCGCCTGGTGCAGGGCGTGTTCGTCGGTGGGGTCGTGGCCTCGACCCACACGATCGGCACGGAATCGGTGCCGCCGCATTGGCGCGGGGCGATGTCGGGCCTGGTCGGCGGCGGCGGCGCCGGCATTGGCGCGCTGCTGGCGTCCTTCATCTTCCTGATCACGTCCTCGGTATTCCCCGGAGATGCCTTTGCCGTGTGGGGCTGGCGCTTCATGTTCTTCTCAGGGCTGCTGAGCTCTCTGCTCGGCTGGTTCATCTTCCGGAACCTCGAAGAGTCCCCGTACTTCAAGGACCTCAAGCGCCAGCAGGGCAATAAGCAGGCAAAGGTCTCGAAGGCGCCGGTCAAGGACGTATTGTCCCGCGAGTATCGCGGCGTCCTGCTGATCAACCTGCTCATTACCTTCGGCGGCGGCGCCGGTTATTATCTGACCTCGGGGTACCTGCCGAGCTTCCTGAAAGTCATCAACGCGGTTCCGAACCAGACCTCCTCGCTGATCCTGATGGGCGCCAGCGTCTCGGCGTTCTTCGCCGCGGTGCTGGTCGGCGCGCTGAGCGATCTCATCGGCCGCAAGAAGACGTTCCTGCTGATCGGGGTCCTGGCGGCGGTGCTGTTGCCGCTGTGCTATCTGAATCTTGCCACGACCAAGGACACCACGCAGATTACGCTCTATGCGCTTGCCATCGCCTTCATCGGCAATGCCGGTTATGCGCCGGTGCTGATCTTCCTGAACGAACGGTTCCCCACGGCGCTTCGCGCCAGCGGCACCGGCCTGTCCTGGAATATCGGCTTTGCGCTGGGCGGAATGATGCCGACCTTCGTCTCGCTGGTGAGCGGCAGCCCCGCACAGATTCCGATGTCGCTGGCTTACTTTGCAGTCGGCGTGTTCGTGATCTATTTGATCGGCGCGGTCGTGATCCCCGAGACCAAGGGCAACTTCCGCTGAGCTAGATGGCGCGGCTGCACCTGCAGCCGCGCCATCTTGCGAACGTGTGACAGCTGCCGCTAGCCCGCAAGAAACCCGCCATCCACCGCGACCACCGTTCCGGTCGCGTATTGCGAGGCTGGCATGCAGAGAAAGGCGACGGCACCGGCGATGTCCTCGGGCTGGCCCCAGCGCTTGAACGCGGTGCGGTCGGCGATGCGCTCATAATGGGCGCGGTCGGTGCGGCCGGCGGCATTGATCGCGGTTTCGACATAACCGGGCGCGACGGCGTTGACGCGGATGCCGTCTTCGGCCCACGCCAGGGCCAGCGCCTTGGTCAGCATCACGACGCCGCCCTTGCTGGCGCAATAGGCCGGAATCCGCGGCAGGGCCAGGGTTGCATTCATCGAGGCGATGTTGACGATCGAGCCCTTCATCTTCGCCAGCTGCGAGCGGAACGCCATGCAGGTTCGGAAAGTGCCCGTCAGATTGACGTCGAGCACTTTCATGAAGGTCTCGATTTCGTATTCCTTGTCCCGTGCCAGGATGCCGGCGCAATTGATCAGCGCATCGACGCGTTCGTGCCGCCCGGCGAGTGACGCGACGGCCTGATCGCTCGTGACATCGAGCGTCGTGAGCGCAAGTCCGGCGCGCGGCTTGAGCAGGGAGCGTGCGAGATCGGCGTCATTGACGCCTGTGGCGGTCACCGTCGCCCCGAGGTCGCAGAACTGGTTGCTGATCGCGGCGCCGATGTCGCCGGCGCCGCCGATCACGACGGCATGAAAACCGGAGGTGAGAGAAAAGCTGGTACTCATCGGAGGATCTCACTTCGGGAGTGCGGGAGGCGGAGCCGTCGATTCCCGGACCACCAGCGAGAAGTCGATCTCACGATGCATGATGGTCTGCTCACCGGCGAGGCTGCGCACCAGATATTCTCCGGCACGCTGCCAGGTCTCGTCGGTTGGGACGTGGATCGTCGTCAGGCTCGGTCGCAAATGGCGGCTCCAGTCGAGGTCGTCGAAGCCGACGACCGACAGATCACGCGGCACAGAGAAGCCGCTACGCTCCGCTTCCAACAGGACGCCGTAGGCAATGACGTCGTTGCCGCAGACCACTGCCGTCGGGCGATTCTTGAGGTTGAGGAGATGGCGGGCCGCCTCGCGCGCGTCGTCCAGGGTATAGGGCACCTCGACATGCCATTCCGGAGGCAGCTCCAGGCCGTTCTCCGCGATCGCGCGGCGAAAGCCGGCGACGCGAGCGCCGGCGCGGTCGTTGTTGCGCTGGAGGGCGGAAACGATTCCGATCCGGCGATGGCCGAGCTCGATGACATGCCCGGCCGCCCGATGGGCAGCGGCCTCGTTGTTCGTGCCGACGCAAGGGTAGGGCCGGTCGGGCTGATAGATCCCGACATTGATGAAAGGCACCGCATTGTCCGCGAGTAGCTTGCGCAACCCCTCGTGATGGCAGTCGCCCCGCAGCACGAGGCCATCGACGCCGCGACCGATCAAGTTGCGGGCCTGTTGCAGCTCGACGTCGAGATCGTATCCGCTCGTGGTCAGAAACAGCATGTAGCCCACCGAGGACAGGTATCTTTGCAGTGAGGCGATGCCGCGCGCGAACATCGTGTTGTCGATCGTCGGCACGATCGCGCCAAGCGTACGCGATCGCCGCGATGACAGAATGCGGGCCGGCGCATGCGGGATGTAACCGACGGCTTCGATTGCCTGCGCAATGCGCGCGCGCAGGGACGGGCTCACTGCATCGGGATTGTTGAGCGCACGCGAGACCGATGCCGTCGACACGCCGGCTCGTGCCGCGACGGCGCGGATGCCTTGCTTCGTCAATTTGGCGGGCGGTCGATTCATGATGTAACGTTACAATACCGGATCGTGAACGCGGCAAGAAGAATATCTGCAATATTGCCGCACAAAAGATAGATTGTCTATCGCTTGACAGAGGTGAGATGGCGCTTAGGATGTAACCGTTTTCAGAAAGTGCCGACAGCATAAAGCGGCCAGCGGGAGGAGAGTTCGATGAAGGCCAGGATGCTCGCGACGCGCGTCGCGTTGCCTGTTCTTGCGATTGCCGCCGTGAGCGCGCAGGCGCGCGCGGCCGAATTCGACTGGATGAAGTTCAAGGGCAAGACCGTCACCTTTCTCGCCAACAACAATCCGGTTTCGCAGGCGCTGCTCACCTATAAGGCCGATTTCGAGAAGCTGACCGGCATGACCCTGAAGGTCGACGGCTATCAGGAACAGCAGATGCGCCAGCGTCTGGTCACCGTCATGAATGCGAACAGCGACGAGGTCGATGTGTTCATGACGCTGCCCTCGCGCGAAGGCGAGCAGTTCGCCGCTGCCGGCTGGTACGGCGATCTCACCGCGATGGCCAAGAACGAGGTCGCCAAGGACTACGATCCGGCGGGGTTGAGCCAGGCCCTGCTGAAGGCCGCGACGTTCGGCGGCAAGCTGACCAGCATGCCGATGAACATCGAGGGCCCGATTTTCTATTACCGCACCGATATCTTCAAGAAGTGCGGCCTCGAGGCGCCGAAGACCATCAAGGACGTCGAGGCTGCCGCCGAGAAGATCAAGACTTGCGACAGCACGGTGACGCCGTTCGTCTCGCGTGGCCTCAAGCCTGCGATCGCCTACACCTTCAGCAACATGCTGCACAATATCGGCGGCGCGTATATCGCGAGCGGCAAGTCGAGCCTGTGCTCGGCCAAGGGCAAGGAGGCGCTCGACACCTATAGCCGGCTGCTGCGTGACTTCGGACCGCCCGGCGTCGTCAACTACAGCTTCCAGCAGATTTCGGCGCTGTATCGCGGCGGCCGCGCGGCGATGGCGTTCGAATCCTCCAATGAACTGCGCACGGTGATGGAAGGCGGCGCGCGCCTGAAGGACACCGGCCTGTTGCCGTTCCCGGCCGGCGAGGCCGGCCAGGTGCCGACCACGATCGGCTGGGGCATGGCGGTGTCCTCACACAGCAA
The DNA here is from genome assembly GCF_028128855.1 of Bradyrhizobium sp. CCBAU 11430. NCBI lineage: Bacteria > Pseudomonadati > Pseudomonadota > Alphaproteobacteria > Hyphomicrobiales > Nitrobacteraceae > Bradyrhizobium > Bradyrhizobium sp. CCBAU 11430. The sequence continues at coordinate 204,588 of NZ_LBJV01000007.1, forward strand.
GCAGCCTGATGCGGCCTGGTACTTCGTGCAGTGGGCAACGAGCCCCGAGGTGCAGAAGAAGATGGCCCTGCAGGGTATTGCCCCGCCGCGTCCGTCCGTCGCCAAGGACCCCGAATATCGCAAGTGGATCGACGAGGAGCCAGTGCGCAAGGAATGGCAGGCCGCGCTCGACGTGCTCGCCACCAAGGGCTCGTCCGAAGTCGGCTATCCCATCGTCGCCAATCCTCAATCGCGCGAGTTCATTGGTCAGGCGGTGCAGGATTTGATCCTGAAGCAAAAGACCGTCGATCAGGCTTGCGCGGACGCCGACAAGGCGCTGGACGCGCTGATCGCGCTGAACTGACCGCCCGGTGCCGGCTGGTTTCGCGCCGGCCGGCACCTAACTCGATCGAGGACAGGAATACATGTCTGACACGGCTGCGACACTCACGCAGGACCGGCAGAAGCTGGAAATGGCGGCGCTCTCGGCGCCGGCCGTGATCTTCACGGTCGCGATGATCGCATTTCCGGTCGTCTATACGATCTGGCTCGGCTTCCAGACCTTCTCTTCGACCGGCAAGCAGTCCTTTGCCGGCCTTGCCAATTACACGAAGCTGATGTCCGACGTCGAGTTCTGGCATGGGTTGTGGATCACCATTGCGCTGTTCGTGCTCTCGCTGGTGCTGCAACTCGTCTTCGGCGTCTGGCTTGCGTTGGTGCTGTTTCATGCCAAGCGCCTTCCTGGGATCGTGCGATCGCTGTTCATCTCGCCGTTCATGATGCCGCCGGTGGTCGCCGGCATGATGTGGCTTGTGATCCTCGATCCGTCGCTGGGCGCGGCCAACTACATCCTGCAATCGTTCGGCCTGGCGCCGTCGGACTGGCTGGCCTCGCCGACATGGGTCATTCCGACGGTCGCGCTGATCGATAGCTGGCAGTGGACGCCGTACGTCGCCTTGATCGTGCTCGGCGGCCTGCAATCTCTGCCGCCGAGCGTCTACGAGGCCGCGCAGATCGATGGCGCATCTGCGTTCAAGACCTTCCAGCGCATCACGCTGCCGCTGCTGCTGCCGACCATCGTCACTGCAGCCATCCTGCGCAGCGTCGATCTCCTGCGCTTCTTCGACATCATCTACATCACGACCCAGGGCGGGCCCGGCAACGCCTCGAATACGCTCAATATCTACGGCTTCCGGGTCGGCTTCGAATTCTTCAACATCGGCTATGCCAGCGCGTTGATGCTGACGCTGACCGCGATCGTGTTCGGCGCCGTGCTCGCCTTCAACCGCCTGCGCGGCGCGGTGGCGTGGTGATCTCATGACCGACGCAGTCAACACCGACCGCTGGATACGCTGGCTCAACCTGGTGCAGCTCGTGCTGGCCGGCGTTATCATCATGACGCCAACGGTCTGGATGGTGCTGGCCTCCTTCAAGCCGTCCTTCGAGGTGACGGCCTATCCGCCGACACTGATCTTCACGCCGACGCTGGACAATTATGTCGAGCTGACCAAGACGACGCCGTTCCTGAGCTATGCCCTCAACAGCCTGATCGTCACCGTCGGCTCGACCGCGCTTGGGCTCCTGTTCGGAATTCCGGCCGCGTTCGCCGTCTCCTGGACGCGTATTTCGTGGCCGGCGATCCTGACGCTCGCGGCGCGCATGGCACCGGGAACGCTGTTCCTGCTGCCGTGGTATGTCATGTTCCGGCAGGTCGGCATGATCGGGTCGTACACGGCGCTAATCCTCAGCCACGCGGTGATCACGCTTCCGATCGTGATCTGGGTCTTGCTGCCGTCGTTTGACGGCATCCCGCGCAGCGTGTTCGAGGCGGCGCAGGTCGATGGATGCAGCGTCACCCGCATCCTCTGGCGCATCGCGCTGCCGCTGGTGGCGTCCGGCATCGCCGTCTCGGCCATACTGGCCTTCGTATTCTCGTGGAACTACTTCCTGTTTGCGCTGGTGCTTTCCAATGGCGACACCAAGACGCTGATCGCGGCTGCATTCAATTTCATCGGCGAAGGCTCGACGCAATGGGGCGCCCTGATGGCCGCGGCGACGCTGATCGCATTGCCGCCGCTGGTACTGGCAGCTCTGGTTCAGCGTTGGCTGGTGTCCGGGCTGACGCTCGGCGCGGTGAAAGGTTAGGTATCTGATGAACGTAACGCCACGTCCGAACGCGATCATGCAGGCTGCGGTGTTCCATGGTCACGAACGCATCACCATCGAGCCGGTACGGATGCCCGACGTTGGGGCAGGCGAGGTGCTGGTACGGGTCTCGCGCACCGCGCTGTGCGGCTCGGACTTCAAGCTCTGGCACAAAGGCGCCGAGTTCACCGCCGGCCACGAGATTTTTGGCGTCGTCGAGCAGTCCGGCCATCGCCTGCATGGCCGCCGCTGCGCCGTCTATATCCCGTTGCACTGTGACCACTGTGCGGCCTGCAAGCGCGGCGACACCCAGATGTGCCTGGAGGTCTCGAGCCTGATCGGCTGGAACAGGCCGGGCGGCTACGCCGAATACGTGCCGGTGCCGGAAAACTGCCTGCTGCCGGTGCCCGACGATATCGAGGACAGCCTCGCGCCGCTCTTGCTCGACACCATCGGCACCTCCGGCCACGCCGTGCGGTTCGTCAGTCGCGTAGTGCAGCCGGACGAGGCAGGTGCGGTCCTCGTGATGGGAGCGGGGCCCGTCGGTCTCGGCGTCGTGCTGGCGCTCCGTAGTCTCGGTTATGACGACATCCACGTGGCCGATCCGAACGCTGCACGCTTGAATATCGCCCGATCGTTCGGCGTGAAACCGCATCCGGTCGGCGACACGTCGAAACGGTTCGCCCTCATCATGGAATGCTCCGGCGCGCACGCGGCGCGCAACCTCGGTATCGAGCTCGTCCTGCCGCGCGGGGCGCTGGTGCTGGTCGGCGAGAACGCCGCGCCCTGGACCATCGAGGAAGGCAAGGTGTTCCGCCGCAAGGATTTCTACATGATCCGGACCTTCTACTTCCCGGTTTCGGATTTCGAGCCGAACGTCGAACTGCTGCGCAGGTACAAGGACGAATACCGCGTTCTCGTCGACGGCGAGTTCGGCCTGTCCGCTTTGCCCGAGAATTTCGCCCGCTTCGCCAAAGGCGAGTTGATCAAGCCTGTACTGGCGCTGGACTAAGCGATATGGCCTCGATCTCGATCCGCAACCTTACCAAACGCTACGGCAATTTCACTGTGATCCCCGATCTCAACCTGGAGATCGCGGACCACGAATTCGTGGTTTTCGTCGGCCCGTCCGGTTGCGGAAAGTCGACTTTGCTCCGGATCATCGCAGGCCTCGAGCCGATTTCCTCCGGCGACCTCTACATCGGCGATACGCGCGTCAACGGCGTGCAGGCGGCGCAGCGCGACATCGCGATGGTGTTCCAGGATTACGCGCTCTATCCGCACATGCGGGTTTACGACAACATGTCCTTTGCGCTGGAGCTGCGGGGAACGCCGAAGGCGGAGATCGACGCGCGGGTGAAGCGCGCGGCGTCGCTGCTGCACATCGAGCCGTATCTCGACCGCAAGCCGAAGGAGCTCTCCGGCGGCCAGCGCCAGCGCGTCGCCATGGGGCGTGCGATCGTGCGCAATCCAAAAGCCTTCCTGTTCGATGAGCCGCTCTCGAATCTCGACGCCAAGCTGCGCGGGCAGGTGCGCGCCGAGATCAAGGCGCTGTCGCAGGAGCTCAAGACCACCATGGTCTTCGTGACGCATGACCAGATCGAGGCCATGACCATGGCCGACCGCATCGTGGTGCTTCAGAGCGGCATGATCCAGCAATATGACACGCCTGAGGCGGTCTACGAGCGGCCGGCCAACCAGTTCGTGGCCGGCTTCATCGGTTCGCCAGCCATGAATTTCTTTCCGGTCGAATGGCGACAGGAGCGTGCGATCCTTTCGCAAGGCGGAACGGTGGTGCCGCTGGGCGAGGAGACGGCAAACGGGCTGCGGCGGGCCGGCAGCGCTGTGCTTGGCATTCGTCCCGAACATTTTGCCGTTGCCACCGATGCCGCCGACGGCATTGCAGTGAACGTCAAGCTCGTTGAGCCGCTCGGCTCGGACACGCTGATCCATTTCGATCTTGCCGGCGCGGCATCCATCGCGCGGGTCGATCCGTCGCTACGACCGAAGGTCGGTGATCGCCTCAGCCTCCGCCCGCAACCCGGCCGGACGCATCTGTTCGACGCCGCAGACGGGCGGGCCTTGCGGTGAGATCGCCAGCGAACATTGGAAATCCGTCGGCGCTGGCAGAGCTCGTGTCCAAGGCGGATCGCGTGCAGGTGATTTGCCTCGGGCTGTCGGCGCTCGATCAGATCTGGCGCGTCGACCGGCTCTTTGCAGGCAGAAGCGAGAAGATCAAGGCCGCCGGCTACGGGACCCTCGGCGGCGGCATGGCCGCCAACGCCGCGGTTACGGTTGCAAGGCTCGGCGCGGCGGTCGCGTTCTGGGGCCGGGCAGGCAATGATGCCGCCGGCCAGGAGATGCGGTCCGCCTTCGGCGCCGAGGGCATCGATGTCGAGAATTTCCGGCTGTTTCCCGATGGCCGCTCGTCGGTCTCCGGGATCATCGTCGACAGCTCGGGCGAACGGCAGATCGTCAATTTCCGCGGTCTCTATCCGGAAGCAGCCGACTGGCTGCCGTTGGAGACGGTTTCCCGCGCATCCTCGGTGCTGGCAGATCCGCGCTGGGTCGAGGGGGCGGCAACGTTGTTCCGCGAAGCCCGCGCGCGCGGGATCCCGACGGTGCTCGACGGCGACATGGCCGATGCCGAGGTGTTCGAGCGGCTGTTGCCCCTGACTGACCACGCAATCTTCTCCGAGCCCGCGCTCACGGCTTTTGGCGGCTCGGCCAAGGATGAAACCCTCGCCGCGCTCGCCCGCTTCGGGTGTCGCATCATCGCCGTGACGCGCGGTGGCGAGGGTGTGAGCTGGTACGAGAACGGCCGCCTGCACCGGCAGGCGGCCTTCGCGGTCGATGTGGTCGACACCACGGGCGCCGGCGACGTCTTCCATGGCGCCTATGCCCTCGCGGTCGGCGCCGGCCTCGACGTGCGCGACGCGATGGCGTTTTCCGCCGCGGCGGCCGCAATGAAATGCCGCCACGCAGGCGGACGCAACGGAATCCCCACCATCAACGAGTGTCTTGCATTCATGAGGACGAAGCCATGAGAACGATTGGAAAGAACCGCGGCCTGGCGCGTCTGGCCGACGCGGACGGTCATTTTCGCATGGTCGCGCTGGATCAGCGGCCGCCGCTGTTTGACGCTATTGCGAAAGCAAAGGGGATTACGCGGGACCAGGTCGAGTATTCCGACGTGACGGCAGCAAAGCGTCTGCTCGTCGAGAACCTCGCGCCACATTGCAGCTCGATGCTGTTCGATCCGAATTTCGCGGTGCCCGCGGCCATCGATCTTCTGCCGCCGCGTTGCGGTCTCATCATGACCCTTGAAGAGCACCGGGTGGATGAGACATCGGGCGGACGCAAGTCGCGGGCGATCACCGATTGGAGCGTTGAGAAGATCCGCGCCATGGGCGGCGACGCCGTCAAGGTGCTGGCGTGGTACCGGCCGGACGCCGATGCTGCGGTCAACGAGCATCAGAAGCGGTTCGTTCGCGAGATCGGGCAGGATTGCGCCCGTCACGACATTCCCTACGTCCTGGAGCTGTTGGTCTATCCGTTCCTCGGCAGCGCTAATCACACCGCTGACTACGTGGAGTCGCCCGAAAAACTTCCAGGTCTGGTCATCGAGAGCGTGCGCGAGTTCGCCAAGCCGGAATATGGCGTCGACCTTCTGAAGCTGGAGAGCCCGCTGGCGGCCAACAATCTGCCTGCCCGGGATGGCGGCGCCGAGGCGAAAGCCGCGCAGACGGAGTTCGATGCGATCGGCGACATCTGCCGCGCGCGCAGCATCCCCTGGGTGCTGCTCTCCGGCGGTGCTGCGCCGGAGAAATTCGAACGGGTACTCGACTTTGCCTATGCCGCGGGCGCGGGCGGGTTTTTGGCGGGCCGCACGATCTGGCTCGATGCCGTCTTGAAGAATTTCCCGGACCGCGCGGCGGTTTCCGCCAGCCTGCGCAAGGATGGCCTTGGTGTGCTCGAACGGTTCAACGAGTTGACAAAGGCCAAGGGAACGCCCTGGAAGGCGCGCTTTCCCGTATTCACTGATATCAAGCGGGAAGGGGACTTCGCGCGCGCGTATTGAGCTGATGGCCGTTCCGCGTGGTCCGATCTCGGTCGCAGGATCTGCAACATGACGTCTGACAGCTTCACCATCCGCTCGATCGAAGCGCTCTGCTATCGCTATCCGTTGGCGACGCCGGTGGTGACGTCGTTCGGCCGCATGCTCAACCGCCCCGCCGTCTTCATTCGCGCCGTCGATGAAGATGGCGTCGAGGGATGGGGCGAGGCCTGGTCGAATTTTCCCGCGCCCGGTGCGGAGCATCGTGCGCGACTCGTGAACGAGGTGCTCGCGCCCGGTCTCGTCGGGCGCAAATTCGACGGTCCGGCTCAAGCCTTCGAGAGCCTGACGAGGGGCACCGAAGTGCTGGCGCTGCAATGCGGCGAACCCGGTCCGTTTGCGCAGGCGATCGCGGGCATCGATCTCGCGCTATGGGACCTCTCGGCGCGCCGTCGGCGCTTGCCGCTCTGGCGGCTGCTCGGGGGGCACGGCAGTACGATCAAGGTCTATGCCAGCGGCATCAATCCCGGCGGAGCCACGCAGACGGCCGAAGCCGCACTCGAGCGAGGTCATCGCGCATTGAAGTTGAAGGTCGGATTCGGCGCCGACATCGACCTCGGCAACCTCGCGGCTCTGCGCCAGATCGTCGGCGCGGGCATGCTAGCGGCGGATGCCAATCAGGGCTGGTCGGTCGACCAAGCGCTTCAGATGCTGGAGCGGCTTGGCGGGTTCGATCTGCGTTGGCTGGAAGAGCCTATCCGCGCCGATCGGCCACGCGAAGAATGGCTAAGACTGCGGGCAGGCGCGGACATGCCGATTGCGGCCGGCGAGAACATCTCGAGCGCCGAAGGCTTCAGGCAGGTGTTGACCGAGGACGTGCTCGGCGTGGTTCAGCCGGACATCGCGAAGTGGGGCGGGCTCACGGTCTGTGTCGGACTGGCGCGTGACATCCTCGACGCGCGCAAGACGTTTTGCCCGCACTATCTCGGCGGCGGCGTTGGACTGCTTGCCTCGGCTCATCTGCTTGCCGGCATCGGAGGGGATGGCTGGCTGGAGGTCGACGCCAACGACAATCCGCTGCGCGATTTGTTTTGCGGCTCCCTGGTCGACGTGCGCGAAGGCACGGTTCAGCTGAGTGACGACCCGGGGCTCGGAACAGTGCCGGATCTTTCAGCTATCGATCGCTATCGCAGCATCTAGATCAGTGCTTCGCCTAAAGTACCTCGGCCAAAGATTGGCCATGCAGCTCGATGTTCAATCCGCGCATGCCGAGGTCGTTGATCTCGCCGCCCATCGCCTTCAGGCTCTCCTCGCGGATCAGGGACATCAGCCCGCGGCGCAGCGCCAAAAATTCCGAGGACATCATCATGGATTGCTGTCGCGGCCGTTCCAGCGGAATTGGGATCTCCGCCTTGATCGAGCCGGGGCGCGCGGTCATGCAGTAGACCCGGTCGGACAGGAAGATCGCCTCGTCGATGTCGTGGGTGACGAACAGCACCGAGATCTTCAGCCGTTGCCACATGTTGGTGAGGATCTGCTGCATGATGACGCGGGTCTGGGCGTCGAGTGCACCGAAGGGCTCGTCCAGCAACAGCACTTTCGGCCCCGTGGCGAGCGCGCGGACGATGCCGACGCGCTGCTTCATGCCGCCGGAGAGCTTTTCCGGATAGTGCTTCTCGAAGGCCTCCAGGCCCGCCAGCCCGAGCAGCGTCCGGGCGGCGCGCTCACGCTGCGAGCGAGGCATGCCGCGCATCTTCAGCCCGAATTCGACGTTCTCCCGCACCGTCTTCCAGGGGAACAGCGAATATTGCTGGAACACCATGCCGCGCTCGGCACTGGGTCCGCTCACACGCTCGCCGTCGACGGTGACAATACCGGTGGTCGGCTTGAGGAAGCCCGCGACCGCATTGAGCAGCGTCGATTTTCCGCAGCCGGAGGGCCCGACGATCGAGACGAACTCGCCCGGCTTCACATGGATCTGCGTATCGGTGACCGCCTGGACCGGTCCCTCGATGCCGTCATAGCTGAGGGAGAAGCTCCTGACTTCGATATGGCCTTGCGGTGCCTTGGCGGGGATCTCGCTCATTTTGCTCTCCACGGCATCACCAATTGTCCGGCGCCCCGGATCAGCAGGCTCGATCCCAGGCCGAGAACGCCGATTGCGATCATGCCGAGCGCGATGTCGGCGTACTGGACCAGCGAATAGGCCTCCCAGGTGAAGTAGCCGATGCCGTACTGGCCGGAGATCATCTCGGCCGCGATCAGCGAGACCCATGCTACGCCCATGCCGACCGTGAGGCCGGTGAAGATGTGCGGCAGCGACGCCGGAAAATACACCTCGCGGAAGATCGAGCGCTCCCGCGCGCCGAGGCACTGTGCTGCGCGCACCAGCACGGGATCGACCAGCGTCATGCCGTGAAGTGTATTCACCAGGATCGGGAAGAACGAGCCGAGGAAGGTGATGTAGACGATGCTCTGCTCGTTGGTCGGCCACAGCATGATCGCCATCGGCACCCAGGCGATTGCCGGGATCGGTCGCAGCACTTCGGCGACCGGGAAGATGATCTCATGGACGAGCTTGAAGCGGCCCATCACGAGACCGAGCGGTACCCCGACGATGGCTGCAAGGGAGAAGCCGACGAGGATGCGCCGGCAGCTCAAGACGATGTGCATCAGGAATTTGGGATCGTGGATCGCCTTGGTGAAACTGGCATAGACCGCGAGCGGCGAGGGCACATTGGTGAATCGCACGAAGAACACGACGCGATAGGTCGTGAGCAGGTGCCAGACCAGCAGGAATGCCAGCAGCGAGGTGATGCCGATCGCGATCGCGCGCAGGCCGCCGCGGTTCAGTCGGTACCAGCGCAGCGCGAGCGTTCCGAAGGAGGGCGGGGTGGCGACGGGCTCCACGCCCGTCTCTGCAATGGCTGTTGCCGGCATGCTGTCCTCGGGATGTCTGAGGATGGCGGGACTACTCACGTCTTGCCTCCGCCGACCGCCGCCTTCACCGCGTCGTCGAAGCCCAGCACCTTGCCGCCGATCCTGGCGGCATAGGCTTCGGCGTCCTTCTTCAGCAGGAACGGCGCGACGTCGCCATCGCCGACGGCGAAGAAGGCCTGGTCGGCGAACAGCTTGATGCCGCGCGTGGTGTCGAAGACGTAGGCGACGTTGATCTTCTTGCCCTTGGCCTTGAAGTCGGCATAGGCCCCCAGGGTGCACACCGCGGACGCAAACGGCATGATGCCGGCATCATCCACCCAGACCTCACCGGCCTTGCGCGGATCGGTGATCGGCTTCTTGCAGAAGGTGTCTTCGCCGGCGATCTCGTAATTCTTGGTGCTCGCGAGCTGCGCGTCGTAATCGAGCTTCATCTCGGCATAGGCTTTGCGGATATGGCCATCGTCGACCCATTTTTTCGGATCGAATTCCTTCATCCGGCCGAGATTTTGCAGAACCTTGACGTCGGCGGTGGCGGCGTCGATCAATGCCGGCTTGACCGTGGGATCGGTGGTCATGTTGCCGCTGGGCCCCAGGAAGATGTACACCACTTCCTTGCTGATGCCGGTCCATTCCTGGATCTTCTCCGCGGCCAGCTTGGGATCGTCGCGCAGCCACTGATTGGCGGCAATGACCGCCTTCAGATAGGCGGTGACGACCTCCGGGTATTTATCGGCGAAATCGGTGCGGACCACGATGCCGTGGAAGGTCGGTACGTTGGTCTCGACGCCGTCAAAGATCTTCCGCGCGAAGCCGCGGAACGGCAGCAGCTCGGCGAAGGGAACGAAGTCGGCATGCGCGTCGATCTTCTTTTCCTGGAGATTGGTCGAGCCGACCTCCGGGCTCTGGCTGACGAGCTGGAAGAAGTCGGACGTGTAGCCACGGTCCTGCATCGCCTTGAGCACCATGCCATGGGCGGCGGAGCCGAACGGTACACTGACGAGCTTGCCCTTGAGATCAGCGAGATCGTAATAGGGCGAGTCCTTGTGAACGACGATGCCGTTGCCGGAGCCGGACAGGCTGTAGGCGGCGATACCGATCAGCCGGCTCTTGCTTTCGGGGTTACTTTCGAAGGTGAAGCCGTTCACGATCAGCGGATAGTCGCCCATCATGCCGATCTGCAGCTTGTTCGCCATCATCGCGTTGGTGACGGGCGGGCCGGAGGTGAAGTTCTGCCACTCCAGCTCGAACTTGATGTTGCTGTATTTGCCGTCCTTCGGCAGATATTTTTCGAGCAGGTGCAATTGGCGGATGACGACACCGGCGGTCACCGTGTTGGTTGTCGTATCCTGCGTTCCGATGCCAAGCGTGACGGTTTCCGCCGAGGCCGGCTGCGCGACCAGAAGGGCCAGCGACGTCACCGACGTCGCGATCGAGAGCGTGGAAAGACGGCGGACCATTCTCATCCTCATTCGGTTGGATGTGCTGTGGTTGCCATGATTGGGTGAGGGCCCGGACAGGGCAAATCCGGAATGAGCGCTGCAGTCGATTAGTTGCCGGGAAAGGCTGATTGCATACTCCTTGAGCAGTTCTGCACTATAAAGCCGCTTGCCTGAGCAGGGGCGATGGTCGCAAATTCGGTCAATCGGATGCGTGGCCGCGCATCTCCTCCAGCACGTCCGTCCGGCAGACCACGATCTGTGACCGCCTGGTTTGCACGATTCCCTTCTCCTGCATCCGCTTCAGGCTGATCGTGACCCATTGCCTGGTGGCACCGACCATGTGCGCGATGTCGGCATGGGTAAAGGCGGCTGCGATCACCCTGCCATCGGCGTCCTCAACACCATAGAGCTCGACGAGATGCAGCAGCAAATGCGAAAGGCGCTGCGTGATCGAGCGCGTTCCCAGCATCTGGGCGAGAGCCGAATAGCATTTGCCCTTGAACGTCAGGCCTTCGATCAGGCCGATCGCAAGGTTCGGGATCTCGACGGCGAGGGATCGCAGCTCCTTTCCGGGAAGGTGCACGACGCTGCAATTGCTGGACGCAACACCGGACCATTGATGCACCGTGCCCTCGAACACTTCCGGCCCGCCGACGAAATTGCCGACATGCCAATAGGCCAGCGTGATCTCGCGCCCGAGTGGGGAGGTGTAGAACACCCGGATACGGCCGCTCTCGATCAGCCAGATGCCGTCATGCTTGCCCCCCTGGCTGAACAGCGTCTGGCCGCGGTTGAGCACTTTTCGGCGGCCTTGCTTCAGCACCTGCTCCCGCTCCCGCGGGGAGAGCTTATCCATCAGCGGCGGGGGCCCGCCGATCCATTGCTGGTTCTCGGTGAGCAGCAGCGAGGAGCTGCCTGCAGGCCGGACTGCCGGGGGAACAGCCCCGCGCACCGCATTCGCCGCCTGCAACATCATCTGCCTCCGGAACGTTCAAATCGTTCTAAAGAGGAGCAATGTCCGTGCCAGATGAGAAAGCGCAAACTTCCTGCGTCATTCCGGGATGCGCGCAAAGCGCGCAGGCCCGGAATCCATAGCCACGAGCGGGGGTTATGGATTCCGGGCTCGCCCTTCGGGCGCCCCGGAATGACGTGTGTGGATGCGGGTCAGCGCCCCGCCAGGCTCAGCAAATACGTCTTCGGGTAAATCCCCCTGTTATGTCCGTCCGAGAACGAGATGTTCAGCCCATAGCCGAGATCGCCGATCTCGGTGATGGCGATGCCGGGAAAGTGTTCGGGGAAACGGCCGTCGAAGCGGGCGCGGATGCAGTGGGCGCATTTGCAGGAGAGGCGAAGTTTTTCGGCAGGGACGCTCAGCGCGTCGTCCAGCGTGGTGCGGACGAGGAGCATCGCCAGATCGGCGCTCGCTTCGTAGTCGGCCACGGTCGGTACTACCAAGGTCATGGTCATGACGTATCTCCGACCCTCTTCTACGGCGTCGCAGACGAGTGCGAATAGCAACTAGTTGCCAACGCCGGCCGCTCTCCGATCATCGCCCGCGAAATGTGAAACTAATCGACCGGGAGTTTCACTTCCGCGTTGCCGGATGCCCGTCTCTCCGAAACCTTGTGCGCGATCGAGGCACGGAGACGAGATGAGCGCATTTCAGAAAGAGACGGTTCTGTCGGTCCGGCACTGGACCGAGTCCCTGTTCAGCTTTACCGCGACGCGCGATCCCGGCTTTCGCTTCCAGAACGGCCAGTTCGCCATGATCGGGCTAGAGGTCGAGGGCAAGCCCTTGATGCGGGCCTACAGCATGGCGAGTGCCAATCACGAGGAAGCGCTCGAGTTCTTCTCGATCAAGGTGCAGGACGGTCCGCTGACCTCGCGCCTCCAGAAGATCAGCGAAGGCGACATCATCCTGGTCGGCCGCAAGGCGACGGGGACGTTGATCACCGGCAACCTCATTCCGGGAAAGCGCCTCCTGCTGCTTTCGACCGGCACGGGGCTCGCGCCGTTCGCCAGCCTGATCAAGGACCCCGACGTCTACGAGAACTATGAGACGATCGTGCTCGCCCATGGCTGCCGCCAAGTCTCTGAGCTCGCCTATGGCGAGCACGTGGTCGAAGGCCTCCGCAATCACGAGTTCTTCGGACCGCTGATCCGCGACAAGCTCGTCTACTATCCGACGGTCACCCGAGAGCCGTTCAGGAATCGTGGCCGCATCACCGATCTGATCGCCTCGGGCCAGCTCTTCGACGATATCGGGCAGGGCAGCCTCGATATCGAGACCGACCGCATCATGCTCTGCGGCAGCCCGGCGATGCTGGAGGAACTGCCCGCAATGTTCTCCGCGCGTGGCTTCGTCGAGGGAAACCACAGCCAGCCCGGGCATTTCGTGATCGAAAAGGCGTTCGTCGAGCGCTGAGGCGCAAATCGCGTCCCGTCGACAACTAATTGCTATCGCGGCGACGCCCTCTGAACAAATCTGATGCAAAGGCGCCGGAAATGCCGGCGAACCAGGAGCAAGCGATGGCACTAGATCAGATCGTCGACGGACTTTCGGAGGTTTCCTGCGATGTGCTGGTCATCGGCGGCGGCACAGCCGGCCCGATGGCTGCACTGAAGGCGAAGCTGAAGAATCCGAAGGCCAACGTCGTCCTGCTCGAAAAGGCCAACGTCAAGCGCTCCGGCGCGATCTCGATGGGCATGGACGGCTTGAATAATGCCGTCATCCCCGGCTATGCGACACCGGAGCAGTACACCAAGGAAATCACCATCGCCAATGACGGCATCGTCGACCAGAAGGCGGTCTATAAGTACGCGCAGAACTGCTACGGCATCATCGAAGAGCTCGACAGCTTCGGCATCCGCTTCCTGAAGAACGAGAACGGCGACTACGCCGTCAAGAAGGTGCATCATATCGGCACCTACGTGCTGCCGATGCCGAACGGCGAGACAGTGAAAAAGGCGCTCTACCGCCAGCTCCGGCGCGCCCGAATCCTGATCTCCAATCGCTACATGGCGACGCGACTGCTCAAGTCGGCAGATGGGCGCATCGCTGGCGCGGTCAGCGTCAATACGCGTACCGCAGAGATGCTGGTGATCAAGGCCAAGGCCGTCATCCTGTGCATGGGCGCGGCCGGCCGCCTGGGTCTGCCGACCTCCGGCTACATGTTCGGAACCTACGAGAATGCTGCCAATTCCGGCGATGGCTATTCGATGGCCTATCACGCCGGCGCCGCGCTTGCGAACCTCGAATGCTACCAGATCAATCCGCTGATCAAGGATTACAACGGTCCCGCCTGCGCCTATGTCGCCGGTCCCTTCGGCGCCTTTACCGCCAACAACGAGGGATCGCGCTTTATCGAATGCGACTACTGGTCCGGACAGATGATGCTCGAATTCTACAACGAGCTGCTGTCGGGTAAGGGCCCGGTGTTCCTCCAGCTCAAGCATCTCCACCCGGATACGATATCGGAAATCGAATCAACGCTGCACAAGGTGGAGCGGCCGACGCGTGGCCTGTTCCAGCAGGGACGCGGGGTCGATTACCGCAACGATTCGATCGAGATGCACATCTCCGAGATAGGCTTTTGCTCCGGCCATAGCGCCTCCGGCGTGTTCGTCGACGACAATGCGCGCACCACCGTGCCCGGCCTCTACGCCGCCGGCGACATGGCGAGCGTGCCGCACAATTACATGCTCGGCGCCTTCACCAACGGCGCGGTGGCCGGCATCGACGCGATGGAGTTCGCCGACAGCCACGACTTCGCGGAGTTCGATGCCGCCGACGTGGCCAGGGAGCGCGACCGCGTGATGGCGCCGACCAGGCGCGAGGACGGCATTCCGCCGAACCAGGTCGAGTACAAGACGCGGCGCCTGGTCAACGACTATCTCCAGCCGCCGAAGGTCACGCGCAAATACGAGCTCGGCATGCGCCGCCTCGCCGAGGCGCGGCAAGACATGCAGGAGCATATGATCGCACGTAACGCACACGAGCTGCTCCGCGCCCTTGAAGTGCAGTCGATCATGGACTGCGCCGACATGGCGGTACATGCCTCTTTGTATCGCGAGGAGAGCCGCTGGGGCCTCTATCACTGGCGCACGGATTTCCCGGAGAAGGACAACGAGAACTGGTTCTGCCACACCCTGCTGAGCAAACAGAACGGCAGGATGACCAGTGAGAAGCGCGCGGTCGAACCCTATGTCGTCCCGATCGCGGACGACGAGAAGGACCTCTACGACAAGCAGCGCATCCGCGCGACCGCCTGATCCATCGAACGACAAGCAACAGGAGATCTACGATGCCTCTCGCGTCCTATCAGACGTCGGTCCCGGTGGTCGTCGACGACGCCAAATGCATCGCCGACAAGGGCTGCACCGTCTGCGTCGACGTCTGCCCGCTCGACGTGCTCCGCATCAGCGACATGACCAACAAGGCCTACATGGCCTATGACGAGTGCTGGTACTGCATGCCCTGCGAGGCCGATTGCCCGACCGGCGCCGTCACCGTGAACATTCCCTATCTCTTGAGGTAGTCATGTCGAGTCCGTTCGAATCCTATGACGATCTCGAAGACGCCGACGAGCGGTTGCAAGCCGCTGATCCGGCCGAGCGGCGCGTCGCCATCATTGCGCTCGGCCATTCCGGCGATCCGGTTGCGGTCGCGCATCTCGCCAACATGGTGTCTGATCCCGACGCGGGCGTGCGCCAGCAGGTCGCGATGGCGCTCGGCGAGTTCGACGGGCGGGAAGCGGCGAATGCACTGGTCAAGCTGCTCGTCGATCCCGAGCGGATCGTGGCGTCGGCCGCAGCCGACAGTTTGGCCGAATTCAAGGATCCCGCTTGCGCCGAAATCATCCTGCCGCTGGTCAAGCATGCCCACGCCTTCGTCCGCATGGGCGCGCTGCGCGCGCTCAAGGAGTTGCGCCGCAAGGACACGCTGAAGCCTGCGCTGGAAGCGCTCCAGGATGGTGACGCGGCCGTCCGCGTGCAGGCGATCGGCGTCATCGGTTTCCTGAAGCTCGAAGAGTCGATCCCGGCGCTCACCGCGCTGATCCATGATCCCGACGCCCATGTGCGCCGCGCCGCGGTGAGCGCGCTCGCCTTCTCCCAGATGAAGCCTGCGGCCGAGACGATCACCCGCGCACTCAGGGATGCGGACTGGATGGTCCGGGAGATGGCAGCCGAGACGCTCGGGCTCAACGTCAACGGCTCGCTCGCCGCCGATCAGCTTATCGTCTCACTTGCCGACGGGTTTTGGCAGGTTCGGCTCAAGGCGATCCGCAGCCTCGGCAAGATGAAGGTCGAGCGCGCCCTGCGTCCGATCGGTAACTGCATCAACCATGAGCAGGCGAATTTGCGGAAGGAGGCGGCTGCCGCGCTCGGCGAGATCGCCGCCCCCGAAGGCGAGGCATACCTCGTGGTGATCGCCAACGATCCCGATCCTGACGTGCGCAAGAACGCGCGCTGGGCGCTACAGCAGATCGCCGCGCGAAAGGGGAAGGCGGGGCCGTAGGGCGGAAAGGGCCAGTACAGCTTTATTGTACCGTTGTGCCAGGTGGCGACCTTCATGTCTTGCTCTCGCGCAACGCGGCTTTCAGAACCTTGCCGTTTGCATTGCGCGGTGGCGGTGTCATGCGCAGTGAGACTGTTTCCGGCACCTTGTAGTCTGACAATCGCTCCGCGCAGCGCGGATTGGCGAGCGACCCCATCTTGGAATCAGGGTCGCTGCCGTCCGACCTTGAACGTCTTGGCGCCATCCACGAACTTGGACCCGTAGCGTCCGTGTCGCGAGATCACGGGCGGCGTCGCCTGCGCCCGGAACGTCTTGAAGACCCTGGAATTCTCCCCTCTCAGTGAAGCGTGCTCCCGCTTTGACGTTCCTTTGTCTATGGCCTGAGCCCTTCAATCGAGCGCCGCGCATCTAAGCGGATCGCTGGCCTGCTGGCCGGGCGTGTTGCAGCGCAGCCCTCGGTGCCATTTTACGGTTCACCTCCGATCATCTCGTAAGTTCAAGAACAGAATGAACTGGTCTTGTATTGTGACGCGCGATATCCGGGGCCGAAAGGGGCGTCTCCGCGCCTGGAATCGGTATCAGCCTCTACCCGTGCCGCTGTCGAATTATGAGTACAACTCTTCGCAAGATCGCAAGCGCTTCGTCCTTTGTCAGGGGTGATGCATCTAAGCGCTTGACGAGTTCAAAAAAAGAACTGTAGGTTCGAGGAATGAGGCGGCCGATCCAAGAGCCGCAACGGTTGACGCGCTTGGCCATCGACGCTTGGCGAGCGCGCTCGATCTCGCACGGCATGACGCCTGGCGAGCCGTAGAGACACACAAGAATTGAACGGCGCACCCGAAGAGTGCGCATCAGGGAGGATGCCGATGTTGCCGAGATGGAAGAGTCTTGCCGTTCTGCTCGTGCTGTTGGGCAGCCCGGCATTCGCGGCCGACGAGCCCGGGGTTACGGCGACGGAAATCAAGATTGGCGGGGTGTTTCCGTTCAGCGGACCGGCTTCATCGATCGGTCTCGTGGGCAAGGGGCTGATCGCCTACATTCAGTCCCTGAATGATCGCGGCGGCATCAGCGGGCGCAAGATCAATTACGTCGCCTATGACGATGCCTATAGCCCGCCCAAGGCCGTGGAGCAGGTTCGCAAGCTCGTTGAGAGCGATGAAGTTGCATTCATGTTCGGTCAGCTCGGCACTCCCGCCATTTCGGCAACGTCAAAATACCTGAAGTCGAAAGGGGTGCCCAGCATCGCGATCGTCAGCGGATCGTCCAAGTTCACCGACGTCGCCAGTTACCCGCTGATCACGACAGGTCTCGTCAGCTACGATACCGAGGGAAAGATCTACGCAAAATACCTCACGAAGGCTCTGCCGAACGCCAAATATGCGATCCTCTACCAGAATGACGACCTCGGAAAAGACTACGTCAACGCCTTCAAGGCGTTTCTCGGTAAGGACTACGATCGCAGGGTCGTCACCGCGTCCTATGAGGTCACTGAACCGACCGTCGATTCGCAGATCACCAACCTGAAGAGCTCCGGTGCGGATGCCCTGATGATCGCGGGCACGCCGAAATTCGCTGCGCAGGCGATCCGGCAGGCCTCTTTGATTGGCTGGAAGGCGACCGTCATCATCAACTTTCCGTCCGGCTCGGTTGGAGGCACGCTCACGCCGGCCGGCCTCGACAAGTCGACTGGCGTGATCGTCGGCACCATCAACAAGGATGTCGTGGATCCGAAGTGGAAAGATGATCCCGGCATGCAGGCCTATCGGGCGTTTATCGACAAATATCTGCCCGGCGTCGATATCACCAACGGCAGCTATCTCACCGGTTATCAGCAGGGCATCCTGCTGGAACAGATCTTGAAACAATGCGGCGATGACCTGTCCCGCAAGAACATCCTGGCTCAGGCCAAGAACCTCCGGGACTTCGTCGTCCCGACCGCACTGCCGGGCATCAAGATCAACACCAGCGAAACCGAGAACATGATCTGGACGCAGATGCGCCTGCAGCGATGGACCGGATCGACTTGGGAAGCCTTCGGAGAAGTGCTGGACGCCAGGTCCGAATGAGCACGTAACAGGCGAGAGGCGAGCGGCATTGACGACGTGCCGGCGCCGGCGTCCTGCGCGACACGAGCGCAACGGCTGCGATCGCCATTCCGGTACTTCAGGAGATCAATTCGATGTCGACGAAGGCACTGACGTTTGCGCCGCGCGAGGTTTCAATCGTGCGCCGACCAGATGGCGCGCTCATATTGAGCTCACCCCTCGAGTGGAAGCCGTGTGACTGGCGTATCACGGACTTTCTGCCGAGCTGGGCAAGCACCACCCCGGACCGGATATTCCTCGCGCAGCGCAATGCGAAGGGTGGGTGGGACGAGATCACCTACAGCGAGGCATGGTCTCAGGTCCAGGCGGTAGGCCAAAGTCTGCTTGATCTGGGCGCAAAGCCAGCGGACAAGCTGGCCATCCTCTCCGGAAACTCGATCGAGAACGCCGTGGTTTCGTTTGCGGCGATGTCTATCGGCGTCATCCTGGCGTCGATATCGCCAAACTACACGCTGATGCCCGGTGGACTTGCTCGTCTCAAGGACATCGCCGAAGTGCTGCGCCCGAGCTTCGTGTTCGTCCAAAGCGGACGTGAGTTTTCCGCAGGCCGTACCATTCCGGAATTGGCGGCCGCGACCTGGATCAGTGTCGATGGCGCGCCGGACACGGTGCCCTTCCGTACCCTCACAGCCAAAACCGCGTGCGACGGATTTGCCGAGGCATCTCGTGCGGTCTCGTGCGACGCGGTCGCCAAGATACTCTTCACGTCGGGTTCGACAGGCTTTCCGAAAGGCGTGCTCAACACCCACCGCATGATGGCAAGCTCCCTGCAAATGGGTAGCCAGCTCGTGTCTCCTCCGGCTGCGCCAGTCCAGGTGGAGTGGCTGCCTTGGCACCACACGATGGGCAGCAACGTCATTCTTCACGGCATCCTCAAGAACGGCGGGACGCTCTATATCGACGACGGCCGTCCGCTGCCGCAGCTCTTTCATAAGACTGTCGCCAATCTCAAGGAAGTGTCGCCGACCGCCATGTTCAACGTGCCTGCCGGCTATAACCTGCTGTGTGACGCGGTCGAGAAGGATCTCGATCTGGGCGCCAGTGTCTTCAAGCGGGTGGACCGAATGAGTTATGCCGGCGCTGCAATTTCAAAGGACACGCTGGAGAAGCTCTATCGCTTGACACTCTCGGTGACCGGCCGGCGAATTCCGGTCATGTCGGGTTACGGTACGACCGAAACCGCCCCGACCATCAGTACGACCCATTGGGCGACAGATCGACCCGGCGAGATCGGTCTTCCCGCGCCGGGACTGCGGCTCAAGCTCATTCCGGTCTCGGATACTTACGAGGTCAGGGTCAAGGGACCCAACGTCACGCCGGGTTATCTCGGGCGGCCGGATTTGACGGAAATGGCCTTCGACGAGGAAGGCTTCTATCGCATCGGCGATACTGTCTCGTTTCTGGATCCGCAGAAGCCTGAGCTCGGGCTGCGCTTTACCGGACGAATTTCCGAGAACTTCAAGCTTGCGAATGGGACCTGGGTCTCGATCGGCAATATGCGCGCGGCAATCCTGGCCGCAACGCGCGGTGTCTTGCTCGACATGGTGGTCGCGGGCGAAAATCGTGAGGCGTGCGCGCTGCTCTGCTGGTTGAATCCCACGGAGGCCGCACGGATCTCGAAAACTCCGGGTGCGGATTTGACCTCGGATCCCGCCGTGGTCGGGTTCCTGCTGGATCGCTTTCGGGACTACAATGAGACCGTCGGAAGCAGCGAACGGATCTGCTCCTTCGTTCTGCTGAAAGACCCGCCATCAATGGCGGCAGGCGAGATCACCGACAAGGCCTATGTCAACCAACGCGCGGTGCTGAAAGTTCGATCCGAACAGGTTGAGCGTCTCTACACCCACGAAGCTGGCGCCGATGTGATCCGGGTCTGAGAGCGAGCCTGTCCCGTGCGGTCGTTACTCACTCCCTCGCCGCCAGATCGCATCTGGCGGCACCTCCGGCCGCGGGAGGCCTTCGATGCCCGAGCCTCAGGCGGCCCGCGAGCGTGCCTTTGTTTTCGAGGTCGTCGGCGCCGCTGCCGCCGGCGCGCTGCGAGCACCCGGCCCGGGATGAGTATGAACCTCCTTGGCCGACAGCGGCTCGCCGCATTCGGAGCACACCATGACCGGATCGAAATCTTTTCCGCACTTGCGATGCTGGTGCAGCAAGGGGCGGCCGCGCTCGTCGACCATGTGAATATCGCCCCAATGCACGATTGCCATCATGATCGGATACAGATCGAGCCCCTTCTGGGTCAGGATATATTCGTGCCGCTTGGGGGATTCCTGGTAGGGAATGCGGCGCAGGATGCCCTGCCGAACCAACTTCTTCAGACGTTCGGCAAGCAAATGCCGCGTGATTCCGAGTGCCGACTGAAATCCCTCGAAGCGGCGCGTGCGCAGAAAACACTCGCGCAGGATCAGAAGAGTCCAGCGATCGCCGATCACGCCGATAGTTCGGGCCATCGAGCACGGCTCTTCCTCGAGTTCCTTCCACTTCATCCACACACTCCAGTCGCCGCCGCGGCACGGACCTCGTCTCGAATCGTTGCAGAGGCCGGCGCGGATTTGCCATTCTAGATAGGTACTAAACTCCAAACAATACCCTTCCAGGCAAGACGAAATCAGCAGATTGCGGGAGCGTTTGACAGTTCTATTTTAGAACTGTATGTTTGAGGAAAGTCAAGCCGGCGACCGGGATCGCCAGTGCAAGCACATGTTCCGCGGGAGGAGCCGAGATGACCTTGAAGATTGAATTCCAATTCGATTTCGGCAGCCCGAACGCTTATCTGGCCGAGGTGGCGATTCCGGGCATCGAGCAGCGCACCGGTGCGAAATTCGATTATGTTCCGGTCTTGCTTGGCGGCATCTACAAGGCGACGGGCAACATGTCGCCGTTCGACTCGCTTCGTGGGATCAAGAACAAGCCGGAATATCAGGCGCTCGAGACCCAGCGGTTTATCCGCCGCCACAACGTCACGAAATTCCGCCAGAATCCCTTCTTTCCTGTCAACACGCTGATGCTGATGCGGGGCGCCGTGGCAGCCCAGTTCGAGGGCGTGTTCGAGTCCTATTTTCGCGCGGCCTATCACCATATGTGGGAGGAGCCGAAGAAGATGGACGACGTCGAAATCTTCCGGAACGCGTTCATGGCTTCGGGGCTCGATATCGACAGATTGATCGCTCGCGCCCAGCAGGACGACGTCAAGAAGAGGCTGATTGATCTGACCAACGATGCCGTCAGCCGAGGCGCGTTCGGGTCACCAACCTTCTTCGTCGGCAAGGAGATGTTCTTCGGCAAGGATCAGCTTCGTGACGTCGAGGAGTCCATCCTCGAGCAAACGAGGCCGGTCGCAAGGACGGCATAGAGCCGCCGAGCTAACGAAGTTCAATCCAACCGGGAGACGATCCATGCAAAAGAGAAATGCAACCGTCGCAGTGATCGGTGCCGGCGACTATATCGGCGGCGAGATCGCCAAGAAGTTCGCCTCGGAGGGCTTCACGGTGTTCGCCGGGCGCCGGAACGGGGCCAAGCTCGAGCCGCTCGTCAAGGAGATCGAGGCCGCCGGAGGCGAAATCCATGCATGCTCGCTGGATGCCCGCAAGGAGGAGGAGGTCATCTCCTTCCTCGCCGATGCCGACAAGCATGCGCCGCTCGAGGTCTGCATCTTCAACATCGGCGCCAACGTCAACTTTCCGATCCTCGATACGACCGAGCGGGTCTTCCGCAAGGTCTGGGAGATGGCCTGCTATTCCGGCTTTCTCGCCGGCCGCGAGGCCGCGCGGCTGATGCTGCCTCGCGGCGGCGGCAAGATCTTCTTCACCGGCGCGACAGCGTCGCTCCGCGGCGGCAGCGGCTATGCCGCCTTTGCCAGCGCGAAGTTCGGCCTGCGGGCGGTGGCCCAGGCGATGGCGCGCGAGCTCGGCCCCAAGAACATTCACGTCGCGCATCTCATCATCGATTCCGGCGTCGATACGGAATGGGTGCGGCAGCGCCGGCTCGAGGCACTCGGTCCGAATGCGCTCGACGATCCCGATCTCTTGATGCCGCCGTCGTCCGTCGCTGCGTCCTATTGGCAGCTTTATCAGCAGCCGAAGAGCGCGTGGACATTCGAGCTGGAAATCCGTCCCTTCGGCGAGAAGTGGTAAGGAGGCCTTACGATGGAGCTTGCGCTGTCTGCCGATGACGCGGCTTTCCGCGATGAAGTGCGCGCCTTCATCGCGGACAATTATCCGGCGGAGATGCGCGTGCCCAATCCGGAGACCGACCTGACCAAGGAGCAGTCACTGCTCTGGCACCGGATCCTCCACAAGAAGGGCTGGATCGCGCCGCTGTGGCCCAAGGAGTATGGCGGGCCGGGCTGGACGGTCACACAGCGGTTCATCTTTGAGCAGGAAACCTCCCGGGCGGGAACGCTGCCGCCGCTTGCCTTCAGCGTGACCATGGTCGGGCCGGTGATCTACACGTTCGGCAACGAGGCGCAGAAGAAGAAGTTTCTGCCGCGAATTCTGTCCGGCGAGGATTGGTGGTGCCAGGGCTATTCGGAGCCGGGCTCCGGCTCGGACCTTGCGACCGTCAGAACCAAGGCGGTGCGCGAGGGCGACCACTACGTCGTCAACGGGCACAAGACCTGGACCACGCTGGCCCAGCACGCCGACTGGATCTTCTGCCTGGTGCGAACTGATCCGAATGCGAAGCCGCAATCGGGAATCTCCTTCCTGCTGATCGACATGAAGTCGCCCGGCGTCACCGTTCGGCCGATCATCACGATCGACGGCAGTCACGAGGTCAACGACGTCTTTCTCGAGGACGTCCGCGTGCCCGTCGAGAACCTGGTCGGCGAGGAGAACAAGGGCTGGACGTACGCCAAGTTCCTGCTCGGCAACGAGCGCACCAGCATGGCGGGCATCGGCCGGTCCACCCGCTATCTCCGGAAGCTGAAGCAGATCGTGAAGGCCGAGATACCGGCCGACGATCCGGCGCATCTGGGATTTCTACGCGACATCGCCCGCGTCGAGCTCGACGTGCTGGCGCTGGAGGCGACCGAACTACGCGTGGTCGCCCAGATGGCGCGTGGTATCGATCCCGGTCCGGCGGCGTCGCTGTTCAAGGTCCGCGGCACCGAGATCTTCCAGGACATCACCGAGCTCACGCACCGCGCCATCGGCAATTATGGTCTTGCCATCCGCGAGCATCCGGTCAGTGACAACCACTTCATGCCGGGTCCGGACTACGGCCACACCGCGTCCGAGAAATATCTGAACGCGCGCAAGCTCAGCATCTACGGCGGATCCAACGAGATCCAGCGAAACATCATCGCCAAAGCCGTGCTCGGGCTCTAAGCCACGGCGGATCGGGAGGACCGGATGGATATTCAGTTCACGGAAGAGCAGGAATTACTGCGATCCAGCGTTCAGCGCCTTCTGCGCGACCAGTATGATTTCGAGGCGCGGCGCAAGATCGTGGCGAGCGAGGAGGGGTTCAGCCGGACGCGGTGGAGGGCCTTCGCCGAGCTCGGCCTGCTCGCTGCACCGTTTTCCGAAGATGCCGGCGGCCTCGGCGGCGGTCCGTTGTCGACCATGATCGTCATGCAGGAGTTCGGCCGTCACCTCGTCGTCGAGCCTTTCGTCGAAACGGTGGTGCTTGCTGGCGGCCTGATCGAGCAGCTTGGCACGTCCGAGCAGAAGCAGGCATTCATCCCAGGCATCATCGACGGCTCCAGGATCTGGGCGCTGGCCTGGACCGAGAGGGCCTCCCGGTTCGATTTCGCCAATATCGCGACCAAGGCGCGGCGCGAGGGAGACGACTACGTTCTGAGCGGCGAGAAGACCATGGTGATGGCAGCGCCTTGGGCGGATCATCTGATCGTTTCGGCCCGGACCGCCGGCGACAATCGCGACCGCGGCGGCGTCAGCCTGTTCGTGGTCGACCGCCATGCCGCGGGCGTCAATCTCCAGAGCTTCAAGACCATCGACGGACGCCGCGCCGCCGAGATCAGCTTGCGCGAGGTCCGCGGACAATTGCTGGGAGCAGAAGGCGAGGGCGTTGCCGCGCTGGAAACCTGTCGTGACCGCGCGATCGGCGCGCTTTGCGCCGAGGTCGTCGGCGCGATCGGCGAGCTGAATGCCGCAACGCTGGACTATTCAAAGACCCGAAAGCAGTTCGGCACCGCCATCGGCTCCTTTCAGGTGTTGCAGCATCGCATGGTCGACATGTTCATTGCCCATCAGGAGGCGCTCTCCCTGATGCAGCATCTCAATCTCAGCCTCGACGCCGGTGATTCAGGCCTGTCGCGGCTCGCCTCCGGGGCCAAGTCAAAGATTGGCTATGCCGGGAAGTTCGTAGCCGACCAGGGGGTGCAGCTTCACGGCGGCATGGGAATGACCGACGAGCTGAACGTCGGACACTATTTCAAGCGAATCTCCTCCATCAACATCCAGTTCGGCGATCCCGCGTTCCACGTGCTGCGCTACGCGCAGCTGGATGCGGCCGCGTAAAGAGAAGAGGCCAGCATGACGACTGAAGCAGTCATCGTTTCCACCGCACGCACGGCCGTCGGCAAGGCCTATCGTGGCGCGCTCAACAACACGGACGGCCCGACCATGGCCGGGCATGTGATGGCCGAAGCCGTGAAGCGCGCCGGCATCGCGCCGGGCGAGGTGGAAGACGTGGTGATGGGCTGCGCGATGCAGCAAGGCACCATGGTGATGAACGTGGCGCGCAAGGGCGCGATCCGCGCTGGCCTGCCCGTGACGGTGGCCGGCACCACGATCGACCGGCAATGCGCGTCCGGCCTGCAGGCCATCGCCGTTGCCGCGCGCTCGGTGATGCTGGACGGGGTCGAGGTCGCCATCGGCGGCGGGATCGAGTCGATCAGCCTCGTGCAGAACGAGCACATGAACAAATTCCACGCCGTCGACGACGAGCTGATGGCGATGAAGCCCGAAATGTACATGTCGATGCTCGATACGGCGGAGGTCGTCGCCGAGCGGTACACGATCGGCCGCGACAAGCAGGACGAGTACAGCCTCGAATGCCAGCGCCGCGTCGGCGCCGCTCTGCAAGCCGGCCGCTTCAGCGATGAAATCGTGCCGTTCACGACCAGGATGGCGCTCGTCAACAAGGACACCAAGGAGGTCACCTACGAACAGGTGACGCTCACGAAAGACGAGGGCCCGCGTCCGGAAACCACGGCCGAGGGCCTTGCCAAGATCAAGCCGGTGTTCGAGGGCAAGACCATCAGCGCGGGCAATGCCAGCCAGCTCTCGGACGGTGCTTCAGCCTGTGTGGTCACGAGCGGAAAGTTTGCAGCCAGCAAGGGGCTGAAGCCGCTCGGTATCTTCCGCGGATTCGTCGCCGCCGGCGTCGAGCCGGACGAGATGGGCGTCGGCCCGGTCGCCGCGATCCCGCGTCTGCTCAAGCGCCACGGTTTGAGGATCGACGACATCGATCTCTGGGAGCTCAACGAGGCGTATGCGGTGCAGGTGATCTATTGCCGCGACAAGCTCGGCATCGATCCGGACAAGCTCAACGTCAACGGCGGCTCGATCGCGATCGGCCACCCCTATGGCATGACCGGCTCGCGGCTCACCGGCCACCTCCTGATCGAGGGACGGCGGCGCAAGGCGAAATACGGCGTGGTGACCATGTGCATCGGTGGTGGCATGGGCGCCGCGGGCTTGTTTGAAATCATCCACTGAGCGGAAACGCGGGGAGATCATTCGTGAAGACAGCGATCACTGAACTGTTTGGTATCGAGCATCCGATCATCCAGGGTGGAATGCATTATGTCGGCTTCGCCGAAATGGCGGCCGCGGTATCCAACGCCGGCGGGCTCGGCTTGATCACCGGCCTCACCCAGCGGACGCCGGAGCTGCTTGCCAAGGAGATCGCGCGCTGCCGGGACATGACGGACAAGCCGTTCGGCGTGAACCTGACCTTCCTGCCGACCTTCAGCGCCCCGCCTTATCCGGAGTATATCGCTGCCATCAGGGAGGGCGGCGTCAGGATCGTCGAGACGGCCGGACGTAGCCCTGAACAATACATGCCGGCCCTGAAGGCGGGCGGCATCAAGGTGATCCACAAATGCACCTCGGTCCGGCATTCGTTGAAGGCCGAACAGATCGGCTGCGATGCCGTCAGCGTCGACGGCTTCGAGTGCGGCGGCCATCCGGGCGAGGATGACATGCCCAACATGATCCTGCTGCCGCGTGCGGCCGATGAACTGAAGATCCCGTTCGTGGCATCCGGCGGCATGGCCGACGCGCGCAGCCTGGTTGCGGCGCTTGCGATGGGAGCGGCGGGAATGAACATGGGTACGCGGTTCATCGCCACCAAGGAAGCGCCGGTGCACGAGAACGTCAAGAAGGCGCTGGTCGCGGCGTCCGAGCTCGACACCAGGCTCGTTATGCGCGCGCTCCGCAACACCGAGCGGGTCCTGAACAACAAGGGCGTCGAGCATCTGCTCGAGGTCGAGCGCGAGAAGGGCAAGAACCTCAAGATCGACGACATCCATGATCAGGTAGCGGGCGTCTATCCCAGGGTGATGATCGACGGCGACATGGACGCGGGCGCCTGGAGCTGCGGCATGGTCGTCGGACTCATTCACGATATTCCGACCGTGAAGGAGTTGATCGACCGCATCATGGCGGACGCCGAGCGATTGATCAGGGGCAGGCTGACGGGATTCCTTGATGCCGACAGTGGGGCCAATCTCAAGGTCGCGTGAAGCCACGGCTTGCGACCCGCGCTGCAGACGACATTTCGTCGTCTCTGCGTGGGCTGGAAGCTCCGGCCGTGATGGGATCGTCAACAGCGAATATCTTGTGCCATCCCGGAGCAGGCGATGCGTTACCCGAAAGACCATGGGCAGCATACCCGCAGACGCATCGTCGAAAGCGCTTCCCGCGGTCTGCGCCAGGCCGGCGCCGATGGCCTGAGTGTGGCCGACCTGATGAAGCTCGCCAATCTGACGCATGGCAGCTTCTACGCCTACTTCAAATCGCGCGACGCGTTGGTCGTCGAAGGGCTCGCCCTGGCCATGGATCGAACGATCGTGCATTGGCTCAGCCTCACGCAGGGGCTGCCCGCCGGGAAGGGATTCGACGCACTTGTCGAGTCTTACCTGGGTCCTCTCCACCGTGACGATCCGGGGCGCGGTTGCGCGCTGCCGGCCTTGGCCGCCGACATCGGACGTTCAGGTCCGGAGGCGCGGCGCACCCTTGAACGGGGGCTCAGCAAGATGATCGATATCATCGCGCGGCTGACCTCGGCGAGGCCGTCATCGGATGTGAGACAGAGCGCCGCCGGCGCAATTGCGACCATGGTCGGTGCGGTCGTGCTGGCGCGTGCAGTCGACGACAAGCGTTTGTCCGACCTCCTGCTGGAGGCCGGACGGCAGGCTTTGGGCAGCCCGGTCGCGAGCGAGTGCGAGAGAACGCATTCGGCCGACAATTGAGAAACGGCTTAACCGACGTTGGCTTCTGGGCGGTGTAGGCCGATGGCGGAGGCAAACGGCTGTGCCTCTACCATCGGCCGCCGCCATGGCAGCTACGCGGCCATTCGCAGCAGATCGACGATTTCGGCTTGGTCGTTGAAGGGGCGCGGATTGGCTTTGACGAAGCGATGGTTGATCGCGATTTCGCTGATCTTGCCGAACTTGTCTTCGCCGATGCCGACCTCAGCGAGGCGGCCCGGTAGTCCAAGTTGCCTGACGAACTCCGCAAAGGCGTCTGCCGCGTCCCCACCGGGAGCCCCCAAAGCTGCCGCCAAACG
Organism: Bradyrhizobium sp. CCBAU 11430; assembly: GCF_028128855.1. Lineage (NCBI taxonomy): Bacteria > Pseudomonadati > Pseudomonadota > Alphaproteobacteria > Hyphomicrobiales > Nitrobacteraceae > Bradyrhizobium > Bradyrhizobium sp. CCBAU 11430. The sequence goes on from NZ_LBJV01000007.1 coordinate 232,530, forward strand.
CTTCTGCGCGTCATCGGTGAACGGCTTGTTATAGCGAAGAAGGCTCGGCATGATGACCGGCGTGCAATAATAGTGAGGAACCCCGAAAGTCCCACCAAGCACGTGGCCGATGCCGTGGCTTGCGCCCATGGGAACGCGTGCCTGCAGTCCAAAGGACGCAAGCCATGAGCCGTATTGAGACAAGCGGCGCGCCTCGAAATCGTCAGGTTGTTGCAGGGTCCGGAGCATTCCATCGCGCAGCGTGCGGATACCCGCCAGAACCACTTCGTCAGCAAGGGGGGTGCCAGCTGGCGAGCACAATGCTTCGATGCCGTGATCCATGGAGCGAGTGCCCGATCCCATCCAGAGATTCGAAGGCGTATGAAGCGTGAGGGCAGGGTCGAGGATGACTGCCACCGGCATCATGTGGGGGTGAAAGAATATTTGCTTCAGCTTGTTGCGCTCATCGGTGACAAGCGCCGCGGCATTGTATTCGCCGCCATTCAGCGTTGACGGCACGGCGATCTGTCGGACTGCAGGCGTGCGGAACGGGGAATGGCTCACGCCCGGGCCCATGGGGAACGGATCGAAGCCGGCTTCATCGCGGATATCGTGCTCCATCGCCATGATGACGATCTTGGCGAGGTCAACGGCAGAACCGCCGCCGACGGCCACGACGAGATCGGCGTGTGCTTCCTTGGCGTGGAGCGCAACTTCGGCAGCTTGCTTGCGCGTGGTGTGCTGTGCAATTCCGTCGAAGGTCGCAGCATGTTTGTCGCCCAGCGTATGCCGGATTTTCTCAATCTCGTCGGTCTGGGTGTTCAAGGTGCGGCTGACGATAAGGAAGACGCGCGTTGCCTTCAGTCGTTCCGCTTCTTCGTTGATGGCCTCAGCCGCCGGTTTGCCATAGATCACGCGATCAATTGCCGGAAAATTGTGTGCACCAGTCCTGCGCATTTTATCCTCCCATCGGAACTGCGGTCGAAGCGGAGATAGTCTTTTATATTATGAGTATCATGCAATAGCTGTTCAAAAATATCGCACGAACTCAGGGTTTTACGGCCTTCGCCAAGTTCCACGCGAAGCACCAGCCTGGCTTGCCGACTTCGCGGTCACCCATCCTTCGGCGCCCTTGCGCCGTCGGAAAGCCTCAGCCGCATCAATGTCTTGTAGCGGGCTCCGACGCGCCAGTTTCCTGATGCCGATTTGGGTGAAGGCCACACGGATGTGCACTCCAGCTTTCGTATGCACCGAAAGGCCAAAACGGGTAGGGCTAGTCGAGAAAAGCTGACGCCGAACGCTGCGATGGTCCACACCCTCGGCGTTTGCAGCATACCTTGCACCGCAAACGCCAAGGCCCGTGCACGAAAGTTGCTCGATGCTCTCGAACTCCTCGCGTGTCGTCTTGCCGATACAGGATGCCCCGACGGTCTCGAAAGGCGAGACGATCGTGGGGTCTTTCGCACGCGGAAGCGTGGAGAATCGCACCGGCCGACGGGGCCTAACGCTCTGCGAGATTTGAGTGTCTCAGAGACGCACGCCGGTCGTAGCAAACGCCTGGGCGACGGGCTCCTGGACCCGATTCAAGACCACCATTCCCGCAATCGCGACCACCATGGCCGCGACGCAGCCAAGAAGAAAAGCCTTCATCCGCAGCCTCCTTCGATCGAAACGTCAAGGTGTTATACGACACGGCTTGCCGCGAGCAAACTCGTTGATCGCACCAAGGCACAAGCGATCTTATGGGCTCTTGAAGATGGGATCGATGGAAAATCCATTGCCCATCAAGCCTACGGACTGAAGCGCCGCGGTATTCAGGTCGACCTCTAATATCGAAAAAAGAAGCGCAAGCACGATGGCAACGAGGATCAGGAAGGGCGAGGCTTCTCGGGAAATGGGATCTTGCGGCCCATCAAGCGCGCGGACAGCGCGCAACCGCGCCATCATCCGCAGAAATGGCCGCGTTGGCCCCTGCATGCCAGTCGTCCTTGACGTGACCAGCCAGAGACTAGTCTTCGGACCACCGGCGTTCAAGCGGAGGATGAGAGAAGTCAGGTTATTGCAATGCACGCTCCGGAACGGAAGGCAGCGTTGCCCGGTTTAGTACACGCACCGGAGGATCCGACGTGAAATTGCCAACAACGATCTTGTGCTTCGCGGCACTCTGCTTCTTCCAGAGCGCCTCCGCCCAACCCGCGCAAACCAACTCATCTGCGGCACCAACCCCTCCCGAGGAGAAGGGCCAACCACAGCCGCAAGGCTGGACGGGCCCCATCAATACAGGCTCGGGTGGCGCGCCCGCCGAAAGTCCCCAGGGTCAGAGCCCGCCTGGAATGCAGGCCGCGCCTCAAGGATCCTCCAAAACCACGACGGCACCAGCCAAATAGATCGGTTCGGATATTCTCCTCCGTCGGCTCTTCTGGCAATCTTGAGAGCGTGAACGGGACGCGGCGAGGGTCAATGAGACTACCTTTCTGCGCGGGCGGCGCCGCAGCCTTGTGGGCCATCTTGGCCGTATCATCCGTGCACGCCGACATGGCCGGACACGGCGGCTCCGTGCGGGCTCTTGCTATTTCCCCCGATGGGGACAGCCTCTTGTCCGGCAGCTTCGACTCAGCCGCCATTCGCTGGTCGCTAAAGGCGGAGACAGCGGAGGAGGTGCTGCGGTATCATGCTGATGCGGTCAATGCCGTCGCCTTTCTGAACGACGGCCGCATGATCACGGCGGGTGCCGATGCACGAATTGCGGTCTGGACGGCGGGCCGGCGGCAGCCGGACCGGGTGTTCGAGGGACACGTCGGTCCAATCGTCGCACTCGCGGTCTCTCCCGACGGCGCACTGCTCGCATCGGCTTCATGGGATCGGACGGTGCGGATCTGGTCGCTGTCGGACGGCGTGTCGCGCGTGCTCGAAGGGCATTCGCAGAACGTCAACGGCGTCGCCTTCACGCCGGACGGCAGGTCGCTCGTCAGCGCCGGCTACGACCTTACGTTGCGTATCTGGCGTTTGCCGGATAGCCGGCCTGAGATCGTGACGTTGCCGGCTCCGCTCAACGCGGTAGCCGTGGCGCCGGACGGTGAAATCGTCACAGGCGCGGTCGACGGCATATTGCGGATGCTGACCACGGACGGCAAGGTCAGCGGCGAGATATCGGCCGGCCCAACACCGGTGGTGGCCGTGACCATGTCGGCCGACGGCAAGCTGATTGCCGCGGCCGGCATCGGCGGCACAGTTGCGATCATCGATCGCAAGTCGCGCAGCCTGCTACGCACGCTGGTCGGGCCCGGGCTGCCGGTGTGGTCGGTTGCCTTCCTTCCGGATCGCGAGACGCTGATGACGGGGGGCGCGGACGGCAAGATCAGGCGGTGGAATGCACGCACCGGCGATCCCGTCGGCTCGAGTCTGATGGGCTCTCCGGCCGATCCGCTCGCTGCCTATGCCGGCGATCATGGCGCCGACGTATTCCGGGCGTGCGTTGCCTGTCACACGCTGTCGGACAAGGAGGTCCAGCGCGCAGGCCCAACGCTTGCCGGACTGTTTGGCCGTAAGATCGCATCGCTGCCGGGCTACCGCTTCTCCGATGCCCTGAAGACGATGGACATCGTCTGGACGCCGGAGACGGTTGCAAAGCTGTTCGAGGTTGGACCGAATGCCTACACCCCCGGTACCAAGATGCCGGAGCAGCGCATCGGCTCGCCCGAGGATCGCCGCGCGCTCACCGATTTCCTTGGCCGCGTGACGTCGCGATAGCTGCCTCTCAGATCGAATCCCAATTGTCCATCGGAAGATCCCTCATCTCCGGATGTTGCTTGAGGATCTGAATGACGTCGATGCTGGGGTGCTCCTTGAGCGCTTCCGCGACGCAGTGATTGACGTATTTGCGACGCGACAGCCATGCGATCTTCTTGCCCTTGGCCTCGGCTTTGCAGGCGGCGATCGCCTGTTTCACGGCAACCTTTTGTGCCTTGGTCAGTGGAGGAGCGGCAGCTTCGGCCGCTGTGCCGGCGAAAGCGATGGAGATCAAGCACGTCGACAGAGCTGTGATCAAACGAGACATGGTGATGCTTCCCCTGGTTTCCTGCCCCTGCGTAGATGTCTGCTGGTCTTGTCTAGTCCTTGCCCTCGCGCTGACGTAGGTAGTCGTCCGTCGTTCGCGGCGGCGTGCGTTCGGGAATGCCCTTGAACGGATTGAACTGCTGCTCGCTCATGACGATGACGCGGCAGTCGGCGCACATCTTGAGCGCCTCGATCCGTTTGTCGCCGGCGGGATACATCCAGTGCCGCCCCTCGAGCTTGGCGGCGATCCGGTCGATCGTGCTCTTCACCCCGAACGCCGTGCCGCAGCGGACACAGAGCGCGGGCTCCTCTTCCTTGATGACCGCGGCGGGAGCGCGGGCGGCGCGGAAATCGATCTGCGGCTTGAGCGTGATGACCTTTTCCGGACAGGTGGTCTGGCACAGGCCGCATTGCACGCAGGCGTCCTCGATGAATTTCAGCACCGGCCGCTCGGGATCGTCGCGCAGCGCGCCGGTCGGGCAGGCGGAGACACACGAGAGACACAGCGTGCACCCGTCCGTGTCGACGCTGATCGCGCCGACTGGAGCGCCCTGCGGCAGCGCAATCACGTCCACCGGCTTTGGCGCAAGACGATGCAGCTCGCTGAGGCCGAAGCGCAGGAGGTCGCGCCGCTTGCCGACGGTTCTGAAGGTCGCCGGTGTTGCGACCGCCGCAAGCGGGCCGATGCCGCTGAGATGGCTGCCGAGCGCGTCAGGGTCGTCGGTCTCGATCGTGGCGACGCGCTGGCCATCAAAGCCGAGACCGCCAAGGATCGCATCGGCCATGCCGATCGTCTGCGATAGTCCGGTCACATCGTGGCGCGGCCTTGCGCGCAGCAGATAGCGCACGGCTGTTACACCATAAGCGAATGCGCCGACGATCGCTTCCAACCCGACCTGCGTGAGTTCGTTGACGACAAAGGGAAGCACGTTCGCGGGAAGACCGTCGCCATGTCGTGCCAGAGCTTCGATCAACGGTGTGCCGTGCGAGCCGTCATGGAACAGCAGCACCGCGTTGGCGCCGCCGGCCGCGTGGTAGGCGAGCAGCATGGCGCGAAGTCTTTGAAGCTGCGTATCGGCGGGCGGTAACGTGTAAGATGCAGCGCCAGTCGGGCAGGCGGCGGCGCATTGCCCGCAGCCCGCGCAGATGTTCGGATCAACAGCGACATGATCGCCGGCGGGCGTGATTGCGCCGGTCGGGCAGAGATCGAGGCAGCGATGGCACCCCGTGCGCTTCGAGCGCGAATGGGCGCAAAGACCGGGCGTAACGTCGACATATTTCGGCTTGTCGAAGCTGCCGACGAGGTCGCGTGCGGTCAAGACGGCGCGCAGCACCGCGGCGGGATCGTTCGGGTCGGCGCGGAGATACCCGTCGCGCAGGTCGTGTGCGGGAAACAGCGGCATCCCGCCCGAAAGGTCCAGCACGATATCGCAGTGCGACGTCACTCCGTCTCGGGAAGCGTCAAGCACGAAGCGATCGCGCGAGGAGGGGCGGGGCCTGGCATAGTCGTCGATCATGAGCTCGAAGGCGCCAAAGTGTCCTTTTGCAGAGCGGATGGTGCCCCTCACGATCGGGAAGACCGTTGCCGCCTGCGGCACGGTGTCACTGATCTGCTTCAGCATGACCGTGACGTCGAGGTGATCCGCAAGCAGCCGGCCGGCCTCGATCGCAGCTTCGTTGCGCCCATAGATCAGGATCACGCCGTCGCTCGACAGGGTGACCAGCGGATAGTCGGGCGCCGGGATGGAGGCGGCCGCCAACAGGGCGACCATTTTCGCGCCGGCGCGCGCCCCTTCGTGTGACCAGCCGGCCGTCTCACGGATATTGACAAAGCTGATCGCCTTGGCCCGTTCGCCGGCCTCGTCCGAAAACTGCGCGGCCTGCTGCGTGCAGGCGACCGTCAGCGGGCCAGTCTCCGCGGCTGCCTTGCGAAAATGATCGAGTTCGGGCCCGCAGAGATGGCGAAAGCCTCTGATCTCGCTGTTCGGACATCCGCGCCGGATCGCGGCCATGTCGAGACGCATCGTGTCTTCGCACGAGCAGATCAAGACGGTCTTCGACGGCTGCGACAGGTTAATCCCTCCGCTAGTCGGGCGCCGACTGTGGACTCGCGCCGGCCCTTTGCCTCGTATAGACATTATCCATCGGGAAGAAAAGGAAAGCGGAGGACGGCCTGCCGTCGACCCCAGTCAGCCACGTTTCCCCGGTGGAACCGATCCGCCTGCCGCCGCCGTTCACCTTGGTGCGGCTGCGCGAGAGTGGCGATGCTTTTGCCCATGCATGCCGCATTGCACCGGAGAGTGGTGCGGGCACATTGGTCTATGTCGGCCGCTTCGATCTTGCTGAGTTTGCCGTGGTCCTTGAGCCCCGAGAGCCTCTGTGCAGCGCGCGTCGCGCGTTCTACGCCGGCATGGTCGCACTCACCGATGCGCTGCGCGCCTATGCGCCGCCGAGCAAGCCGATCACCATCGATTGGCCTGACGCGGTCAGGGTCGACGGGGGATTGGTCGGCGGCGGACGGTTGGGATGGCCACGCGACGCCGACGAAGACACACCGCCGCCATGGCTGGTGTTTGGCGCCATGATCCGGACGGTTGCCATGGACGACGACGAGCCGGGCGTTCACCCGCTTGCCTCGGCGCTCGACCAGGAAGGGTTTGGTGAGGCCGGCGCCGAGCAATTGACAGAGAGCTTTGCCCGGCACCTGATGCTGGTGATTGACGGCTGGCAGGCAGACGGTTTTGACGGTGTCGCGCGCGATTATGTCTCGCGTATGCCGCGCGAGCGACAGACCGTGCGGCGCATCGACGATCTCGGCGATCTGCTGACGCGCCGGGTTGGGGCGGGCGCGATCGAGCGTGGCGACCTCGTCCAGGCGCTTGCGACCCCATCCTGGCTCGATCCGGCACTCGGGGGGCCGCGGCTGTGAAGCTCCTGCGTACCATCGCGCTCGATCCCTCCGACACATTCGTGTTTGACGTGGCGGCAGAGCCGGGCGAATGGGCCGTCTCCGGCGTTTTCCGCTTTTGGGATTGCGATCCTGCGAAGCTCGAGGGCAAGGCGCGCGCGGCCTTCCGCGGCGGTTTCCTCGGGGTGCAGTCCTGGGGCTGGTCGACGCTGGCGCAGATCGTTCCGGCCACCGAGGACGATTACCGCAACCTGGTCGATCTCCTTGCCGGGCAACTGGTCGATCGTTTCGGCGCGCCGGATATGGCGACAGCGAAGAGCGCCGCAGAAGAGGAGGTGGCGTTTTCGCAGTCGCTCTGCAGCCATCCGATCAGCTCCCTTGTTGCGGTGCACCGGGCCGTAAGCGACGGCGAGGTCCGCGAGTCCTTCCGCCGACTGCAACTGCGCGAAGGGCAGGGGCACGGCAAGGCGTTCTCGTTCATGGAAATGGAGGACGACATCGAGCCTGACGGCAATCTCAAGCTTGTGGATCTGGGCCGGAGGCCAACTGCCAGATGAACGATTTCTGGATTGCCTGCGGCCATCATCTGCTCGATCGCGACGAGGGCGGCGGGCTCCGCGTTACCGACGAATTCCTCAAGGCCTATTTTGCCCGTCCCGAACTGATGCCGCCGGAGGATGCGTGTCAGGTCGAACGCCGGCTGCACCGGGAATTGCTCTCCGATCCGCGCCAACCGGTCAGCGCCGGCGAAATCGCCGGTATTGCCGATCCCGACGCCCGGGAGAACTGGCAGTTCGTGCTGGCCTTTCGCGATCTCCTGTTGCGGCATCCGACGCTCGAAGCTGCTTATCTTGCAACGGTGCGCGCAGGCGCGAACGATCTGCCGCCGCTGTTCGTCAATCAGCTCGTGCACGTCATCCTGCGCAATGCGCTCGACGGTTGCGACGATCCGTTCGTGCTGCGCGCGGCCGAACTGTTCTTCCGGGCCCAGCGGATTCTGCCGCATGAGCAGGCCCTGCTGCTCGGCGACGAGGAGATTGTCGGCGGAATTAGCCCAACTCCGGTGCTATCGCTGATGTCGATGCTAGGCGCCACAACCGATGCGGTGGTCGATGTCTTGAACGCGGAGAATGTTGCTGCCTATTGGCAGCGCAGCGACCAGTTCGACATGGCCTTCGACCTCACGGCCGACGGCTTGGGGCCGACCGCCCTGGCGCAGGTGATGAGGCGCTGGCTCTCTCATCTGCTCGGTTTGGACGTCACGATCGAACCGCTGCGCGCACTGCAGGACGCAAAGCTCACCTGGTATGTCGGGCTCGATGCCGATGCCACAAGGCTCGGCGATCGTCTCTGGCACGGCGAGGAGCTCGACGGGCCCAGCGCCGAGCGTGTGCTCGCGCTCTTCCGCCTCACCTTCGTCGATTCAATGCTCGCGCTCGACGATGTCGAGGACGAGCCGGTCTACCTGATCCTGTCGATGTCGGCGGATCAAAAACTGCGCATGAAGCCCCAGAATCTGCTGACAGGCTTGCCGGTCAAACGTCTGGAGATGGTGACATGAGCCCCGCGGCGCTGCCATTGCTGTCGATTCCGGTCGGTGTCGTGGTCGAGCGGCGCAAGGCAGACTCCCCTTGGGTCGATTTCATCTGGCGTGGCGTCGCCATCCTGCCGGACGAGCCCGCCATGAGACCCTGGACCGTGCTTCGCGAGCAGGACGGCACGACGCTGTTCTATGCCGGAAGCGCGACCGTGGATCTTTATCCGTCCGAGACGGCGCGCTATCGCGACAATCTCGCCTCCGGCAGTCCGAGCATCTGGACCGTGCTGTCCCCTTCGGAAGGCGTGTGGCCCTATGTCGTCACGACCGTTACCGCCGATCCCTCGGAAGGCGAGGGCTTTACCGAGGCTGCCGACAATCTCGTCGAGGCGGTGCCGATGCCGGAGGTGCTGAGGGAGGCGATTGAAAGCTTCATTGTCGAGCACCATGTTGAGCGGGAATTCGTCAAGCGCAAGCGGCGCCGGGCTGACCCCGAGGCGCTCGCCCGGCGCGAACATGAAGGCGGACAGGAATGAGCGAGGAAGAGTTCCTTGCGCGTTGGTCCCGCCGCAAGCGCGAGTCGCGACCAGAGCCGGCGAAGCCTGCCGAGGCGCAGCCCGCGCCGCCGCCCGAGGCCAAGGATGGTTTAAAGGACGTTGCGAAGGACGGCGAGAGCGAGTTCGACCTCTCAAGCCTGCCATCGATCGACGAGATCAACGCTGCGACCGACGTCACCGCGTTCCTGCGCAAGGGTATTCCACAGGAGTTGAGCCGTGCGGCCCTTCGCCGCGCTTGGGTCGCCGATCCTGCCATCCGCGACTTCGTCGGGCTTGCGGAGAACGCATGGGATTTCAACGACCCGACCGCAATGCCGGGATTTGGACCGCTGGATTGTACCTCGGAAGAACTGGCGGCTCTCGTCGATCGCGTCATTGGCGGTGTGCGCGAAGTGGCAGAGTCATTGCCCGATGCGCTTGGTGAATCAGCGGATTCTTCGGAGGAATTGCATCAAGCCGACACGAGCGCTGCCCTCGAAGCTCCTGAGCAGGCGAATGCGCCGGAACTGCCAACAGCCCCTGTTGCAGCGCAACCGATCGTGGCGGAGAGACACGCGGATTTTGCCGAGCCCGTCATGCCGCGCACGCATGGTGGTGCACTGCCGTCCTGAGCAGCGCGACGAAAGGCTATAGCCTCCGGCTATGGCCAAGCGATTGACCGTCCGTGGAACCAGGACTACCCTCCGCATACTGCTTTGTAACAAAAGAATAATCGAGCAGGTGCGACTAGGCAGACGGGACTCGGATGGGAGGTCCACGTGCGGGATGACGGTCTTGATCGCGCGATCGATGCCGCGGGCGGCATAGCCGAGCTTGCGCGCAAAATCGGCATCAGCCAGCCATCCGTCTCGAACTGGACCAAGGTACCCGCACAACGGGTGGTTGCAGTCGAAGCCGCCACCGGCGTAGCTCGCAACGATCTGCGGCCCGATCTCTACAGCGAACAGGCCTTCTCCGCAGAACCACTCGATCCCGTCGATGCGGCGCGCGCGCAGGAATACGCGCTTCTGGCAATGCTTCTATCTGCGCCACCGTCGCGACGATTGCTCGACCAGCTTTCCATGTTGACGGGCGACGCGACGCCGCTCGGGCGCGCGCATGTTGCGCTGGCTGAGGCGGCCTCAAGCGCTGTCGCGGCGAAAGTCGAGCGCGAATATTTCGACCTGTTCGTCGGGCTCGGCCGCGGGGAATTGCTGCCCTATGCCTCGTACTACCTCACCGGCTTCCTCAACGAGCGGCCGTTGTCACGGCTGCGCGCGGATATGGCCGCGCTCGGCATCGGGCGGGTCGCCAACAATTCCGAGCCCGAGGATCACGCCGCCATCCTCTGCGAGATCATGTCGGGCTTTGCCGACGGCAGCCTCGACGCCTCGCCGGAGGCTCAACGCGCCTTTTTTGAAAAACACGTGTCGCCCTGGATCGGGCGGCTGTTCGCCGACATGGAGAGCACCGACAACGCCCGATTCTATCGGGTCGTGGGGGCACTCGGCCGTGCCTTTATCGAGATCGAGACGGAAGCATTCACATTCGCCAACTGACCGACGCGCGTCGGTGCGGGAGAGATGCGATGAGTGACGAGACGAAAGCCAAGGTGGGACGCCGCGATTTCCTGCGCAAGGTCGGCATCGGCACGGTCGGCGCCGGCGCGACGCTCGCGACACCGCTGGTCGGGCCGGCACAAGCCGACAGCGAGAACAACGATGAGAAGCGCAAGGCGCGCTACAAGGAATCCGACCACGTAAAAACCTATTACCGCGTCAATCGCTATCCGGCTTGAGGGAGGCTTCCCGTGCTTATCAAGCGAACACACCAGCGTTCCGATCGTCGCGGCTCCGTCGCTGAATCCCTTGCGGGTCAGGCCGGCGGTCTGGATCGCCGTTCCTTCCTGCGCAGGTCCGGCCTTGCCGGCGGCGCGCTTGCGGCACTCAGCACCATGCCGATCGGCAGTGTGCGCAAGGCGGAAGCCGCGGTGGCCGGACCGCTCGCGGCCGGGGCCGTCGTCAAGAAGAGCATCTGCACGCATTGCGCCGTCGGATGCACGGTGACCGCGGAAGTGCTCAACGGCGTCTGGATCGGCCAGGAGCCGAGCTGGGATTCGCCGATCAACCGCGGCTCACATTGTGCGAAAGGTGCCTCCGTACGCGAGCTCGTGCACAGTGATCGGCGGTTGCGCTATCCGATGAAGCTCGTGAACGGCCAATGGACGCGCGTGTCCTGGGACACCGCGGTGAACGAGATCGGCGACAAGCTCTTACAGGTTCGCGAAAAATCGGGCAGCGATTCCGTCTACTGGCTCGGTTCCGCCAAGATGACGAACGAGGGCTCCTATCTGTTCCGCAAGCTCGGCGCGTTCTGGGGGACCAACAACACCGACCACCAGGCGCGTATCTGCCATTCCACCACGGTCACGGGCGTCGCCAATACCTGGGGCTACGGTGCCATGACCAACAGCATCAACGACATGCGCAACTCCAAGACGATGCTGTTCATCGGTAGCAATGCCGCGGAGGCGCATCCCGTCAGCATGCAGCATCTCCTGGAATCGAAGGAGCTCAACAAGGCGAACTTCATCGTCTTCGATCCGCGCCTGACCCGCACCGCGGCCCATGCCACCGAATATGTTCGGATCCGTCCCGGCACGGACATTCCCGTGCTCTACGGCATGATGTGGCACATCCTGAAGAACGGCTGGGAGGACAAGGAGTTCATCGCCTCGCGCGTCTACGGTTTCGACGATTTGCGCAAGGAGGTCGAGAAGTGGAATCCGCAGGAGGTCGAACGCGTCACCGGCGTGCCCGCTGCGCAGCTCGAACGCGTCGCCAAGATGTTCGCGACCGTGAAGCCCGCGACCATCATCTGGTGCATGGGGCAGACCCAGCACACCGTCGGCACGGCCAATGTGCGGGCGAGCTGCATCGCGCTGCTGATGACCGGCAATGTCGGCAAGGCGGGCGCCGGTGCCAACATCCTGCGCGGCCATGACAACGTGCAAGGCGCAACCGACGTTGGCCTCGATATCGTGACCCTGCCGTTCTATTACGGCCTTGCGGAAGGCGCCTGGAAGCACTGGTCGCGGGTCTGGGAGGTCGACTACGAGTACCTGGTCTCCCGCTTCGACGAGAAGAAGCAGATGGAGACCCCAGGCATCCCGCTGACGCGATGGTTCGATGCTGCGCTCTTGCCGAAGGCCGACGTTGCACAGAAGGACAACGTCAAGGCCGTATTCGTGCAAGGCCACGCCAGCAACAGCATCACCCGCATTCCGGAGTCGATGAAGGGTTTGAAGGCACTGGACCTGCTGGTGATCGCGGATCCGCACCCGACCACCTGGGCGTCGCTCGCGGTCGAGGCGGGACGGAAGGACGGCGTCTATATCCTGCCTGTCGCCACGCAATTCGAATGCTCGGGATCGCGCGTCGCCTCCAACCGCTCGATGCAGTGGGGCGAGCAGATCGTCAAGCCGATCTTCGAATCCAAGGACGATCTCGAGGTCATCTACCTGATGGCGAAGAAGTTCGGCTTCGCCGACAAGATGTTCAAGAACATCAAGGTCGAGAACAACCTTCCGCTCGCGGAGGACGTGCTCCGCGAGATCAACCGCGGAAGCTGGTCGACCGGCTATTGCGGCCAGTCGCCGGAGCGCATCAAGGCGCATATGAAGAACCAGAACAAATTCGATCTGGTGACGATGCGCGCGCCGAAGGACGATCCGGAGGTCGGCGGCGACTATTACGGCCTGCCCTGGCCGTGTTGGGGCTCGCCGGAGGTGAAACATCCCGGCTCGCCGCTGCTCTACAACAACAATTTGCATGTCATGGACGGCGGCGGCGCTTTCCGCCCACGCTTCGGCATCGAGCGCGAGGAAAAACTGCCGGACGGCACGACGCGGAAGGTGAGCCTGCTTGCCGACAAATCCTTTTCCAAGGGGTCGGAGATCGAGGACGGCTACCCCGAGTTCACGCTGGCAAGCCTGAAGAAGCTCGGCTGGGACAAGGATCTCACCGAGGCTGAAATGGCGACGATCCAGAAGGTCAACGCGGCTAATCCGGATGCCGTATCCTGGGCACTCGACCTCTCAGGCGGCATCCAGCGCGTCGCGCTGAAGCACGGCTGCGTGCCCTTCGGCAACGGCAAGGCGCGCATGAACGCGTTCGGTCTGCCGGATCCGATTCCGGTGCATCGTGAACCGATCTATACGCCGCGCGTCGACCTGGTGGAGAAGTATCCAACCCTGCCTGACGCCAAGCAGTTCCGTCTGCCCAATATCGGCTTCTCCGTGCAGAAGGCGGCGGTCGAAAAGGGGATCGCAAAGCAGTTTCCGCTCATCCTCTCCTCGGGGCGGCTGGTGGAGTATGAGGGGGGCGGGGAGGAGACGCGCACCAATCCCTGGCTCGCCGAATTGCAGCAGGACATGTTCATCGAGATCAGCGTCGCCGATGCCGCCGATCGCGGCATCAAGGACGGCGGCTGGGTCTGGGTGAGCGGCGCCGAAAACAATTCGCGCGCCCGGATGAAGGCGCTGGTTACGGAGCGTGTCGGCAAGGGCGTGGCCTGGATGCCGTTCCACTTCGGCGGCTGGCTGGGCGGCGCCGACCTGCGCAAGAACTATCCGGCCGGCACCGACCCGATCGTGCTCGGTGAGAGCGCCAACACCATCACGAGCTACGGCTACGACCCGGCGACGGGCATGCAGGAGCCGAAGGTCACGCTTTGTCAGATCGTCGCGGCTTGAGGGAGCAACGAACATGGCTCGAATGAAGTTTCTTTGCGACGCTGACCGGTGCATCGAATGCAACGCCTGCGTCACGGCGTGCAAGAACGAACACGAGGTGCCCTGGGGCATCAACCGGCGCCGCGTCGTCACCATCAACGACGGCAAACCGGGCGAGCGCTCGATCTCGATGGCCTGCATGCACTGCACGGACGCGCCTTGCGCGGCCGTGTGTCCGGTGAACTGTTTCTACACCACGGCGGATGCCGTGGTGCTGCACTCCAAGGATCTCTGCATCGGCTGCGGCTATTGCTTCTACGCCTGTCCCTTCGGGGCGCCGCAATATCCGAAGGTTGGCAATTTCGGCTCGCGCGGCAAGATGGACAAATGCACCTTTTGCGCGGGCGGCCCCGAGGCCGACGGCAGCAAGGAAGAATACGAGAAATACGGTGCGAACCGGCTGGCCGAAGGCAAGCTGCCGCTCTGCGCCGAAATGTGCTCGACCAAGTCGTTGCTCGCCGGCGACGGCGAGATCATTGCCCAGATCTACAAAGAGCGGGTCATGAAGCGCGGCTATGGTTCGGGCGCGTGGGGCTGGAAGACCGCCTATCGCGAGACGATCGAATCTTGAGGTGGGCAGCCGAGGGCGCGCAATACCGGGGAGGACGTGATGGCGTCATTTGGAATGTTCATTCGCCTGGCTTTCGGCGTCTGCACGCTGCTTCTCTTGGTGATGGCGGCGCCCGCGAGTGCTCAACAGGTCAATCCGACTGCAAGTTCGGTCAAGGAGCAGCAGCTTCTGCAGGAGCTGAACCGGATCCAGGGCCGGGTGAGCATTCCGGACCAGCGGTCCGGCGTCCTGGAGCAGCCACAGGGACGTGAGTGGCGCGAGTTCCGCGATGTCACGCTGCGCTGGATCGGTGGCATCGCGATCATCGGGATGACCGCCCTGATCATGATCTTCTATCTCACCCGCGGCATGGTCCGGCTGGAAAGTGGCCGATCGGGTCGTACCATTGTGCGCTTCAACGTCTTCGAGCGCTTCGTGCACTGGATGACGGCAACCTGCTTCATCATCCTGGCGATCTCCGGCCTCAACATCACCTTCGGCCGGCCGCTGCTCTTGCCGCTGATCGGCTTCGAGGCCTTTTCCGAATGGTCGCAATGGGCGAAGTACGCCCACAATTATCTGAGCTTCCCGTTCACGCTCGGCGTGGTCCTGATCTTCCTGATGTGGATTGGCGGCAACATTCCCAACAAGGTGGATATCGAATGGGCGAAACGTGGCGGCGGCTTGTTCGGGCATGACCATCCGCCGGCCAATCGCTTCAATGGCGGGCAGAAGGCGATTTACTGGATCGTCGTGATCGGCGGCGGGCTCGTCGCCGCGACCGGCTATGCGCTGATGTTTCCGTTCTACGGCACGGGGATCGAGGGCATGCAGATTGCCCAGGTGGTGCACTCCGTCGTGGCCGTCTTGTTTGTCGCGGCGATGCTCGCGCACATCTATATCGGCACGATCGGAATGGAAGGTGCGTTCGAGGCCATGGGCACGGGTGAGGTCGACGTCAATTGGGCTCGCGAGCACCATAGCCTCTGGTTCGACCAGGAGACGGCACGAGCGGGGCCAAACGACGGACAGTCACGACCCGCAACCGAGGCGGCCGAGTAAGACGGACAGCCGGGAAAGCGGGCGGTTCGCTCTATTGCGCCGGTTCTTTCGCAAACAAGATCGAACGGTCCTGCATCTCCTGTTCAGGGAGCTTGTTTGCCTGACCTGTCTGCAGTTCCTGGATGGATGGCATGCCGCTCTGGTCGAACAGTGCGTGCGATCTGAGCATGCTGTTGGCCGCTCCGGCGAGAAGCAAGGCTGCAATGAGCGAGAGCATGAGGCGTTTCATGCGCATCTCCGTCTGCCATGTCCACCCAGCACGACGGATACACGTATATTGTCTTGCGCAATGTGAGCCACTTCACAGCCAGCGGTTCCAAAGTCGTCGATGCGTTCCGTCCAACGAAGCCGGAAGTATGAAGCGAGGAAACTGGAAGAGCTCGATCGGACTCGCGCCAACGCGCTCTGCGCCGTCTGTTGTGATGCGGCTTTGTCGTGATGAAAGCCGGAATCAGGGTTCAAGCCTGCGATGTATGCCGGCCAGCGCCTGTCGAAAGCGGGCTAGAGAGAACACGGCACGCTTGCGGTGAATAGGCCTTGCGCATCCATGCTGGTCCTTGATTCAGCCAGCATGATGATCAGAATTGCACTGACCTGGGAATCGTTCGCGTGCGATATCTCGTTGCTCGGGGCCTTCGCGCACGCGACGCCGATTGCCGTCTTTCTCCCGAGCGCCGTGCTTCCGCCCTTCGTACTCTCTCCCGGAGCCGCTTCAATTGAGCGAGCAGGCTAACGAGCTCGATCGCTGTATGATGCAGAACAGCCAGGCTGCAAAACCCACTACTCACTATAATACCCCAACAGGCCTTGCCGAAGCCGTGACGGAAAGATCGAATTTGTGACGACGTGCCAATAATTTGTAAGCAATGGATCCCGGAGCCGTCCGTTCGCTTTACGACGATACGCAGAAATATTTTCGAGCACTCTAGTGCATTGCACCAAAATGCTCGCATCGGAAAAGGGAATTTGGACGCGCTCTTTCAAACGGCCTTGGCATTTATGTCAGCGCGAAGGAGCCGCACGAAGGATATCCACCGTCCGGATGATTGACTCTTCGACCCAGGCCTCGCGGGCGAACCAGTTATGATTGGCCTCACAGATTGGGCAACGAGTATTGCCGAAAAACACGATGCTCCGCAGGAAAGTCTCGCGATCGGATTTGATGCCGGTAGGAATCGCGCGACCCGTTTGCGGACACTCGACCATGACCATACCCATGTGAGCCTCCCAGAAACATACGGCTGAAAAAGGGGCCGGTCGGCTGGAGTGCGCTCTCGTCGGTGCGGGTTACTTGGGGGGGCATCGCACCTGGGGTCGTTGTCGAGCAAAGGGCAGCTTGCTCGTGACGACGCTTCTCCAACCGACCGGATTCCTGCTTGGCGAATTCTCGGGGATACCGCCGGCTTTGGCCGGCAGGCCTATGAAATGAGGCTTCGGCTTCAACCGAAGGCTTCTGGGAGGCCCCTCACAATTAGCATGTTCAAATCCCTGCGGCTTCGTGCCGAATATTCCGCTCGCAACGAAGCCAATATCTTCCCTTTGACGGACAGATCAGCCAACCGGATCACTGGTCTCACTCCCCCCTCACGCAATTCGTCAACATTATCGTTTTTTTTATTTAATGCGCAATTAAATGCGCGTTGTCGGTCCGGTTTGCGACTCTCGACCGATTTATTTTGCGGGCTGTCGCGGCGGGCCCTTTCGCACGCTCAGCCTATCCCTCGCCACCTGCCATCAGTTCGGCGCGCGCTGCGATTTGGCTTTGGTAAACGGGTGGTTAGGTTCGGTTCAAATATGAAATAAATTTTGATTATATGGCACTGATGTAAATATCGTTGTTAATTGCTGCCGATCACGTAAGCTAAGCTCGTCCAGGTTTTGTTCGGCTGGAGGAGACAATGTGGGATTTAACTCTTAGCGAGTACGATTTCGCCCCCGATGCGCCGCAGTTGGCCCAGATGCGTGCCGAATTGGTAGGTATTGGCGAGAAGGAGCGCATTCTGCGGGAACGCAGTGCCGATCGCGAAGCCTATCGGTACCTCCTGGATGCTCATCGGTTGAGTGCGAGCGCGCTTTCTTTGAGAGCAGGTGTTGAACATTTCTCCGGAGGGAGGGGGTAGGGCGGTCAGCTGTGGCGTGCCGGACCTGATTGTCGTTTCGAAACGAGACCGATTGGGTCACTTGTGCCCGGCAGACGGGAATTGCCGCGCCGCGGACGGTTCAGATTGAACTTCGTGGCTGCCGAGGGCCGCGACGCTAGCATCCCGGGCGCTGTCGTCGCTTCGTCGGCACAGGACGAGGCAGATGTCTTCACATTGGTTGGAACCGTGCTGGAAAGATCGTCGGCAGAGATGGTATTGAGACCGGCTTCGGATGCAGTGTTCGCGCTGCTGGACGGTCGATCAATGCTCTTCAGCGAAGCAGGGCAGAAGATCTTTGAACTGGACCGAGTAGGGGCATTCATCTGGTGTAAGCTGGCGCAAGGCGCCTCTCTGGAAGACACCTGTAAGGGGCTTGGGACCCTAGGCATCGACGAGCAGACCGCGCGCCAGTTCACCCGACAGGTCGTAGATGTCTGGATCGATCGAGCGTTGCTCGAGGTCGACTGGCGAATGCCGACCGATTTTGCCTTCTCGGCGGTACTAGGCCGGCACCGAATAGGGGTCCGGGCTGCAAATCGGGACCTCTTGAGGCGGCTGTGTTCGCTGTTTTGTGTTTCGGACCAGAGCGCCGGCGGCGACGACGACATTGCGATCGAGGCAATGATGCTGGACGAGCAAGTGCTCTTGCGCGGAGAGGATTCCAGCATCTCCAGATGTCAAGTCGAAGCACTTGCCCCAACGATCAAAGCTCACATCACCGAGCGGCTTATTCGAAGCGATCGCTGGACCTTCTCCCTTCATGCCGCTTCTCTTGTGAAGGACGGTATGGGACTATTGTTGTGCGGCCAGCCGGGAGCCGGAAAGTCTACCCTCACATTGCAGCTGGTGGATGCCGGACTTCGGTACGCCGGCGATGACGTTGCGCTGGTTGGCGCTGACGGAGCGATCTGCGGCATCCCGTTTGCTCTCACGCTCAAGGAGGGGTCGTGGGACTTGCTCTCGCGACTACATGGCGGCCGGTACGACGCGACGCATCGCCGCTCCGACGGCGTTCTGGTGCGATACGTACCCATTGCGGATGCGTACCACCAAAGCTTTTCCGCAGGCTGGATCATCTTCTTGAACCGTGTCGCGAGCGGTCCGGCCGAACTAACCGCGATAGATCAACTGGATTCGATGAAGCGGCTCATCGACAACGGATTTGCTGCTGACGGAAGACTTTCGCAGGCCGGCTTTTTCGCTTTGAAGCGGATCGTCGCGGGCGCGCCATCGCTTCAACTCACCTATTGCGAGGCCGTGGAGGCTCGCCGCGTGCTTATGGATCTATGCAATGGCAAGGCATAGCGCGGCGCTCACGAGCCTCTGCAATTGCCTGCAAGGCATGCCACCTGTCGATGTCGAATGGACGTCCGTAATCGGGCTCGCAAATCAGACTCTGACGACACCGGCGCTCATCGATTTTGTCGACAAATTTGCACCGGTCCTGTCGGAGGACGTCTGCGGATATATTCGCCAGATCCACGGCCGAAACGTGCTGCGGAACAATCGGCTCGTCGCTCAACTCGAAGAAGCCGTCGTTGCGATGAACGACCTGGGAATTACGCCAATCATGCTTAAGGGGGCATCGACGCTGGTGACCGCGCCTGAAGAGCGACGAGGCGTTCGGCTAATGTCCGACCTGGATATTATGGTTATGCCGGACGAAGCCAGAATGGCAGTCTCCGCTCTATGCGCAATTGGCTACGATGTTGACTATGAGACCCCTCCCGAAAGCCACAGATGGCATGTCGAGCTGAATCGCTCGCAGGATGTCGGGACCATCGACCTGCAGCGGGCAGCTCCAGGTCCCGCGTACCTCTACCGGAGCTTCGGGCACCCGCTGAACCATTGTGTGCCCGCGCCGCTGGGGCGCGGACGCGTGTATATCCCCGCGCCTACCTACCGGGCGCTCATGTTGATCATCCATGATCAATTTCAAGACTACGGTTATTGGCTGGGCGACCTCGACCTGCGGCACCTAGTTGAATTGCGCGATATGAGCAATTCCGCCGAGGGCCTGGATTGGAAAGAGCTTGCCTCTCTTGTCTCGGGCGAATTGATGAAGAACGCGGTTGAAACCCAGCTGTTTGCTCTTGCTGAGTTGCTTGGCGTCGAGATTCCGCAAGAGTTGCGCTCTCGGCTGATTCCCCGTCTGCAGTTCATGCGACAGTTGATGCAAGCACGATTTCCAGCCACGCGCGTGCCCTTCCTCGCAATGATGATGCTGGATCTCGGAAACTACCGGAAGGTGGCGAATGACACCATCCAACCCACTGCGCGCCGGCGTGGATTGTGGTCCCTGCCGAGGATGGGAACCCTGCAGTTTCTGTTGAAGGCGGCCGTCGCGGTGCGCGCAGGGAAGGCCTAAAATCACAAGCCGCTCCGTTAGGGCGGTAGCTCCGAAGCGAACGACCTCAATTGGCCGGTTCCGACCGGGCGCCAGCTTCCCTGGATCCAACGACTTTGCGCATGCGGGGATTTGCAGTGGTAGGGCAATCAGTGCCCCTGACCACCAGCATTCTGGTTGGAGGCTTCACCGTTCTCGTGAATCCTGAACTCCTCCAATGTGTGCCCGGATTGTAGTGCGGCGACCAGCCAGCGCGGCTGTTTGCCACGCCCGGACCAAGTTTCTGTCGGTTTGAGAGGGTTGAAGTATTTCGGTACGACCTTTGGGTATTTGCGGCGGGGAGGCTGGCCTAGGCCCATCTCTGCCGCCCCGCTTTCGGGCCCACCGACCTGTTCCGGTTGATTGAGTTGCGCCAGGCGCTTCTCCAGTTCCCGCTTTTCGGCCGTGATCTTTTCAGCAAGAATCTTTGTTAGCTCCTCGTGGAGGAGCCATAGTTCTTCAAAATCCATGGCTTCGAGATCTTGCCTGCGCATAGCATTCTCGTCACCGTTCAACTCACGCTCCCGACTACCTTGTCATCTCCACGCCGAGTATCGTTTTCGAGCGCAAAATACGGATAGGTCCAAGGCTGGTCTTTCAAATTGGCGTGACAATAAATAATAATATATTATTTAATTATTAATTGCGAGGATTATTTTCATCAGTTTTTAATGCGAGCCAGACGAGAAACATTGGATGTTACGATTGCCCTCTGGGGCGCCCTTCAGGAAGCGATCGGCCGGTTCATCGCTGCCGCGGCTAGATTGATTGATATCCAGGCTTGAAGCCACAAATCCAGCTGCGATGGCTCGCGCTGAGGGTAACTGAGTCGTACGCTCCCTGTTGCCGAGGGTAAGAACGATGCAACGCGGCCTCGGATGCCGAGCATATTTGTCGAAAGTGCGGCGTGGCAGATTGATCCCAGGCCCGGCTTAACGTGTCGTTCTTCACTTGAGTCGGGGCATCGGTGCACGTAAGGCGCGTAATGTTACTTTGGCCACTATTAAATTGAGCGGATAAGTTCATTTTTTTGTCTTGATTAGAACCAGCGGCGCAGTTATGTGGAGCACGAACTTGCCGTTCGGTTCCACATATTTTTGTTTAAGCTGACCACTTGGTTCTTGATTAGCCGACCGGGACAATATTAAATGGGCGCAACTACAGGATGCTAGCATGTCGACCAAGAAGCTCGAACTAGAAGCGATGTCTCTGGACGATCTATGGTCGCTTCATGAGGAAATTAGCGGCATTTTGTCGGATCGGATCAAGGCGGAAAAGCAGGAACTGGAGAAGCGCCTGGCGGTTCTCGGAGGGGGAATGGCCGTGTTCGAAACAGGCGGGCCGGCCGTCTCCCCGACCGGCAAGCAGAGGCGTAAATATCCGCGTGTGCTGCCGAAGTACCGCAACCCCCAGACTTCTGAAACCTGGTCAGGACGTGGCAAGCGGCCGCGGTGGTTGGTTGCTGCCATGAAATCCGGCCGACGGATCGAGGAGTTTCGCATAGGGGCAGCGACTCCGAAGCTTCGGCAGCGGGCGTGAGACGTCGTTACGCCAGCAGGTCGGCGCAGCTTCGCACTTTGAGCGGGGATCGAGCCTAGTAGGCGTTGCGGCCCCGCAAGACCTCCATCGGAGTTTGCAACAGGATTGCGAGATCCAGCCGAAGGCTCCAATTGTCGACGTACCAGAGGTCGTACTGTACACGTGCTTCGATCATGGACGCTGTAGGTGTTGCGCCGCGGCAGCCGTGGATCTGGGCCCATCCGGTCAGTCCTGGCCTGACCCTGCGACGAAACGCGTAGTTTCGCACGAGCTTGTCAAACTGTCCGTCGTGGGCCAAGGCGTGGGGGCGCGGACCCACCAGCGACATGCTGCCCTCAAGCACATTCAGCAGTTGCGGCAATTCATCGAAACTAGACCGACGCAGCCATCTGCCCACGCGGGTGATGCGTTGGTCGACCGGGGTGGCCTGAACTATCACGCTGCCGTCCTCGAGCACGTGCATGGTCCGAAATTTGCGGATCAAGAATGTCCGACCATTAAAACCACAGCGTTGTTGTCGGAAGAACACGGGGCCGGGAGAATCCAGCTTGATTGCGATTGCGGCAAGCGCAAGCAGCGGTGCGGATACCGCCAAGGCGAGCCCCGCGCCAAGGATATCAATGATTCGCTTGGTTGCGCACTCGAACGGGGTAAGGGGACCGCGCTGCAATTCCACGCAAACGGCACTACCAAGGCTGCGCGTAGGATGTCGTAGCAATTCGGCTGTTGTGCCGACCGGCACGAATATGACCGGAAACGGCAGTACCCGCAACTCGGCAACAAATGCCCGAAGCTCGGGCCATCGCTCCGGGCTGGCTTCGACCACCACCTGGTCGAGCCGAGCGTTGCGAATGTGGTCGATTACGCGAGACGTGAGGCGCTTGCGACCGGCGGGACCGAACCCAATGGGCGGCAGGCTGAACCGCCCCTGGATGCAATATCCATGCATAGCCAAGGTTTCCGGTAGGCCGGCATTCTTCGAAAGCGGCTGGTCCGTGATTAGAACGATATTCGTGCTGGCAAATCTTCTTTCGCTCAGGCCTCTTATCAGCAGCGATTTGACAGCCCATCGCTCGGCTACAAGCAACCACAGGCCAAGGATGGCGAAGAGCGGGCCTGCTTCCTGAGATACGCCCGGCCGAATTGCAAAGCCGTCGGCGGCCCAAATCAAGAGCAGCAATGACGCCCACGTCACGCAGACGGCCCGAACCTGGTTTTTGAGGACGAGGAGCTCAATCGGGCGATAAAGACCTTGAGCCTTCAGCACGGATGCAACGCAAGCTGCGCTGACCAGCGCTAAGCCAAATGCGTTGCCATGGTCTCCCTCAGCTTGCCCGTTTTGGAGCCGGTACAGTAATGTGGAGACGATGCTGGCCAACAAAATCGTCGCGATATCGGCACAGAGTGCAACAGGTTCGATCCAATCATAACGGAGGGGCCATTTATGCCTGGAGGACACCGACGGCTCGAGGCTGACACGAGCCGTATCGTTTCGATCGGGGAGGTGCCGGTTCACGAAGTTCATGGCGGGGCACTCGGAATTCGTATTTAATTTATTATTAATATTGAATATATCAAGCAAAATATCATAATTTAAATGATACCAAATGACGCTCTTCGGATCTGGCGCGTGCTCGAAGAACTGCCCATCGAAGCGGAACGGGTTTGGAACTACCGCGCCGCCCCTCGACCCCATGTCCGGCTCGGCAAAGGTGGATCCGCTTTAGGTCCCGGGATCGGGCCTTCCTTGCGCATGCTTTGAAGAGCTGCTGAATCCCATTCCGAAATCAGATTGTCCACCAGGGCCTTCCCCTCCGCCGACGCCGATTGATAGGCTGCAATGAGAGCGGGTCGAAGAGCGGGCTGCCTAGCAAAGGCAATCTTGGCGTCGCGCTGCACCAGTTCACGCAATTCGGGATCGCTGACGACCGAAGCCTCGCCGAGAGCGGCAGTCAGTCGTAGCGGAAGCAGGGCCAGATCGTTTGGAGCTGTGTAGTACGAGAGTTTCAGCAAGGCCGCGACGTCGTATTCGACCGATCTTTGTTCCCTCGACAGTGCCGCAAGCATGAGCCAAAGATCCCCTCGTAATGGCGAGGACCGCAGTGCCTGCGCCAGTACAGTCGGCGCGGCAGGATGGACTCCGAACTCCGGTCTTGAGGCTGCTGCTCCATTGGCCGCGGGCTGTGGGGCGGGAGCGGGTCTCCCAGACCGCAAATCGCCATCACTGCGCAGTGAGTTCTGCGGCAGCACTCTCAGAAGTGCTTGGCGTGAGGCATCATTGGGAACGAGCGCTTCAACCGGCAAACCGCCGGGATACGACGGCTGAGCGAGCAGCCAGACCGTTTGCGCGATCAGCGCGATTGCGATGGAGCCCAATCCAATACGCATCGATGCATTGCCAATCCCATATGAGCGTATTGGCGCGCATGCCGGGCCCGGACTATCCAGTCCAACGACGGGCCGCGCCGACCGCGACTGCTCGGTTACGGCTCCTGTATCACGCCGGCTTTGGGCGACCGCAAGTCCGAACAGCGCGGCAGCCAACAGCGATGCGCCGAACTCGAGAATGCCGTCTTCGACCAAGGCCAGCACAACCAACGAAGTCGCAGCGCCGGCGCCAATGGCCGCGTAGACGTAGTCATGCCTTCGCCGCAGGGAGCATCTGAGCAAGGCCCCGGCGCCAACCACCGCAACGATCAACACGCCGTACAGAAAGGGGCGGCCCATCTCGATTGCGATGGCCGCGGCAGCCGTCGGGCGCTCTCGTGACAACGGCGCGGCAATATCGCGATGGATTGGCAGCAATGCCGCGTAGGTTCCCGCGCCGGAGCCGGCATGGCCGGCATCCTGCAACATCCGCTCAGTCGCCCCCGGGGGGTGCTCGGACAGGGCGACTGTCAGATCGGCATTAGGCCTTATTGGCATGAGGGTGAAGGCCGCCAGAAACAACACGGCAGCCGTGGCCAGGACGCTCGCGATACCCCAAACCCCAGAGAACCAGTTCCGGATCGCGAACGCGGCGAGCACGATTCCCACTCCGAGCAATGCCGCTGTGGCCGTTCCCATCCCGTCTCCGCTGGCGAGGATTGCCGACAGACAGAGAAGTGTCGCGAGGAGTGCGAACCAAGGGGTCGTTGCCACTCGAAATGGGCGTTGCTTGACACGGCGGCGGTCCTCGAACGCACGGGTCATCATCGCTGCGGACAGCACCAGCCCCAGCACTGCCGGGACTGCGCCGGTCGCTGCGAGGACAGGAGTATCGCCGCGCGAGAAACCGTCCGCTCCGATCGTCTGCCGCAACAGCAGGTACGCACTGACGATCGTCGAGATCGCGACCAGCATGGAGAGGAGTTGCCACGCACGCTGTCTGTCCAGCGCGACGACGGTCGTGATGAGCGCGAGGGCGACGGCAGTGCTGTAGTGCAAGAATGCCTGCACGGTTGCACGGACGTCCACCGTGAGCCGTTCGGCGAGGGGAGCATTCAAGGCGGCCGATGCCGTTTCCCATATCGGATTGCCGAGGCCGTGGACAGGAACTGGCGCGAGCTGGACGGCCATGTAAATCGCCGGTACAGCGAGAATGAGGATGAGAACGAGTCCTGACCGCCGTACCAGACTCGCGATTGCGGAGGATGAGGCGAAGATTGCGGTTGCCAGCACCGCCGTCGCGAGGAGAGCAGAGGATAGAGCTCGCTGCTGCGGGATCTCGGGCATTGCAAAAGCTGCTGCGACGGACACAACGAGTGCCAGCATCAGGAACCTGACGAGCATACCACGTCACCTCTCTGGCTTGACGTTCCTCCGGATGCTCCGATCGGCAGACCGTCTAACGCGCAAATCGTGATGGTGCGCGGCGAGGGGGCCGCTCAAGAGCTCGAAAGACCGTAACGAACATAGTGACTGTCGTCGTAGTAGTCGCTTCGATGGGTGTCGTATCGCGCCATTGCCTTGATGTCCGTCTTGTTCAAGACTGCGCCGATCAGCGAGTCCGAGATCGTCGGGGCGGTGTGCAGTGCATGCTGAACGACCTCGATCTTGGTGCGTCCCCACTCGACGACGAGAACGTAACAATCGATCAGAGGCGCCGTGACCCGTACGTCGACAAGCGGACTCAGCGGCGGAAGATCTACAATGACATAGTCATAGCTTTGTCGCAGGCGATCAAAGAGCTTGCATATCGCGCTGTCGGACAGAAGTTCGCTCGAGTGAAGTACGGGCCCGCGTTGAACGGCCGGAAGAACGGCAAGATTTGTCCTCGGATCCCGCCATACCACCTCCTCGAGTGGGCGATCACCGTTCATGACTTCAATAATGCCATCCACCGCCTTCGGGACGAGACGGGCCGAGAGCGATGGATTCCGGAGATCGCAGTCCACTATGATGACCTTCTTCCCGCTGTGTCCGATGAGTTGCGCCACGGAAGCAGCAATCGTGGTCTTGCCTTCGTTTGGGAGAGCTGACGTCAGGCCAATCACCTGGTTGGGGGTCTTTGCCGGGCTGTGATCGATCGCAATCTTGATCGCACGGATGGCCTCCGTGTACCGAGACAGGGGCATGCCTACGACGGCGCGATGAATGTCCGGAGCGGTCGAAAGTATTCGTTGGCTCGAGTCTTCCTGCGTCTGTTGAAGCCGGGCCGACGGCCTCTGCGGCTTGGGTAAGTTCAGGATTGGCACGAGAGACAGGCACGGCAGTTCCAGCGCGGCCTCGAGCTGGGAAGAGGTACGGAAAACGCGGTCCATTACGTCTCTCACGAAACCGAGCAGTAGTCCCAGCGCGAGGCCACCCAGAAGACCGAAACTCAGCACGACCTTCGTCTTCGGTTTGCTCTTGGTTTGAGCGGCGGAGGCGGGGAAGATGACCCGGGTTTCAGAGATAGGGAAGGTCTCCTGTTGCGTCGAGCCCATGTACTGCTGAAGGAAGGTATCGTAGAGGGCCCGCAAGCTTTTTGCTCGACTTTCCAAATCTCTTATCGTCAGCTCTGCCGAGTTCGTGAGGCGCGACTGCGCAATGGCAACGGACAGACGTTTTTCGATCTCCTGCTGCCGTTGCTTTGCGAGTTCGGCTTCGCTGCGGCTGATCTCGGAAAGTCTCCTCACCTCGTCTAGAATGGAGACCCGAAATTCACGGAGCCTGTTTCGGACGTTAACGA
Organism: Bradyrhizobium sp. CCBAU 11430; assembly: GCF_028128855.1. Lineage (NCBI taxonomy): Bacteria > Pseudomonadati > Pseudomonadota > Alphaproteobacteria > Hyphomicrobiales > Nitrobacteraceae > Bradyrhizobium > Bradyrhizobium sp. CCBAU 11430. The sequence continues at coordinate 259,168 of NZ_LBJV01000007.1, forward strand.
CCGCCAGATGATCGCGCCCAACGCGTGCCGATAACTCGGCCTCACGCCTGGAGAGTTCGAGATATTGCTGGCGTAGCGACGTAATGATTGGACTGTTCATCGCGTCGGAGCCGATGGCATCCAGATTGCTCATCGCGGATGGTTTTGCCGGGTCGGTGCCGAGGAGAGTTTCGTAGCGGGACAGCTTGGCCGCAGCCTCCGAACTCTGCGCACGGGCGGTAGCCAGCCGAGTATTGAGTTCCGTGATCTGCTGCTCGTCGATCGGTTTTCCACCGGGCGAAACGATGTTGTTCTGAGATTTGTAAGCGTCAACGGCACGTTCGGCGGTCAACGCCTCCTCACCGAGGTTTCGCAGCCGTTCCCGCAGCCAACTTGTTGCAGTGCGGCTGGCTTCAAATTTCGCGTCGAGCTGATCGTTGATGTAGGCTTTGGCAATTGCGTTCGCGATTTCCGCCGCTAGCGCTGGATCGCTCGAGGTGAAGTTGACTTCAATAACGTGACTATAGCCAACTCGACCTGCAGATAGGCGATCCAGAAAGCTCGCAATGGCGGCTTCTGAGAGTTGCTCTGGCGCGGCAGATTGCGCAGCTTCCGACGCATTCGATCGCCATCGTCGAAGCCAGCTCAGTAGCCAGGACTGCAGCGACCGGGACTCCTTGAAATCCGGATGATCGCCCAATTTTAGCTGCTTGATCACGGCCGCAGCGGTTGCCTGCGACTTGATGATCTGCAGCTGCGTTTCGATCTGAGTGACATCGACGATCGGTTCGGAGAGCAACGATTGCTTCTGGAGGAATTGTGCCCTCGGGTTTTCGAACAGGACCTGAACCTGCGCCGTATAGGCCGGCGAGACCAGTCGGAGGTATATGAGGCTGGCGGCACCTGCCAGGACGGTGGTGAAAATGATGACGAGGTATTGCCGCCTTATAAAGACGAGCGCCAATTTAATGAGCTCGCCGATGCCCGCGGCGTCTTGGCGATCAGCCTGCATTGGCATGGAGGAGGGCAGACGTGCCCCATCGGTCTGGAGCGTATTGGTCTGAAGCATCGGACAATTCTCTCGGCTATTGACAGTCGCGCGGGAGCACGGGGCCGTAGGCGTTATTCGAATCCGCGGCCGTATTTAAAATAATATATCTGATAAATTTTGTATTGCCAATTAAATCTGGCTCAGGCATTAATTGTCTGGAAATTAACTCGATGAAGGGCCGGCGTCCGATTAAACCCGATATTTGTCGCGAACTGAGCGAGGCGGACTTGGTCTGCTGCGCCGCTCAGTTGGGAGGACATGGGGAGAATAGGCCGACCGTCCGGGCGCTAGCGCCGCTTATCGGAGCGTGCGGTCATGCTGGAAGTGCGAAGTTTGGCGATTCCGGATGTCAAGCTGGTCCGATCGAAACGCTTTTCCGATACGCGCGGCTATTTTTGCGAGACGTTTCGTCGCTCTGCTTTCGCCGAAAGAGGAATTTCTCACGATTTCATCCAAGACAATCAATCCTGCTCGGAGCGAGTCGGGACGGTTCGCGGATTGCACTTCCAGCAGCCTCCTTTCGCGCAGACCAAGCTGGTTCGCGTGTTAAGGGGAGCGATCGTTGACGTGGTGGTCGACCTTCGGCGGCGGTCGCCGACATTCGGCCGGCACGTCTCGGTCAAACTGGATAGCGAGACTGACGAGCAGTTGCTCGTTCCAAAAGGGTTCGCTCACGGTTTCTGTACGCTCGAGCCTCAAACTACGGTCTTTTACAAGGTCGACGAGGTCTACTCTCCGGACCACGACGCCGGCATCCATTGGGCCGATCCGGAATTGGCTATCGAGTGGCCGGTGAGGGCCTCGGCGGCCCAGCTTTCACCGAAGGATCGGGCGCTTCCCCGTTTCGACCAGCTTGCTTCAGTGTTTGAATAGAGGGCGTGGCATGCGTGTCCTGGTGACCGGAGGAGCGGGATTTATCGGGTCTGCGGTCTGTCGACAGTTGGTGCTGGAAGCCGGTGCCTCGGTCGTCAATGTCGACAAGTTGACCTATGCGGCCAATTTGGCCTCGCTGGCATCCATCGAAGGTACCAGCTGTTATCGATTCGAGCAGCATGACATCTGCGATCAGGAGGCGGTCACTCGCTTGTTTTACGAGTGGGAGCCAAGCGCAGTCATCCACTTGGCAGCGGAGAGCCATGTCGATCGGTCGATTACAGGCTCGGCAGCGTTCGTTAGCACCAACATCGTCGGTACCTATACTCTACTGGAAGCTGCCAGACGATATTACGACGGGCTTTCAAGCCAGAGGCGAAGTCAGTTCAGGTTCATTCACGTGTCGACGGACGAGGTCTACGGTTCATTGGGGCCGGTCGACTGCTTCCGGGAAGATACCCCTTACCGGCCGAGTTCACCCTATTCGGCGAGCAAGGCCGCCTCGGACCACCTCGCGCTCGCCTGGTATAAGACCTATGGCTTGCCGGTGATCGTCTCCAATTGTTCGAACAATTACGGACCATTCCAATTCCCGGAAAAGCTCATTCCCCTGACGGTTCTCAACGCGATTGAGCACAAGCCGTTGCCTGTCTATGGCGACGGCAGCAATGTGCGCGATTGGCTTCATGTCGACGATCACGCCGCAGGCCTGATCAGGCTGCTGTTCGAGGGCAGGGCCGGAGAGAAGTACAATTTCGGCGGCGATAGCGAACGCTCGAACCTGGAGGTAGTCACCCAGATTTGTGACGTGCTTGATCGACTACGTCCAGGGCCGACAGCGAGGCGATCCTTGATCTCGTTTGTGCCGGACCGTCCGGGACACGACGCACGTTACGCAATCGATGCGTCCAAAGCGCGCAGCGAGCTGGGATGGCAGCCGACCCGAAGCTTCGAACAAGGTCTCGCCGACACGGTGGAATGGTATCTGGCCAGCGGCGCCTGGTGGGCGCGGGCTCGCAATATGGTCTACGACGGCGCGCGCCTTGGTCTCCCAGCCACCCGCCACTGAGGTTGCCATGATCGAACGACCGATTCTGATTGCTGGTCGAAACGGCCAATTGGGCAGTTGCCTTCGTGATCTCGCTGCGCTTAGCGGCCTATCTGCAGTGGCCCTCGGACGTGAGGAGCTCGACCTAGAAGTCCGGGACGGGATCGACAGGACGGTCGCCTCGATCGCCCCCTGCATGATCATTAATGCCGCGGCTTATACGGCTGTGGATCGGGCAGAGTCGGAAGTCGGAAAAGCCTTCAGTGTCAACCGCGATGGTGCGGCTGCGTTAGCGGATGTCGCATGGCAGAGAAACATTCCGCTTGTGCATTTATCGACGGATTACGTCTTTGACGGTGCCAAGAGCGAGGCTTACGACGAGACCGACGTTCCGGCGCCGTTGAACACATATGGCGCGTCAAAGTTGGCCGGCGAGGCGGCCGTTCTGGCGGCGCATCCTCTCGCGACTGTCGTCAGGTCGTCTTGGATCTACAGCGCAACAGGCAGCAACTTCGTTCGGACGATGTTGCGGCTGGCCGAAACGCGTCCAATCGTAAGGGTGGTCTGCGACCAACACGGAAGCCCGACGTCAGCAGCGGAGCTGGCCGCAGCGCTCCTGAAGATCGCAGAGCGGTCGATCACAGATGATCGCCGCATCGCGGCAGGCATCTTCCATGTGTCCGGCCAGGGAACAACGAGCTGGCACGGCTTCGCCGAGGCAATTTTCGATGGTTTATCCCGTCGTGGAGTGCGGCCGCCGGCGCTGGAAGCGATCACGACTGAGCAGTACCCCTGCGCTGCGCGCAGGCCCCTGAACTCCCGCCTGGACTCGTCCAAAGTGGAGCGCGTGTTTGGAATTCGATTGCCGGCCTGGCGCCACTCTCTCGAAACCTGTCTCGACCAACTTGTCGGAAAAGGAGACACCGATGCTGAAGGGAATAGTCCTGGCTGGCGGCAGCGGAACGCGGCTCTATCCGATCACGCGTGTGGTGAGCAAGCAGTTGCTGCCCATCTATGATAAGCCGATGATCTACTACCCGCTGTCGACGCTGATGCTGGCAGGAATCCGCGAAATCCTGGTGATCACGACCCCGGCAGACCGGTCTCAGTTTGAGCGATTGCTCGGAAATGGAAGCCAGTGGGGGATTAGCCTCAGCTATGCGGAGCAACCTCGTCCCGGCGGCCTGGCGGAAGCCTTCATCGTAGGTGCCGATTTCATCGGAACCGATCGCGTCGCAATGGTGCTCGGAGACAATATCTTCTTCGGCGGCGGCTTGCGCGAACTTCTCACAAGGGCGGCAGCCCGCGAGGAAGGCGCAACCGTGTTCGCGTATCACGTGCGCGATCCCGAACGCTATGGCGTCGTTACGTTCGACGAGGCGGGCCGCCCACTACGAATCGAGGAAAAGCCGAGAAAGCCGACATCGAACTGGGCGATCACCGGTCTTTATTTCTTCGACAACCGGGTCGTGCGATATGCCCGCCGTGTCAAGCCGTCGCCGCGGGGAGAGCTCGAGATCACCGATCTGCAAATGCGCTATCTCGCGGCCGGCGCTCTCCACGTCGAGCGCATGGGACGGGGCTTTGCATGGTTGGACACGGGCACGGTCGAGTCGCTTCTCGACGCAGGGACCTTTGTGCAGACGCTTGAAAAACGACAGGGCATGAAGGTGGCTTGTCTCGAGGAGGTCGCCTTTCGGCAGGGATTCATCGATGAAGATCAGCTTCTTGGACTGATTCAGCCGCTGGAGAAGAGCGGATACGGCAGATACCTCAATGAAATCCTGCGGTTGCCCGGGGCGCGCTCCGGCGTCGCAATCGATGGCTGATTTAAAATTATTATTTCCGATTTAATTAATTGACCGGCGCGGTTCTTTTAAATTAAATACTTCGCTTGCGAAGCTCGAGGGCTGGCCATGTTGAATCAAAAGGCGAGCGTCTTCCATCGGCCGGCAAGGCCGCTCCTCCCGGAAGAGGGTGATTTCGGCCAGATAGATGCTGACTTGCTCGGTGCGCCCCTCTGGAATGCGATCCGGAGCAGAGACGCTGCTTGGCTGTGGAGGACGACCAGCACCCTGACGCGCCCGGACAGCCTCGGCTCGCTACTCTCCTCAAGCTCCGATCTGCGAGCGGTGGCCGCGTCTTCGCGTTCGCGAGCCGGTACGACACATTGGATAAGTTCGAGCGGCGGCTATTGGAATGTCGCCACGAATTGGAGTGCGGGTATTCCGACGGCGGCGCACGGCGCCTTCATTGGCGCGCCTGGATCCTATGTTGTCACGACCAGAGCCAATGTCGATGTGGGCAGTTTGATCGTTGAAGCAGGTGTGACGATCGCGCTCGGGGAAGACTCGTCGTTCGTGGTGGAAGGTAACGCCATAAATAACGGGAGCATCAAGGTCGGATCACCCGGCGGCGAGGGGGTTGCCGCAGCGGACTTCAAAGGTGATGTCCGCGGGTCGGGCGCCTTCGCGATTTCCGACAAATCGGCACTCGAGATCGGAGGCTCGGTCTCCGGACAGCTCGTGAACGGTTCGTTTTACGGAATAACCGTCTCGTTCGAGACGGACGTCGGCACCCTGGTTCTCGATCGCTCCGCCCAATTTCATGGCCTGATCGGGAGCTCGTCGCCGGACCGACCGCTTTCAACCGGCAATCTGATCGACCTCAGGGATTTCGCTTTCACGTCGACGATGTCGGCCTCCGTTCATTACGACCTGGGCTCAAACATCAGCACAGTCGATTTCAGCAATGGAGTCGGCAATGTCACTCTGCTGTTCTCCGGGAACGACTCAAATTGGACCTTTGCAAGTGATGGGCAGGGCGGCACGCTCGTTGCAGACCCAGTCACGAACCCGATCGTCCTGGAAAATCAGAAACAAGGCACAGCGCCAAATATCTGGCAGATCGACCCTGGCGCGGACTCAACGAAAATCCAGGGGTTCACGACAGCGATAAGTACCAACATCGGCGGCACCGTTCAATTCAAGATCAACAACCAGACGGGCAATCCGAATTATCGTATCGATATCTACCGGCTGGGTTATTACGGCGGCAACGGCGCCAGACTGATTACGACCGTACAGCATCAGGCCGCAACTTCGGTTGTGCAGCCGGCGCCATTGAAGAACGCATCGACGGGCCTCGTCGACGCCGGCAACTGGAGCGTGACCGACTCATGGAGCATACCGACTGACGCCGTTTCTGGCGTGTACATCGCCAACGTCATCGACGGAACGCAGATCTTCCAGATTCCATTCGTCATCCGCAACGATGCGTCGCACAGCGCTGTGGTATTTCAGACGGCTGATCAGACGTGGCAAGCCTACAACCCCTGGGGCGGAGCCAATCTTTACACCGGCAACGGACCTGGCATCAACGGTTCGGCCTATGCCGTAAGCTACAACCGCCCCATTACGACGCGTGACGGTGGTCTGTACGGCACCGCCAACGATATGGTGTTCTCGGCGGAATATCCGGCGATCTACTGGCTTGAGCAGAACGGATACGACGTCTCCTATATCTCCGGCATCGACGCTGCGACCAGCGGATCACTCCTGCTCAACCATCAAGTCTACATGGATGTCGGTCACGATGAATATTGGACCGACAGCCAGTTCTCCAACGTCCAGGCGGCCGGCCGTGCCGGCGTCAATCTGATGTTTCTCAGTGGCAACGAAGTGTATTGGCAAACGAGACTCGCGCCCAGTATCGATGCCAGCCAGACGGCCAACCGCACCCTGATCTCGTACAAGGACACCCACGCCAATCAGTTGATCGACCCAACTGGAACGGCGACTGGCACCTTCATGGACGCGCGCTTTGCGTCGACTGGAGGCCTGTCGGGAATCCCTTCCAACGCCCTCACCGGCCAGGTATTTCAGGTGGACTCCGATCGCACGGATATTATCCGGATTCCGTACGACATGACGAAGTTGCGCTTCTGGCGCAATACGTCGGTTGCCAATACGCCGGTGGGCCAAACCGCCTCGCTTGTACAGAATCTGCTCGGTTATGAGTGGGATTCGTCGCCTGATAACGGCTTCCGTCCGGCTGGACTGGTAAATGTGTCGTCTTCGACGCTGCAGATCACCGGCCAATATCTCCTGGACTACGGCAACACCACGGGCAACGGAACAGCAACTCATAATCTGGTCGAGTTTCGCGACCCGGTCAGCGGTGCCCTTGTTTTCGGGGCCGGCACGGTGTTCTGGTCGTGGGGCCTCGCCTCCGATCACGACCAGGTGGTTGGGTCCGCTACGCCGATTGATCCGAACGTCCAGCAAGCAACGGTCAATGTGCTCGCCGACATGGGCGTGCAACCCGCGACGCTGCAAGCGAGTCTGGTAATTGCTTCCCAATCGACTGATCACACTGCTCCAACATCCACCGTCACGAACGTCTCGGCCGGCAGCATCCCGGAGGGCCAGTCGGTTACCGTCACCGGATCGGCGAGCGATGCGGGCGGCGTCATCGGCGGTGTTGAAGTCTCGGCAGACAGTGGACAGACGTGGCATCCCGCCAGCAGCAGAGTCGGCATCGCGAATGTGACCTGGTCGTATACATTCTCCGCTGGCGCTTCCGGCCAGTACAACATCAAGAGCCGGGCGGTGGACGACAGCCTGAACCTCGAGACGGCTGGCCAGGGCGTTGCTTACACCGTCACGCCTTCGTCGAACCTGACGATCTTCAATCCGACCGATACGCCGGCCGTAGTCACAACCAACGACGCCGGCGCTGTAGAATTGGGTGTGAAGTTCGTCGCCGCCGAGTCCGGCGATATCACCGGCATTCGGTTCTACAAGGGGCCGCAGAACACGGGGACGCATCTGGGCGATCTCTGGACGACGAATGGCGTACTGCTTGCGAGCGCCACGTTCACCAACGAAAGCGCGAGTGGTTGGCAACAGGTGAATTTCGCGACACCGGTCCATGTGCAGGCCGGGGTCACCTACATCGCCTCCTATCACACGAATGCCGGTCAGTACTCTACGACCGACTTCTATTTCGACAATGCCGGCCATACGCACGGTGCGCTGACGGCGACAGGCAGCGGCCTCAACGGTGTCTATGCCTACGGTCCCGGACCGCTCTTCCCGAACACTGTTTCGATTGTGAAGGCTCAGAATTATTGGGTCGATGTCGTCTTCAGAAATACCAGCCAGCAGCCGCAGGCCAACAATGACAGCGGCTTTAATGTAACCGAAAACGGTGTTCTGACCATTCCGGCATCGGCGCTGCTCGCCAATGATACGGATCCGGCCGGCCTGTCGTTTTCGATCACCAGCGTGAGCAGTCCAATCAACGGTAGCGTAAGCTACAACGCTCAGGCTCAGACAGTGACGTTCACTCCGACCGCGAATTTCGCGGGATCGGCGCAATTTTCCTATACGATCACTGACACGAGCGAGGCCACCGGAACCGGCCAGGTTCTCCTCAACGTCAACTATCCCGTCTCCGCGCAAAGCCTGTTCGCCACAAACGCCGCGCCGAGCGTGGCCAATTCGGGTGATACGAGCTCCGTCGAGGTCGGAGTCAAGTTTTCCGCTTCTGTGAGCGGGACGATAACCGGCCTTCGTTTCTACAAGGGATCGTCGAATACCGGTACCCATGTCGCGCATCTGTGGAGCTCGACGGGAACGCTCCTTGGTACGGCGACCTTCGCGAACGAGACGGCCAGCGGCTGGCAGCAGGTCAGTTTCGCGAGCCCGATCGCCATTTCCGCGGGAACGACATATGTCGCGTCCTACCACACCAACGGAAATTATTCCGACACTCAGAACTACTTCACGAGCTCAGTTACGAACGGCCAGTTGACCGCGCCAGCGGCGGGGAATGGAGTGTACGCCTACGGAACCGGGACCGTCTTCCCGGCCAACGTCTACAAGTCGACCAACTACTTTGTCGACGTGGTCTTCAATGGATCCGCCGCTACGAACAGGTCGCCGACCGCCGTGGCCGACACCGGCGACGCCACCGAGAAGGGCGGCGTCAATAACAGCACCGGCGGTTCGCTCGCCACTGGAAACGTGCTGACCAACGACACCGATCCGGACGCCGGCGATACGAAGACCGTAACTGCGGTCAGCTTCGGTTCGACCTCCGGCACGATCGGCTCAGCGCTGAATGGCGCGCATGGAAGCCTCGTGCTCAACGCCTCAGGGACCTTCACCTATACGGTCAGCGAGACGGATCCCGCCGTGCAGGCGCTGCGGCTTGCGAACAACACGCTGACGGATGTCTTCAATTACACGATGCGTGATGCCGCCGGCGCAACATCCTCGACCACGCTCACAGTCACCATTCACGGTGCCAATGATGCACCGGTGCTGGCGATCCAGACCGGTAACCAAACCGCGACAGTGGGTTCGGCGTTCTCGCTGACGCTGCCGGCCGGCACCTTCACCGACGTCGATTCCGGCGATTCACTCACCTATGGTGCGACAGCGGCGAACGGCTCCGCACTTCCCGCCTGGCTGACCTTTAACGCATCAACTCGAACCTTTAGCGGTACGCCATCGTCAGCGGATGTCGGCACGCTGGGTGTGAAGGCATCTGTGACGGATCTCGGCAGCCTCACCGCGAGCGAAACGTTCAATATTGTCGTGACAACGACCGCGAACGCCCCGCCAACCGCCGTCGCCGACACGGGTGACGCGACCGAGAAGGGCGGTGTCAGTAACGGCAGCGGCGGCTCACCCGCCACGGGAAACGTTCTGACCAATGACACCGATCCGGACGCAGGCGATACGAAGGCCGTGACTGCGGTCAGCTTCGGTTCGACTTCCGGCACGCTGGGCTCGGCGCTGAATGGAGCGCACGGAAGTCTCGTGCTCAATGCTTCGGGTGCTTTCACCTATACCGTCAATGAAACTGACTCTGCCATCCAAGCCTTGCGGCTATCGACTACCACGCTGACGGACGTGTTCAATTACACGATGCGTGACGCCGCCGGCGCAACATCGTCGACTACGCTCACAGTCACCATTCATGGCGCCAATGATGCGCCGGTCCTGGCGGCCCAAACCGGCAACCAGACTGCAACGGTTGGTTCGGCCTTCTCGCTGACGCTGCCGGCCGGCACCTTCACCGATGTGGATTCCGGGGATTCACTCGCCTATACGGCAACTGCGGCCGACGGCTCGGCGCTTCCCGCCTGGTTGGCTTTCAATGCGTCGACCCGGACTTTCAGTGGCACGCCGGCGTCGGCCGACGTCGGCACGCTCGGTGTGAAGGCCGCCGCGACTGATCTCGGCGGACTCACGGCCAGCGAGACGTTCAACATAGCAGTGGGCACGGCCTCCTCGACGGTCAGCTTGTTCTCGGCGTCCGATACGCCTTCGGTGCTCTCGACGTCCGACACATCTCAGGTCAATCTCGGCGTACGGTTCACATCCTCCGCTGCCGGCACGATTACCGGGATCAAGTACTACAAGAGTGCAAACGACACCGGCTCTCACACCGGCTCACTGTGGAGCAGCACGGGAACGCTTCTCGCGAGCGCAACCTTCTCCAACGAGACCAGCAGCGGTTGGCAAACCCTCACATTCAGCAGCCCCGTCTCGATTGCGGCCGGATCCACCTACGTGGCGAGCTTCCACAGCAACGGACGCTATGCGACGACGTCAAACTACTTTACCGCCGCACGCACGAACGGGCCGCTCACGGCTCCCGCGAGCAACAATGGTGTGTACACTTATGGAACAGGCAATCTGTTTCCAACCAGTACATTCAGCGCGACAAACTATTGGGTCGATGTGTTGTTCAGCAACGGGAGTGGCGGCACGAACCAGCCGCCGATCGCCAACAACGACAGCGGCTTCAACGCCACCCAAAACGTGCCACTCAGCATTTCTGGTTCGGCACTCCTCGCAAACGATACCGATCCTAACGGGGATGCGCTAACAATCACCGGGGTCAGCGGGGCCGTCAACGGGACCGCTAGCTTCAGCACCCAGAACAATACGGTGACGTTCACATCGGCGAGCAATTACACCGGACCGGCCTCGTTCAATTACACGATCTCGGACGGTCGAGGCGGGACGGCGAGCGCAAGTGCGACCGTGACCGTTCACGCGCCGTCAGCAAGCACCGTAAGCCTGTTCAGCTCGAATCCAACGCCCAGCGTGGTGACGGTGAATGATCCGAATTCGGTTGAGCTCGGTATGAAGTTCCAGGCGTCCACCACTGGCGACGTCATGGGGCTGCGTTTCTACAAGGGACCATCCAATACCGGCACTCACGTCGCCGATCTTTGGAGCAGCACCGGGACCCTGCTAGCGACGGCCACATTTACCAATGAGACGGCGAGCGGCTGGCAGCAGGTCAATTTCGCGACGCCGGTCACCATCACGGCGGGCACGACCTATATCGCCTCCTACCACACTGCGGGAAACTACTCGGACGATCCGAATCTATTTGCCAGTTCGGTAACCAACGGACCATTGACCGCTCCGTCATCCGCGTCCAGCGGCGGAAACGGCGTCTATGCATACGGATCCGGAAGCCTCTTCCCCACCAACACCTTCAACGCGACGAGCTACGCGGTTGACGTCCTCTTCAGGCCGCAGCTAGCAGCATAGGAGAACCGCAATGCATACAGAGCTCTATACTGACGGGATTGACGAGGTCACAATTGGCGGGTCGATCGTGCGAGTGGACCTGGTCAGTCTCTCACCCACGGAACGTGATGCCAACAACGCGCCCAAGAAAGTCTTTCGGCAAAGGCTGATCTTTTCGGCGGAGTCGTTCGCGAACTCCGTGGAGGTGATGCAGAACGCGCTTCAGGGTCTGGTCGATGCCGGCGTCGTCCAGCGCTCTCGGCCGAGGACGCCGATGGCCGCGCCACAGGCGAGTGCGCGCGTCGAGCCTGCCTCGTCAGTTTCGGACAATCCGCGATCTTCCAATGCCTCAACCAACTTCCGTTGAAATCGAGAGGTTCGAACTAGAACCGCCGTCGTCCGAGGACGAGCCGCGTCGGGCTGCTCAAACGGCCCTTGAATGCCTGTCAAGGATCGCTGCCCATCACGGTATCGATCTGCCTTCTGATCGGCTGCGGCACGCCTATGCCGTCGACGAGACCGGCATCTCGACCGATCTCTTGCTCCGCATGGCTCATGATGCGGGCCTTCGCGCCCGCACGGCGCAGCTCGATTGGAAGGCGATATGCCAGCTCGGCGAGGCCTATCCGGCTCTTGTCCAGCTCTCGAACCTCAACTGGGTCCTCGTGGTTGGCGCCGGCCCGGAATGCGACGCTGTAACGGTCTTTGATCCTCTGGCCGAGCGGACGGGAGAGCACCTGCTGGTCGATGCGGACCGCTTCTGCTCCAGGTGGACCGGAAAGGTCGTTCTGTTCAAGCGCGAGAGTTCCCCATCGCAGGGCCACAGGCCCTTCGGGCTGCGCTGGTTCATACCCGAAATGCTGCGGGAGTGGCGGCTCCTTTCCGACGTCGCAATTGCTGCGGTGTTCCTCTATGCGCTCGGGCTGGCGCTTCCGATCTTCTTTCAGCTCGTGATCGACAAGGTTCTTGTCCATGAGAGCCTCACGACACTCTACGTGCTCTCGGCTGGCGCGATCCTTGCGCTCTGTTTCGACGCCGTCTTCAGCTTCTTGCGGCGCTACCTGCTGCTCTATGCCACGAACAAGATCGACATCCGGGTCGCGACCAGGACGTTTCGGCATCTTTTGGGACTTCCGGTAACCTTCTTCGAGCGCATCTCGGCCGGCGTGTTGGTGAAGCACATGCAGCAGGCCGGACGAATCCGTGAGTTCCTGACCGGCCGACTGTTCCTGACCGTCTTGGACGCGCTTTCGCTTTTCGTCTTTCTGCCTGTTCTGGCGCTTTACAGCATCAAGCTGACGTGCGTCGTGCTGGCCTTCACCGCCATCAGCGCGGGCGTGATTGCTATTCTGATGGGACCGTTCCGACGGCGGCTCTACCAGCTTTATCAGGCCGAAGCCGGGCGCCAGGCGCTCCTCGTTGAGACCGTGCACGGCATGCGTACCGTGAAGTCGTTGGCCATGGAGCCCGGCCAGAACAGGACATGGGACGATCGTTGCGCGCAGTCGGTATCGATGCGGTTTGGCGTCGAAAAAATCTCGGCGGGCGCTCAGGCCTTGACCGGTTTCCTCGAGAAGATGATGACGCTCGGCATCGTCGCACTTGGTGCGCTCGATGTCTTCGGCGGCGAGATGACGATCGGCGCACTTGTCGCCTTCAACATGCTGGCGGGACGCGTTTCGGGGCCGCTGGTGCAGATGGTGACCATGGTGCACGAATATCAAGAGGTTGCGCTCGCCGTTAAGATGCTCGGCGAGGTCATGAACACGGAGCTGGAACGCGACGGTCGTCGCGAAGGCGTGCGGCCCGACTTCGCCGGGCAGATCGAATTTGAAAACGTCACGTTTCGCTATGGGGAGGGAACGCCGGCGCTGGACGACGTGTCGTTCTCGATCGCTCCCGGCTCGATCTTCGGAATTGTCGGCCGGAGCGGTTCGGGCAAGACGACGCTGACACGCCTGATCGCGGGAATGTATCCGGTGCAGCAGGGGTTGGTGCGCATCGACGGTCACGATTCGCGCGAGATCGATCTCGCCCATCTGCGACGGAATCTAGGGATCGTGCTCCAGGACAGTTTCCTGTTCCGGGGCACAGTGCGCGAAAATATCGCATGCGTGAGGCGCGACGCCACGTTCGAGGAGGTCGTCCGGGCGGCTCAGCTCGCCGGTGCGGACGAGTTCATAGAGCGGTTGCCGAGGGGGTTCGACACCATGCTCGAGGAGCAGGCATCGAACCTTTCAGGCGGGCAGAAGCAGCGGCTTGCGATCGCGCGGGCATTGATCGTCAACCCGCGTATCCTGATCCTCGATGAGGCCACCAGCGCACTGGATTCCGAGAGCGAGGCGATCATTAGGCGCAATCTGCGACGTATCGCGGAGGGACGGACCGTCGTCATCGTATCGCATCGGCTTTCGATGTTGTCGGACGCAAGCCAGATCTTGGTGATCGACCGTGGACGGGTCGTCGATGTAGATCGTCATGACGCGCTGCTGTCGAAATGCAGCTTCTACAGGCATCTCTGGAACCAGCAGACGAGGCAGGTCGCATGACTGCGGCTGAAAAGATCAGAGCTGAAGCAGCCTCAGGCAGATCCGGGTCTCCATCCGGTTCACGGACGAGACGCCGGCTCATGAGGTCCGCGCCCACAGATTCTCGCTTTGTCGCGCAATTTCAATCAGACGCAGCCGAGATCGAGCAGCAGACGCCACCGCGTGTGGGACGGATCACGCTCTATTGCGTCGTCGCCCTGATCGCTGCGGCGATCACATTCGCGTGCGTGTCTCGCGTTGATATGATTGTGACTGCGCAGGGAAAGTTGATCACGACGCGTCCGAACCTGGTCGTACAGCCGCTGGAAACGTCGGTTATTCGGGAGATTCGCGTCAAGGCCGGCGACGCCGTCAATCGCGGCGACGTTCTTGCGGTCCTCGATCCGACATTCTCTCAAGCCGATCTTGCTCAACTGCGCGGTCGCCTGGCGGGTCTCGACGCCTCCATCGGCCGGCTTCGAGCCGAGTTGGACGGCACGGACTACGGCCTCGATGAGGCGGCGAACGCCGACCAAGCTCTGCAGAGAAGGGTATTCCTCCAGAGGAAGGCGGCTTACGACCTTCAGATCCAGAACTATGACGCACAGATTGCATCCGCACAGGCCAATCTAAAAACGGCTCAGAGCGAGGAGTTGGTCCTGGCCCAGCGGCTGGACACGATGCAGTCCATTGAAGCCATGCGAAGCGCGTTGATGGCCAAGGAGGTCGGTTCAAGACTGAACTTCCTGCTATCACGGGATGCGCGGTTGGAGGTCGAAAGCAACCTGGCGCGAGTCCGTGGCAGCATCGTCGACAACACGCATCGTCTGGACAAGGCCCGTGCAGACCAGAAGGTGTTCGCTGCCGAGTTTCGCCGCGGCGCCTATCAGGAACTTGTCGAGACGTTGCCAAAGCGGGATGGCACTGCCGAAGAGCTCAAAAAGGCGGAGCTCCGTCGGCAGCTGATCGTGCTGAATGCACCGGCGGATGCGGTGGTACTCGACATTGCCAATCGGACGGTGGGTTCGGTGGTCCGCGAGGCCGAGACTTTGTTTGTGCTGGTTCCACGGGACGAGACGCTCCGGGCGGAGGTCAACGTGGAGGGTAGGGATATCGGGCAGGTGGCGGTCGGGCAGGCCGTACGAGTGAAGTTCGAGGCATTTCCATTTCAGAAGTACGGCACCGCTACTGGCGAGGTCGGAGTCATTAGTCAGGACTCATTCTCGCCAGAGGCGAAGGCCGAAGGTGTGCGCCGGTCGTCAGCTCCCTATTACCGCGTACTGATCGATCTGCGGGACACGCACCTTCGGCTGCCGTCCGAGCGCGTTCAGTTGATGCCTGGTATGGCGGTCACCGCCGAGATGAAGGTCGGACAGCGAACGGTGATTTCATATTTTCTCTATCCCCTGCTTCGCGGCTTGGATGAAAGCATCCGGGAGTACTGAGCCGAATTTACAATGGTGTACTGGAAATGATGATCAGTCCGAATTCTGGTGTGAAATTCATAGTGCCCGCTGCAGCGAAGGCGCCGTTATCAAACTCGCCCCTGGTGAACTACGCGTTGCAGGGGCTTGAACGCTGCTGGTTGCCTGCAGAGCGTCGTTGGTCGCATGTTTATCACCTCGACCGGCCCGCTTCGCCGAACGAGTCGCTGCCGCATAGCGACGTGTTCTACACTCTCAACGTCTTGCTTGGGATGTCGCGGGTCGCGAAACTTCCGGCTGATATTGATCTCCCGGAGATCTTCTATCGAAATGCCATGAAGCTTACCGCGCTCCCCGTGCGCAAATATGCGTTCGGCATGGCGCTGTGGGCCGCCGCCGAGCTCCGCCTCCCGATTCCGGAGCCAGTCAGGCGAGAGTTGAAAGCGGTTCTCTCGGATCAGTCGCGGTGGCACGCTTTCCGGGCGCAGGATCTGGGCATGCTGCTGACGGGTGTCATCGCCCAGGCGAGGGAGGGCGAGAAGGAGTGGCTATGCTTCGCCGGCCCGCTCTACCGTTTCCTGAAGGAACGTTTCCATGGCGATTCCGGATTGTTCTTCGACGCGCCGTCCGGCTTTCGTCGCCGTTTCGCATCATTTGCGACGCAAACCTATCTCTCCATCGCCTGCTATCAGTACGGCGAATTCACCGGCGATGCGTCCGCGCTCGTCATGGCTGATACTTGCGTGCGCGATCTGATTGCGCTGCAAGGTCCCCAAGGTGAATGGCCGTGGTTCTTCGATGCGACGAGCGGCCGCATCCTCGATTTCTACGAGATCTATTCGGTCCATCAGTATGGAATGGCCCCTGCGCTGCTGGAATGGGCCGAGCGCTTTGGACGACGGGGAGCGCGGGAAGCGCTGGTCAAGGGATTCAACTGGGTACTCGGTCAGAACCAGCTGGGCCGGACCATGCTCGTGCCTGAACTGAACCTGACGATCCGCTCGCAGGTCCGCAAGGGTGAACTGACGACCAAGGCGCCGCGGGTGTTGCGCGCGATCAAGAACGTCTGGCGCGAGAGCGGGGGAGAGCTGATCGACCGCCAAAATGTGGGCGTTCGGCTCGAGTGCCGCAGTTACGAGCTCGGTTGGATTTTGTGGTCATTCGGTCGGCGCACCGACCTGCAGGATCTCAGTCACAACGTCGCGTTCGAACAGCCAGCCGGCCCGGCCGGCGGCGTGCCGCAGCGCAACGGCAGCGCGCTCGGCTAGCGATTCCAGACAACCGTGCCCTCTCTCCGGAGCAGGGCCAGCATCCTGGTCGTTCGATGGCTGCGAACCGCGCAGAGAACGGCAATCGCTTTGAGGCGCGCGCTTATCCCATGGAGGCGTCCGCTCGTCAGTACAGTGATGGCGCCGACCGCCGGTGATACCAGGACGAGCAGGGCCGTGGCAAACCAGCGCAGCTGCCAGCCGCGCGCGGCCTGTGCGGTGTTGCGGTAGTGCGCAATTTGGCGGTCCCATTTCGCATACAGCTCTCGAAGCGAGCGGCGCGCAGGGTGGAACACGATCATCCCGGGAATGTAGCGAAATTCGCAGTCGGCGCGGATGGCCATTTGTCCCCATTGCATATCTTCCGCGAACTGAATGCCCGGGAAAGGTCCGATCCTCTCAAAGTCGGCGCGGCGAACCGCCAGATTTGCCGTGACGGAGTAGCCGTGCTTGGTGACGTACAAGCGATTGCGAAAGCCAAAAACGCTTTCATAGGCTTCGATCGCGGTGAAACGCCCTTCGGCGGCAGGCCTGATGCGAACCTCTCCGCCAAGGATCGTCGCCGCCCTGGCTTGCTGGAACGCCTCACGGATCGCGGTCAGCCAGTCCGGATGAGCCCGGCAGTCGGCATCCACAAAAGCGAGGATATCGCCTCTCGCGCAAGCTGCGCCTGTGTTTCGCGCCGGGCCCGGACCGGGAAGCGCTTCGTGCTCCAGCCTGACGCCGGAATGGTCGGCAATGACGTCTATCGGCGGTACGGTCGAGCCGTTGTCCACCACGATGATCTCGAACAAATCCCGTGACAGGGTCTGCGCATCCAGGCTTCGCAGACAGGCTTCCAGGGCGTCAGCCTGATTGAGGTGGGGAATAATGACCGAGATCATTTTGGTGATTCCCTATTTAATTCACGTAGGCCTGCGGCATATCTGCCGGCGCGCTATTTTGGCGTCTCTGAAGGAGGTTGATGCATTTAATCCTTGCAATTAAATGGTAGCCAATTATTATCGTTATTATAATCTTAAATGCAACTTAAACAAATTGCGTTTCGGAGGGTCGGTTCAAATGCGTGCATCGTTCCTGGCCTGCCCCATCGACCTGCTGACAATGGCGGAAACCGTCGAGCTCGCGCGCGGCGCCATGCGTTGCCGCCGACGGCTGCAGCATGTCGCGTTGAACGTTGCCAAATTTGTCAATATGCGATCGGATCCCATGCTCGCGGCCGATGTCGCCAATAGCGACATCGTCAGCATCGACGGCATGGGGATTCTCTGGGGTGCCCGAGCCCTAGGGCTGCCGGCAACGTCCCGAGTCGCCGGCGTCGATCTCCTGGCCGAGTTGCTCGCGGTATGTGCGCGGGAAGGTTACAAGCCCTACTTCCTGGGTGCCACCCCCGCCGTCCTGCAGCAGGCAATGCAGCGCGCGCGAGAGAGATATCCCTCACTCGTCTTCGCCGGCTGGCACGATGGTTACTTCAAGCCGGAGCAGGAAAGGGAGGTCGTGCGGGACATCCAGTCCAGCGCGGCCGATTGTCTCTTCATTGGCATGCCGACACCACGGAAAGAGCGCTTTCTCGCCGCCCATCGTGACGAGCTCGGCGTACCCTTTATCATGGGCGTGGGCGGTGCGTTCGATATCCTTGCAGGCACCGTTCGGCGCGCGCCGGCGCGGATTCAGGGGCTGGGCCTCGAATGGCTTTACCGCATCTATCAAGAGCCCGGGCGGATGTGGTGGCGATACGCCACAACGAACACGCTGTTTGCGGGCATCCTGCTGCAAGCGCTCGCCAAGCAAGCGATAGGGCATACATTTGGCACGCCGGGCGCCGTGCCGCCCGGCCCGAGCCGGATCGGAGGGTGAGACGTGCGCAAGCATTTTTTCATCCTTTTGGGAACCCGACCAGAAGCCATCAAGCTCTTTCCGGTCATCAACCGACTCAAGGCCGAGAATCGCAAGGACATTTCGCTAACGATCTGTGCGACGGCACAGCATCGACAGCTGCTTGATCAGGTCCTCAAGCTTGCCAACGTAGTTCCGGATTTTGATCTGAACGTCATGACGGCCAATCAGACGCTGGATCATCTAACGGCCCGGTTGCTCGGAGAAGTCGGTGAGCTCCTCGACAAGGTGAAGCCTACCAGGGTTATCGTCCAAGGCGACACGGCGACTGCCATGGTCGGCGCGCTGGCGTCCTATTACCACCGGATACCGGTCTCGCACATCGAGGCAGGACTGCGCAGCGGCGACATCTTCGCTCCGTGGCCCGAGGAGGTGAACCGCAAGATCGTCGGGTCGATCGCCGATCAGCATTTCGCGCCGACAGAGCGCGCTGCCCGCGCGCTGCGCTCTGAGAACGTCTCGGACGACCGCATCCATGTCACCGGAAACACGGTGGTGGACGCGCTCATCCTCGCGAAAGCCATGGTCGAATCCGATCCGGGGCTTTCGTGCCGCTGGGACGGCATCAAGAAGCGACACGGCAATCGGCGCATCATTTTGGTGACCTGCCACCGCCGGGAGAATTTCGGCGGCGGTGTCGTCAACATCGTGAACGCGTTGGAGACGATCCTGCAAAGGGAAGACGTTGCTGTGGTGCTCCCAGTGCATCCGAATCCGAACGTCCGCGACTTGTTCGCGTCCCGATTGTCGGATCACCCGAGGGTCGTCCTCATTTCTCCTCAGGAATACACGGACTTCGTGAGTCTGCTCTCGTTGTCCCATTTGGTCCTGACGGATTCAGGTGGCGTGCAGGAGGAGGCCCCCACCTTTGGCAAACCAGTCCTGGTGATGCGCGATACGACCGAGCGTCCTGAGGGGGTGGAGGCCGGGACGGCGCGCCTGGTCGGCGCGAACTACGACAAGATCGTTGCCGAGACATTTCGCTTGCTCGACGATGACGAGACTTATGCCGCCATGGCCCGTTCGCATAATCCGTTTGGTGACGGGCACGCGAGCGAGCGTATCGTGAAGGTGCTTCTCGATGCCTGAATTTCAGAAGATCAATGTCGTTGGACTTGGCTATATCGGGCTCCCGACCGCAGCGCTGATTGCGAGCCGGGGAATGCAGGTGGTCGGCATCGACACAAACGAGCGTATCGTCGATACGGTCGCATCCGGAAAGATTCACATCGCGGAGCCCGATCTCGATGGTCTCGTTTCCAAGGTCGTGTCGAGCGGTGCCCTGACGACCGCCACCAAGCCGCAGCCTGCGGACGTCTTCATCATCGCAGTGCCAACGCCGATCGACCGCGAAAACCGTCCAGACCTTTCAAGCGTTAATGCCGCAGTCGACCAAATCGTCGACATCCTTGCGCCGGGTAATCTCGTCATCCTCGAATCGACATCGCCGATCGGGACGACCGAGGCCATAGCAAAACGTATCGTCGAACGCAGGCCAGATCTACACATAGGCGTCAACGGCAAGGAAGACGGAGCGATCTACGTCGCCTACTGTCCAGAACGCGTGTTGCCGGGACGGATCCTGACAGAGCTTATCAACAACGACAGGTGCATTGGGGGAATTACGCCAACATGCACGCGGCGTGCTCAACGCTTCTACAAAATGTTCGTTCGCGGCGCCTGCGTCGGGACCACAGCGCGGGCAGCCGAATTGGTCAAGCTGACGGAAAACGCGTTCCGCGATACCAACATAGCATTCGCGAACGAGCTCTCGTTGATTTGCGACAGGTTCGACATCAATGTCTGGGAGGTGATCGACATCGCCAACCGCCATCCTCGCGTAAACGTATTGCGGCCAGGACCGGGAGTAGGCGGGCACTGCATTGCGGTCGATCCCTGGTTCATCATCGACTCCGCACCAGACCTCGCTCGAGTGATGCGAACAAGCCGGGAAGTCAACAACGCCAAAACTCAGAAGATCATCGAACGTACAGAGGCGCTGATCGACGATCATCCCTATGCAAACGTCGCTTGTTGTGGATTGACCTTCAAGGCCAATGTCGACGATTTGCGTGAGAGTCCCGCCATGGAGATCGCCACGCATCTCGCGGCAAAGTACGGAGAACGAGTCAAGGTCGTTGAGCCGAACCTTCGCCGCCTGCCGCCTCAGTTGGCCGATCACCGTGTCGCTTTCGTGAACATCGAGGAGGCTCTGCGCAGTTGCGAAATCGCGGTTCTCCTCGTCGATCATGACGAATTCAAGATGGTGCCCCTATCGGAGCGCCGACATCTCGACGTCATAGATACCCGGGGCATATGGCAGGACATGCCAGCGCGGACCTAGTGCCCGGCGTGAAGTGATCGTCGGCAATGGGATGATTTGAGGCGTATCACCTGGATGCATCGAGGTTAGCATGCGAGACAGTCAACTGGGAATCGGCGTCGTGGGCTGCGGTTATTGGGGACCCAATCTCGTTCGTAATTTCTCCATCAATCCTGCCACCCGCGTCGTCGGCGTGAGCGACCTGCACCCAGGCAGGCTCGGCGCGATGAAGCAGCTTTACCCGGCGGTAGAGACGACCTCTCGCTACGAAGATTTGCTGAAGGACGTCCGTATCGATGCAATCGCTATCGCCACGCCGGTGCATACGCACTACGAGCTGGCAATTGCGGCGTTGAGAGCCGGGAAGCACGTTCTGGTCGAAAAGCCCCTCGCGCCGAGCGCTGAGCTCGTGACCCGCTTGATCGAAGAGGCAGATCGGCGTGGGTTGACGCTCATGGTCGATCATACCTTCCTCTACACGCCGGCGGTCCAGAAGATCCGGGAGCTCCTGCTGAGCCGAGAACTTGGCGACATTTACTACTACGACAGCACGCGCGCGAGTCTCGGGTTGTTTCAAAAGGACGTAAATGTGATCTGGGACTTGGCGGTGCACGATATCTCGATCATCCACCATATCCTCGATGAAGCGCCGATCGCGGTCTCGGCAACCGGCTCGTGCCACGTTGTCGGCTCGCCGGAAAATATGGCGCATATCACGCTGTTCTTTGCCAACGCATGCGTGGCCCACGTCAGCGTCAATTGGCTGTCGCCCGTCAAGGTGCGCCAGACTTTCATCGGTGGCAGCAAGAAGATGATCGTCTACGACGATCTCGAGCCGACCGAAAAGATCAAGGTCTATGACAAGGGAATTACGCTCGACGCGCCTCCCGAAGATGCACATCAATTCCGGATCGGATATCGCGCCGGCGACATGTGGGCTCCGCATATCTCGACTATGGAGGCGCTACAGACCGAGGTCGATCATTTTGTCGATTGCATCCGCACCGGTGGCCAGCCGATTTCCAGCGGCATCTCGGGACTCCACGTGATCGAGGTTCTGGAGGCGGCATCGTGCTCGATCGCAAAGCAGGGTGCGCCCGTCTTGCTGCGCGAGCCTTACGGAACCCGGCAGCGCGCCAGAGCGATAGCATGACGCGCGCGGCGATCCAGCTCACCTGACCGACATGACAGACGACGCAATGAAGTCCGTGCAGCGCTCCATTCTGTTCTCGGCGCTCGACCGTTACGTCGGCCTGCTGCTGGTCTTTGTTGTGACCGCCGTGCTTGCCCGTTTGCTGTCCCCGGAAGAGTTTGGCATCTATGCCGTCGCGAACGCCGTCACGTCCATCATTGCGGCCTGCTTCCAGGAATTTGCGGGCGCAAGCTATCTGATTCAGAAGCGAGAGTTGTCGCGCGCGAGCGTGCAGACCACGTTCACGATTACCCTCATGATTTCGGCTGCCACGGCTTTCGTGCTGTTCGTGTCTGCCCAGCCGATCGCGCGCTTCTTCGAGCTGGACCGCTTGGGCCGAGGGATCGAGGTTTCCTCGCTAAATCTTCTCTTGCTGCCGTTCTCCGGAACCATAGCCGCATTGTTCCGTCGTGAGATGCAGTTTGGCGTGCTCGCAATCTGCAATCTGGCGGCTGGTACGACGATCGCTGTCGTTTCGGTCGGCCTCGCAATGGCCCACTTCAGCTACATGGCCCCGCTCTGGGGAGGGGTGGCCGGCAACGGGGTGCTGGCCGTGATGCTGCTGATATGGCGGAGAGATTTCGGTGCGATGCGGCCATCCTTGATCGATTGCCGAGAGATCGTCGGTTTCGGCCTCTACTCGGGCGCGGTGAGCGTCGTAAATGTGTTTTTTGGCCTGGCGCCGCAGCTGTTTCTGGCCAGAGTGCTCGACTTCACCGCTGTCGGCTTTTACAGCCGCGCGACCGCCTCGACACAGATATTCGACAAGCTGGTCACGCAGGTGATTAGTCCGGTCGTCATGCCGGCAATTGTTGCGCGAAGCAAAGCGGGTGGTGATCTCAAGGCCGTCTATCTCGAGGCCATCCAGCTGCTCTCCGCCGTGCAGTGGCCGTTCCTGGTCTTTATGGCGATCATGGCGCGGCCGATCATTCTGATCTGGCTCGGCCCGACGTGGCTGGAGATCGTCCCGCTGGTGCAGCTGCTCTGTATCGGAAACCTTGCGCTTTTCGCGGCGTGCCTGACCTACCCGATGTTTGTTGCGGTCGGAAGGGTTCAGGATGCGCTGATCTCGTCGTTGATTTCGCTGCCACCATCACTTCTGGTCATCTTGGGCGCCTCGTTCCTTGGCGTGCACGCCGTTGCTGCATCCGCTCTTGTGACATTGCCATTTCAGGCGTTGGTTGCGTTCTATTTTCTGGGACGACAACTCGGCCTTCGGCCCGCCGAATTTGTACGCACCCTATGGAGAAGCGGAGCTGTAACGGTTCTGGTGATTGCCGGTGTGTCTATTTGCGCGGCGCTGACGGAAGCTGGAGGCCTTACCTCGGGTGCTGGGCTGGCGTCAGCCTTTTCCGTCGCTGTGCTCTGTTGTTGGCTTGGACTGATGGTCACTGGGCACCCGCTCCTGCAGCAGTTTCACTACGCCGCAGCCGGCTTGGCGAGAATGGCGCCGGGGCTGTGGCCCTCGCGGACGGCGCCATAGCGGTTCTACGACATCATTCGGAGTGCGCGATATGCCTATCACACAAGACGTAGAACTTGGTCGCGATGTCCGCATCGTTCACCCGGAACTGGTCAATCTGTACGGTTGCACGGTGGGTGATGAGAGCAGGATCGGAGCTTTCGTCGAAATCCAGGCGGGAGCAAAGATTGGCGCGCGGTGCAAAGTATCATCGCACAGTTTCATCTGCGAAGGCGTCACAATCGAGGACGAAGTGTTCATCGGTCATGGCGTGGTGTTCACGAACGACAAATATCCGAAGGCAACGACCGCGGATGGTCGCCCTCAGCAAGCTTCTGACTGGACATTGGAGCGCACTCGTGTCGGCAGGGGGGCTGCCATCGGTTCCAACGCCACAATCCTATGTGGTGTCACGATCGGCGCGGGAGCGACCGTCGGCGCGGGCTCCGTCGTGACGAGGGATGTTGCCCCGGGTGCCACCGTCGCCGGAGTACCCGCTCGGACCATGTCCGCAGTCGGAAGCAGGGCCACCGCCGATCGTGCCTCCGTCCGCCGGTCTTTCGGGCTAGATTGAATTAACCGAATTTATTTTCTTGAAAATGGCGCTTGATTAAATATTATAATCCGAGTTAATTATTTAATAACGGTTGCTCCAATCCAAGGTTTGAATCTTGATACCCTTCCTGGATCTGAAAGCCCAATACTGTCAAATCAAGCCGGAAGTCGACGCCGCCGTGGCACGGGTCGTCAGCAGCGGGCATTTTGTGCTCGGGCCGGAGGTGGCGGCGTTCGAGGGACGTTTTGCGGAATATTGCCGGACTGCGCGTTGCCTCACCGTGAATAGTGGAACCTCTGCGCTCCACCTTGCGCTGTTGGCGGCGGGCGTCGGGCCGGGCGATGAAGTCATCACCGTGTCCATGACCTTCGTGGCGACAACCGCGGCGATACTCTACAGCGGCGCCAAGCCGGTTTTTGTCGACGTTGACCCGGTCACGTGGACGATGGATCCCGGTCTGATCGAGGCTGCAATCACACCTCGAACCAGAGCCATTGTGCCGGTTCATCTCCATGGATTGATGGCCGACATGGATCCCATCATGTCGATTGCGCAACGTTACGGTCTGGTCGTCATTGAGGACGCCGCGCAGGCGCACGGCGCGGAATACCGAGGACGCCGCGCAGGTTCGATCGGAGATCTGGGGTGCTTCAGCTTTTACCCAGGCAAAAATCTGGGGGCGTTCGGCGAGGGTGGGGCCGTCGTAACCGATCGGCCTGAATTTGCGCACCGCGTGTCGCTGCTGCGGGACTGGGGGCAGGAGACAAAATACGACCACGTCATTCCCGGATACAATTATCGCATGGACGAGATCCAGAGTGCGGTACTGAATGTCAAGCTGGACTACATCGAAGGCTGGACCGAGGCCCGCCGATCGATCGCAGAACGATACAACGAGCTACTTTCCGAGCTCCCATTCGCGCGTCCGCGACCGCCCTCGTACTCCCGCCACGTCTATCATGTCTATTCGATCAGATTGCAGCGTCGCGACGACGCGCTCACATTGTTGCGGGAGGCAGGCATAGGTGCAGGGATTCACTATCCCATTCCGGTGCACCTGCAGAAGGCCTATGCCGAACTCGGCTATCGGGCCGGTGATCTGCCGGTAACCGAGATGCTTGCGAACGACTTTCTCTCCCTTCCCATTTATCCGGAGCTGCTGCCGGACCGGGCGACCGAAATTGTCTCCACGTTGAGGAACGCCGGAGCATTGCGCCCCAGCGAAGCCGCCGGCAACCGGGCGCAGCAATCACAAAGCTTCACAACAAGGTCCTGCAACAGGAGGGCGTCTTGATTGAGCTCAAGGGAAAGCGCGTTCTGATCACTGGCGGGGCAGGGTTCATCGGCTCCCACATCGTCGATCAGCTCTGCGATGAGGGTTGCATCGAGATCGTTGCGCTCGACAACATGGTCAGAGGCCGCCCCGAAAATCTCCGGCGTGCGCTCGGTCGTGGACCGGTGAGACTGGTTCACGGCGACATACGCGATCGCAAGCTGATGGAAGCCTTGGTGAAGGCTGCCGACATCGTGTTTCACCAGGCCGCACTCCGCATCACTCATTGCGCGGCGGAGCCGCGCCTGGCCAAGGAGGTCATGGTGGACGCCACCTACGACCTCCTCGAGCTGTGCATCAAGCACGATATCGAGAAGGTCATCGCAGCCTCCTCGGCGTCCGTATACGGCCTGGCCGAGGAGTTTCCGACGACCGAGCGGCAAAATCCGTACAACAACCGGACGCTATACGGAGCGGCCAAGGCGTTCAACGAAGGGCTGCTGCGGGCCTTCAACGACACATGCGGCCTCGACTACGTGGCATTCCGATATTTCAACGTCTATGGCAGCCGCATGGACATCCACGGACGGTACACCGAGGTCCTGATCCGCTGGATGGAGCGGCTTGAGGCCGGGTTACCTCCCGTTATCTTTGGTGATGGCCGTCAGACGATGGATTTCGTTCACGTCCGTGACGTCGCGCGCGCCAACATCCTTGCGGCCAGGGCGAAGATTACCGACGAGGTCTTCAACGTCGGGAGCGGTACTGAGACCAGCCTGACGCAACTGGCTACGGTGCTTGCCTCGGTGATGGGACGCCGCGGTCTGACTCCCGAATTTGCGCCTGAGCGCTCGGTGAATCCGGTGCCGAGACGGCTGGCATCGACAGGAAAGGCCGATCGTCTGCTGGGGTTCCGCACCACGGTTTCGCTCGAGCAGGGGCTCGCCGACCTCGTGAAATGGTGGCGATCAGAACGCGAACTCCCTTCGGATCGCCAGCGGCAGGTGGCGGCATCGTGATCCCGATCGCAGTTCCGTTGCTTGCAGACGAAGAAGCTGACGCTGCGCGCGCCGTGGTGCTGTCGGGCTGGGTATCGCAAGGTCGGCAGGTGGCTGCGTTCGAAGAGGAGTTCGCCGCACTTGTCGGCGCTCCGCACGCCTGTGCCGTCGCGAATTGCACGACCGCCCTGCACCTTGCCTTGGCCGCGCTGGGTATCGGCAGCGGCGACGAGGTGATCACGGTCAGCCATTCTTTCATCGCGACAGCGAACGTGATCCGATATCAGGGCGCCACTCCAGTTTTCGTCGACATCGAGCCCGAGACGTACAATTTGGATTGCGCTCGGCTGGCTGAAGCCATCACCGAGCGCACACGCGCGATCATCGCGGTGCACCAGATGGGCATGCCATGCGACATGGCAACGCTCATGGCCGTGGCGCGTCGTCACGGGATCGCTGTGATCGAAGATGCGGCTTGTGCCGCCGGATCGCAGATCTGCATGAACGGGCAATGGGAGGCGATCGGCAAGCCGCATGGAGACATTGCCTGCTTTTCATTTCATCCGCGAAAGGTGATCACGACTGGTGAGGGGGGAATGCTCACCACTGCCGATGCCGAACTCGATCGCAAGTTCAGGCTTCTGCGTCAACACGGGATGAGCGTTCCGGATATCGTGCGTCATGGTTCGCAGCGTGTCATTTTCGAGGAGTACGTCCTCGTCGGCTACAATTACAGAATGACGGATATGCAGGCTGCGATCGGGCGCAAACAGCTCGAGCGACTTCCGCAGCTGATTGCGCGGCGGCGCGCGCTGGCATCCCGTTACGCCGAACTGCTTGGAAATATTGAGGGGCTGCGGTTGCCGTTCGAGCCGGCGTGGGCACGATCGAACTGGCAGAGCTACTGCGTACGCTTGCCCGATCGATTGGATCAGCGGGCGACGATGCAATCGCTGCTCGATCAGGGCATCGCTACGCGCAGGGGCATCATGTGCTGCCATCGCGAGGCGCCCTATGCCGGCGCTGGGTCGCGCGATGATCTGCGGCAATCCGAGCTAGCTCAGGATCACGCGATCCTGCTTCCACTTTATGCGCAGATGGACTGCGCGGACCAGGATCGTATCGTAGATGCGGTGAAGGCTGAACTTGCCCGCTCAAACCGCGCTGCCACCGTGGCGGGTCATGTATCTGTCTGCCGGGATATCTTATGAGTCGGATCTGGCGCGGCCCTTTCTGATCGAGGGGCCGCCGACTTTGCGGATAGCACCGCAGAGATTCGTGCCCGATCGTTGTCGTCTTCGGCGGAAGCCAGGCCCATCCAGCGCCGGTATTTTCGCTGCACTTTATAGTTGGCAAGGCTGGCCGAGCATCGGCCGGCGTCTGCCAATCGCTGGCTGGTTGAGGGCTTGCTGCGTAGGGCATGTAGATAGGTTTGCTCTATCGTTCTCGCCGCCTGCGCGAGGCTGAAGCGGTGCTCCACCAGCCGCCGCCCGAATCCGCCAAGCTCCTGACGGAGCGACGCGGAGGCGAGAATGGTCTCGAGAGCCGATCGAAGTGCGCTGGCGCCGGCGCCACGCGAGCCCTTGCCCAATCCGTACCAGCCTTGTTGCAGGAAGGTCGGCGCACTCTCGGGTGTCAACAGCTCGCTGAACCCGTCTTCACCAACGACCACCAGCGGCTTTCCAAAGGCCATTCCGCGCAGCGCCGAGCCACCCTGGCCAATGATGACGTCCGCGGCAGCATAGCCAGGGCGCGGATCGGACATCTCGCCCACCAGTACGACGGCGTTCCGGCCGACTAGCGAGTTAATTCTGGCCGCACGCGCTTCGACGTTCGGTCGCGCCGGTCCATTACCAATGATCAGCAACCGCACTGGCAGGCCGTCGAGCGCGATTTCGCCGACAGCATCGCACGCAGATAGCAGCCCCTCCAGTTTAAGGTTCGGCACAAGTCGACAGACCATCGCTATGACGACCTCGTCCGGACCAATATTGTGAGCCGCGCGAAAGCCCGTGCCATCGACGAGGGGGTGGTCGGACTTCGTATCGACTGGCGGCTCGAGCAAGGTAACATCCTGATGTCCTGCAGTGATCGCAGCGCGACGGATCATCTCCGTGCCCACGGTCAGGGGAACGCTGCGCGGCAGGAAGGAGGGGACGGACATCGACATGACCGTTCCCACCACGGCAGCCCTCGTCGATAGTCCAACGCTCAGAAAAGCCTCAACAATAGGGGGCCATTCATGACCGTGCACCACGTCTACGGTGCGTTCGTTGACGATGCTGCGGAGCATCTGGCCAACACGAGGCGAGGGGCGGGCCCGATGGCGAGGAATTTCAATATGTCTGAGGCCGGTCTCCCTTATTCTGTCTAGAAGAGGGCCAGTCTCTGCCGCCACGGTGACCTCATGACCGAGGTCTCGAACCGCCTCGGCGAGCTGGACTGCGTTGAGCTGTGACCCTCCCAGTTCCATGGAATGGGGATAGACCAGCACCTTCATGCGATGGGATTCTCCGGGTGTCGCGCCAAAGCGCTAAGAGACCAACCTGACATTGCTGAGAACCATATCGCGATATAATCTAAATTTAAATCATAATAAATGTCGACCGGTCCGGATTTGGTTATATAATCTGCGTGAATTTAAACGCGAGACCCGCTTTTGACCCTCACCGGGACCCCAATCCGATGAACGAGCATGCAGCACGGCACGTGGCGCGCCAAGACGGCCGTCACCTGCCTCGCCTACTGGTCGCGATTGCAAGCCATGGAACCTCGAATGACCGCTATCTCGAGCGGGTCATCCGGGAATACCGGTCGATGTCCCTCGTCGTTGATATCGTCGTGCTGTCGAACATCGACAAGCGCGCGAGAACGGGGGTGGAATGCATTGTTGGCCTACCCGACAGAAACCCGTGGTCCCTGCCGTTCGCGCACAAGAAGCTGTTTGCGGAACGTCGTGACCAGTACGATCTGTTCATTTACTCGGAAGACGACATTCTGATCACCGAGAGGAACATCCGCGCCTGGCTGGATGCAACGTCGTTTCTATCTCCAGAAGAAGTTGCCGGGTTTCTGCGGGTTGAATTCGGCGAAGACGGCCAGCGTAACTATCCTGATATTCACGCGCACTTTCACTGGGATTCCTCATCGGTCAGGCGGCGCGGCGACTATATTCTCGCGCATTTTACCAACGAGCACGCCGCCTGCTTTGTCCTTACCCGGGAGCAGCTAGGCAACGTCCTACATTCGGGCGGCTTCGATGTAGCTCCGCATCAGGGAAAGTACGATCTGGCCTGTACGGCCGCGACGGATCCATACACCCAATGTGGTTTGCGGAAACTGGTGCCAATCTCACACCTGGAGGATTTCACCGTTCATCACCTCACCAACCGGTACGTCGGCCGGATGGGGATCGGGGAAGAAGAAATTGGCAGGCAGAAGGCAATTTTGCTGCAAATCGCGGACGGCCGCCGCTCGCCCTACTCGTTGCTCCCGACGGAAACGCGCCTTCGCCGCGCTAGCTTTTCCAAGGACTATTATGAACCTGAATCCGAGGCGACGATCGCGCTCGTGCCGGCATCGGCGCGCAGCGTACTTTCGATCGGTTGTGGGTCTGGCAAGACGGAAAAGCGGCTGCAGGCGCGAGGACTGCACGTCACCGCGATTCCGCTCGATCCAGTGATCGCAGCCGGCCCCGCCGGGGACGGGATCGAGATGATCTACGCCGATCTGGACAGTATCGACTCCAATCGCGACACCTACGACTGCGTTTTATGTCTCAATCTGTTGCACCTCGCTCCGGATCCGCAAAAGCTGCTTCTGAGGCTGCGATCGTTCATGCACGAGCAATCGCTCGCAGTGATCCAGATGCCCAACACGATGTCCCCAAGGGGCATTCGGTCTTATCTCGGGGCGAGTCTCCGGTCCGGGCGCTCCAGCGGCTACGAGGCAGTGGGTGCTCATTTCGCTTCGGGGCGCAAGCTGGCGAGTTGGTGCGTCGATTCAGGCCTGCGAATCGAAGCGATGTTCGGAGTTCCGGCGGATCGTGGTGATGGATTGTTTGGCATGACCTCCCGGCTGGGCGAGTTCGCGCCGAGGTTTGTCTCGCTCGGGCTTGCGGCTTCGATCATCGTGACCGTCTCCGGCGGAAGGCCAGGCACTGACGGGGTCACCGAATTCACGGCCTCGTCTCAGTCAACTCGCCCGGCCGGCGAGGTCCGGTCCGGTTAAAATGGGTGCCTCATTTAATTGCGGTTCTATATTAAATGTTATATAATCATGAAGCGGCAGAAAGATCATTTCGCGTGAGAAATCGATGATTTCACTTAGGGCAACGACGATCGGCGATCGGCTTGCCGTCCTTTCGGCCAGAGGCCCCGGTTTTGATCAGATACGACTTGTGGCCGCACTCACGGTGGTTGCTCACCATGCTTGGTGGGGAACAAACGACGTCCTCTACCGGTTCAGCGGCGGGTTCATCCAGTTCGGCCTGTTTGCAGTCGTTATTTTCTTCTGCGTCAGCGGCTTCCTGCTGGCGCCTGGCCTGGCCCGATCTGGCGATCTCGTCCGGTTCGCCGTAAACAGGTCGTTGCGTATCCTGCCCGCACTCTTCGTCGTGGTCATCGCGTCGATGTTCGTGCTGGGTCCAGCCCTGACGACCTATTCGCTAGCCGACTATTTCGGCAGCGCCGAGCTTTACCTGTATCTGAAGAACGCCGTTACCCTGATGTCCCACTACCTGCCCGGCGTGGTGCGGCATGGACACGAAGTGCAGGTCAACGGACCGCTATGGACGCTCAATATCGAGGTCTGGTCCTATGCGGTGCTGGCGGCGATGAGCGTGGCGGGCTTTCTCCGCCGACGGGCGCTGACGATGATCACTTTCGCCCTGGTATACTTCATCTATGTTGGGCTGGCGCTTTCGCCATCCCTGCACGCGGCCTGTCCGCAGCGGCTCTTGGATTTCATCGGTCTCTTCGTCTACTTCATCGCCGGCACGACCCTCTACCTCTACCGTGAAAGTATCCCGTTCTCCGGAATCGGGGCCGCGGTCGCCGTGGGAGGCGCGCTGATCGGTCTTGCGAGCGGGTTGGGCGCGGTGGCGATGCCGCTGTGTATACCCTACGTCGTGATCTGTCTCGGGCTCTCCGAGGTCGCCAGTCGCGTGCCACTCAAGCACGATCTGTCCTACGGCGTATACCTGATCCATTCACCGGTCATATTGGCGCTCCTGACGCTGTTCGATCTCGCAGCCGGCTGGCCGTTGGCCTTGCTGTCGGCATCCGTGACTCTCGTTCTGGCGTATGCCTCCTGGCGATTTGTCGAAGCGCCGGCGCTGAAGCAAAAGGTGTGGGTTTCGCGTTGGCTGTCGTCGCACATTGCAGGGCTAGGCAGCCGACGAGGCGTTGGGACTGAGGCCGCGGTGCGCCGTGATGAGCCCGGCAACAATCTGACAGGAACAATCGAGGCCGGTGCGGCGGAGTGAGACCAAACCCGCACCTGAGCTCAGGTTCGAGGGTGATAGCGCGACGAGCGGGCCGCAGTTTCTTTGAAAGGAGCAGAGTCGCTATGAGCAGCGCGTACCATGATGACGAAGGTCCGCACTCGGATCGGCAGCTGGACCTCTCCATCATTGTCGTAAGCTACAATACCCGCGACATGACGCTCGACTGTCTGGCGTCGATCGCCGCTGAGACAATGGGTACGAGGTATGAGGTCATCGTCGTCGACAATAATTCGTCCGACCAGTCAGCTGCCGCAATTGCCCGTCAATTCCCTGACATCAGGCTGATTGCCCTAAACGACAACATCGGCTTTGCACGCGCCAACAATCTGGCTGCAAAACAGGCGCGCGGCCGACGATTGCTTCTGCTCAATCCAGACACCATTATTCTCGACTGCGCGATCGATGTTCTTTTTGAGTTCGCCGAGGCCAATCCGTCATTTCACGTCTGGGGCGGACGCACCCTGTTTCCGGACGGCAGTCTCAATCGCACCTCGTGCTTTCGAAGAATCAGTTTGTGGAATTTGTTCTGCTTCGCGCTGGGGTTCACCTATTTCGGTCGTCGCAGTCCGATTTTCAATTCCGAGGCCTATGGCGGATGGGACCGAGATACCGCGCGGCACGTCGACATCGTTACAGGTTGCTTTCTGCTGATCGACCGGCTGGTGTGGGAGAGGCTCGGCGGGTTCGACCCCACATTCTTCATGTACGGAGAAGAAGCAGACCTCTGTCATCGCGCGCGGTCGCTCGGTGCGCGGCCCGCGGTCACGCCTGAAGCGACCATCGTCCACTATGGCGGGGCATCCGACGTCGTGCCTGTCGACAAGAGGGTGAAGGTTTTCAAGGGGAGAATCACCCTGATCAATCGGCATTTCGGCTGGCCGGCACGGACGATCGGGCAGGCTTTGCACCTGATCGTGCCGCTTACACGCCGGTACGGTTACGGCATGGCAGCCGCCCTGGCGCGGAATGCGGAATGGCAAAAGAACGCTGTTTATTGGGAAGCCGTCTGGAGGCGTCGGCGAGAGTGGGTTGGCGGTTACGAGGCACCGAGGGGCGAGCCGGCATGAGAGCGTCGGGTTGTTTCCGGCGAGAAGAGCGATGAGATCAGATAGCCTAGAAGGACAGCGACGGAGATGGCGAGGAGCCAGGGGGCTCGCGCTTGGCCATATGCGCTGGGGCGGGATTGTGCTCGAGGTCGCCCGTGTCGCGGTTGCGGTCGCAGCGCTCCAGATTCCGGCGGCTGTGGCAGCCGAGCCGAACGGCGCATCCAAGCTGGCATTCACCTCCCAATGGCCGGACGCAAGCAACACGGGGCCGCCTCGTGATCTCGTGCTGAAGCCGTCCGGTCCCCTCACGATTGCCGTTTCCGGCACGACGATTTCAGGACTGGACATTCAGGGCGGCGTCGTCGTCAACGCGGATAACGTGACCATCGAGATGTCCCGCATCTCGGCTAGCGCTTGGGCCGTTATCAAGATCGATCCGCATCGGACAGGAGTTGTCGTCAGGGATTGCACGATCGACGGCCAGGGTGCTGGTCCCGATGGCAATGGCAACCAGGGAATCATGGGACAGGGTACGTTCCAGCGCAACAACATCTCGAACGTCGAAAACGGCATCGTCCTGACCGGCAGGGACAATCTGATCGAACACAATTTTATTCACGATCTCAATGCCGGCGGGGCGCCACATTACGATGGTATCCAGATCGATGGCGGCATCTCGGACACGGTCATCCGGCAAAACACGATCATCAATTCTCACGGCGCTGCCGGCGCTATCATGATCGACAACGAGTTTGGCCCGGTCTCCAACATCGTCATCGAAGGCAATCTTCTCGCTGGCGGCAGCTATACGGTCTACTCGGACGCGAAGTTCAACGACAATCCGATCTCGGGTGTTTCGATCACCGACAATCACATCGGCTCGGGGCAGTATGGGCCGACCCTGTTTCGGCGAAACCGGCCCACCTATCTCAGAAATGCGACCGACGGCTGGCGCCTGGTGCGCAATCTGGACTTTGGCAGCGTCGCGGCGCAGGAGGCCATCAGATGAAGCGCCGGCGTGCTCCGCACCAACTCAAGCGCTTGTCGGATCTAATGGCTTGGTCCGGCCTGTCCAGGGAGACAGCCTCATGAGCTATCCTGGCTATGCTCTCCTCGCGGGGCAGCCGCGTATCCGCGCGACGGCGGCCGGATTCCATTCGACCATTCCCCAACGGGGCAGTCTGGCCGTCCCGCTCCTTCTGATGGGCATCGTATTGCCGTCGGGGCTCCAGGTGCTGATCGCCGGGGCAAAGCTAACGCCGACCAGGATATGCCTTCTGGTCCTGCTGCTGCCGGCGGTTGCGCGGCTATTGCAGCCGAGCCGTCGGCTCCTGCTGTCGGACGGGCTCGCGGGGACGCTTGCGCTCGCCATGGTGGCGGCGGCTGGTTACGCCGCCGGACCTCAATCGGCGTTTTCCGCTGTTGCAGAGGCTCTCGACTTTGTCGGAGCATACTTTGTTGCGCGAGCCTTCGTTCTGGAGCCGTCGGCGGTCCAGCAGTTCATTCGTCTCATCAAGGCATTCACGGCGATTGCGATATGCGTTGCGCTAGTGGACGTGTTGACGGGGCATTGGATCGTCCGCGAGATCATGGCCACACTCATGCCGCAGCCTGAGGCGTTCGTGGACGACGGCACGTCGAGCGCAGATGGAGTACGAGCAGGTCTGCGACGCGCAATATCGACGTTCGATCATCCTATTCTCTATGGCGTATTCTGTTCGCTGACTGCGGCCATCGTGCTGTTCTCGGCGACAAGTGCCATCAAGCGTCTGTCGTGGGCGTGTCTGTGCCTATTCGGCGGATTGCTGTCGTTATCTTCGGCCGCTGTCTTGGGGATGGTCGTCGTAATGTCAAGCTACGCCTACGAGCGGTTGTTGCGCCGCTGCCCGTGGCGATGGCCTCTGCTTTGGACGGGAGCGGGCATGTTCCTGCTGGCCGTCACCGCTGTGACGAATAACCCTCTCAGCTGGCTGCTGTCCCACGCGACACTCGAGCCTCAAACGGGATTCTATCGCCTCATGATCTGGGACGCCGTCTCGGCGCAGGTGTGGCAGTCGCCTCTGACGGGAGCCGGATTCGTGACGTTCGGCTATTATCTACTCGATCGCACAGTCGACAGCGTGTGGCTGGTCACGAGCCTTCATTACGGCGTACCGGTCACCATCCTGCTGATCGTTTTGAATCTCTCGGCGGTATTGCCTGTGCCCGGGCGCCGCCCAAGCGGGATTCAGACGGGGTTTACGATCGCTTGCATGGTGTTCCTGTTCACGGGTTTGACGGTGCATTTCTGGAACTACATGTGGACGTTTTGGGGCGTTTGCATCGGTGTGCGTGCTTCGCTTAGGGAATGGCAGATGTTGGGAGCGCAAGATGAGCGATTTTGACGTGGCATCATCGCCGATTGGCGGCATCAAGGGACGTTTGCGACCTTATGTCTGGTCATTACGCAGCGGGCTTCGGACGATCCGTTTCCTGTTCGGACGATTTGAGAGGACCTGTCCGGTATGTGAGTATCGAGGCAGATTTTTCGCGTACGCAAATCCGCTCGCATTGGGAATCAACTTCGACTCGCTCTGTCCGAATTGTCTGTCGCACGAGCGACACCGTCTGTTGGTGCTTTGCGACGCCGAGCAAGGCCTGTTTAAGGGCAAGGATATCCTCCACTTCGCGCCCGAAAAGGGGCTCACGGAGTATATCAAGGCGAGAAAGCCGCGAAGTTACGTCACCTGCGAGTTCGGAGGGAAGGGCGCTGATTTCGACATCAATATCGAAAAGATTGACCTCGAAAGTGACAGGTTCGATCGGATCATCTGCTGCCATATCCTCGAGCACGTCAACGATCGCTTGGCCATCCCCGAACTCTTTCGGATCTTGCGTAAGGGCGGGACGCTGATCGCGATGATCCCTCTCATTGAGGGATGGCAAGAAACGTTCGAGGATCGATCGAGGCAGAAAACAGAAGAAGATCGGATACTGTATTTCAACCAGCATGATCACGTCCGCTTCTTCGGTCGTGATTTCCGACGCCGGCTCGAACGAGCGGGCTTCGTCGTCGACGAGTATACGGCGGTCGAGCCTCAAGTTGCGCAATATGGTCTGATCCGCGGCGAAAAAGTATTTTTGTGCCGGAAGACTTAGGCCAGGCAGTGCTTTGACGTTGCCCGGCGAAATCGGGCCGCACCGCTTTGTCACCTAAGCCCATTTACGAAGTCATCCTGCATCGCCTCTGGCTTCGCCGGTAGGCGCGCATCTCAGCCAACGGAGCAGCACGGCAAAATTCGAGCTGATGTCTTGCCGCTGTCTGCTGCAGAGGACATTCGCGCGTCGTATTTAATAATGCGCGTCGTTGGCTATTTATACATTCGATGGTTTATTAAATGTGCGTCGACGTTGAACGGGGCCGATCTCGGAGTCGCTCGACCCGTTGCAACGAGCCAGCACGAAAGAATTTTTCTGTGAAGTGTGGCGCGCGCATGTTTTGCGGTCGTTTGATCGCGGCTAAAACGAAATCGCTTTTAATTTCCGTAACGTAGATTTCCGCGCTGTATTTCCGGAAACAGGAATTTGGCGGCGCTTGTGGCGAAATGACCTTGGCGGAGCCGTGGTCTTGTCAAAAAAAGGCCGTCTGCAGACGACCATTAACGCCGCACAAGCACGGCACCTGGCGTATCTCGATCACCAATTAAATCGAGGACGCAAACTCGCAATAAGCACTGGTGTCAGTTAACGGGGATAATACAGAGAAGACGGAGAAACTGTTTTGGCAACGACAACGAATGCATGGCCTGACGCGACGAACACCGGGGTGCCGGCGGGGGTAACGCTGACTCCTTCTGGAGATGTGGTCATCACGCAGGCGGGAGCGGTGGTCTCCGGACTCAACATCACCGGCAGCGTCTACATCAAGGCGGACAATGTGACGCTTGAGAACTGCAAGATCACGTCCGGCGGTTGGGCTGGGGTGACCATTGATTCCGGAGCTACGGGCGCGGTGGTCCAGAATTGCACCATCGATGGTACCGGCCGTGCGCCGGATGGCACTGGCAATCAGGGCATCATGGGAAGCGGCACGTTCATCGGGAACAACATCTACAACGTGGAGAACGGCATCGTTCCCGGCAGCAACTCCGTCATCCAGGGCAACTACATCCACGATCTCCAAGCGGGCGGATCGCCTCACTATGACGGCATCCAGATCGACGGTGGCCTCTCCAACATTCAGATCACCGGCAATTCGATCATCAATCAGTGGGGATGGACCTCCGCGGTCATGATCGACAACGACTTCGGGCCGGTCTCGAATGTCACCGTCACCAATAACCTGCTGACTGGTGGCGCCTACACCGTATACGCGGATTCCAACCTGGGCACCGCTTCGATTACCGGCGTGTCGTTCACCAACAATCACATTGGCGGCGCGCAGTATGGTGACGCGTTGATCCGCGGGAATAACTCGGTGTTCTCGGGCAACTACACTGACGGCGCGG
Source organism: Bradyrhizobium sp. CCBAU 11430 (assembly GCF_028128855.1). Taxonomy (NCBI): domain Bacteria; kingdom Pseudomonadati; phylum Pseudomonadota; class Alphaproteobacteria; order Hyphomicrobiales; family Nitrobacteraceae; genus Bradyrhizobium; species Bradyrhizobium sp. CCBAU 11430. Next base: position 296,639 of record NZ_LBJV01000007.1, read on the forward strand.
CGCTGGCGTCGGCGCTCAATACGTCGGCAAACAGCGGTACGACGACGACCTCACCGACGATGCCCCCCGCAACGCCCGAAGTCCCGGCAGCGCCGAGCATCGCATCCTGGTCACCCGATACGGGCAAGACTGGCGATGGCATCACTGACGCCAGTCAGATCACCCTGCACGGTACCGCCGCGGCTGGCAGCACCGTGAAAGTCTATGACGGTTCGACGCAGATCGGCACGGCGACCGCGACTTCGACCGGAAGCTGGGACTACATCACCAAGGTCTTGACCGATGCGAAGCATACGCTGACGGCGACCGCGACCAACTCGTCGGGGCAAACCAGCGTGGCATCGACTGCGGTGGCGGTCACCGTCGATACCAAGGCGCCAGCTGCACCGGCGATCGCGAGTGACACCGTCAACACTGCCAATCAGGTCGTGATGTCGGGGACCGCTGAAGTGAACAGCGCGATCAAGGTGTTCGACGGAACGACCCAGGTCGGCACCGCGACGACCAACGCGAGCGGTGCGTGGAGCGTCACGACGTCCGCACTGTCGGCCGGTTCGCACGCCCTGACGGCAAAGGCGACCGACGTTGCCGGCAACGTCAGTGCTGCGTCGGCTGCTGTGGATGCGGTCGTCGGTTCTGGAACGACGACGGGCTCCACCGGTTCGGGCACGTCCGGTTCGGGTACCTCGGGTACGGGTACCACCGGCACGGGCACATCAGGCACCGGCACCACTGCGCCGGCCGCGCCAAAGATCGCCTCGTTCTCCAACGATACCGGCACCGCCGGTGATCACATCACGAGCGACAAAACGGTGACCCTGGCGGGGACTGCGGTTGCCAACAGCACGGTCAAGGTGCTCGACGGCACGACCCAGCTCGGCACCGTCACGGCGGATGCGAACGGAGCATGGCACTACACCACCGTCGCACTGCCTGACGGCAAGCACAGCTTCACCGCGACCGACACGGTCTCCGGCGCCACCAGCAAGGCATCGGCTGCGCTGGATGTCACGGTGGATAGCGCTGCCCCCGATGCTCCGATCCTGTTGAGCGATCCCACCACGCATAACCGCGCAACGGTATCCGGTACGGCGGAAGCGGGGAGCTCGATCAAGCTCTATGAGGGCACGACCCTGCTTGGCACCGCGACCGTCGCGAGTGATGGCGACTGGAGCGTGACGACCCCGAATCTCAAGCACGGGTCCCACACCTTCACCGCGACGGCAACCGATGCCGCCGGCAACACCAGCGCCTTGTCGCAGCCGATCGATCCGCCGATTGGTCATGGCGGCACCAAGGACGCTGCGACCGTCGAAGTCACCAATGTGCGCCAGCACTGGGATCACACGGCAACGATCAAGGGCACGGCCGATCCCAACAGCGAGATCAAGCTGTCGGACGGCACGACCTCGGTCGGTTCGGTGACCACGGGAGCCGACGGCAAGTGGAGCTTCCAGACCTCCGACCTGTCGGGCAAGAGCCACGCCTTTACCGCCGAGCAGGTCGACACCACGGGCCACGTGGTCGGCACCAGCTCGGGCGAGGCTATCATCGGCTCGGGCCGCAGCGATACGCTGACCGGCACCACCGGCAACGACGTCATGGTGGGCAAGGCGGGTGCGGATACGTTCCAGTTTGCGTCCAACTTCGGCCAGGACGTCATCAAGGACTTCGCGGCCCGCGGACCTGCTCACGACACGATCGAGTTCAGCAAGAGCGTGTTCGACAGCTTTGCGAGCGTTCTCTCCCACGCGGCCCAGTCAGGCCACGACGTCGTGATCGCGACGGGGAGCGACACCCTCACGCTGAAGAACACGCAGCTCGACAAGCTGAACAGCCACGACTTCCACTTCGCGTAGGAGACGGGTCAGCCGCACAAGCTGATACTCACAACTGCCTCGGGGGATCGCTTGGGGATCCCCCGACAAAGGCATCATTAAAGGGCAGGTGTCATGACTGACGTTGGACGGCGGGGGGTGTTTCCCCCGCCTGCGAATCTTTATCGAATCCCCATTATGCATTTGTCAGGCCTATGGTCGGCCGGGCGTCGGCTGGCGGACGAGGCCGAAGCGCCGACATCGCGGCTCGTCGGCTGGGCAAGGCGCGTGGTTGAAGCCCTTCGGCAACGGATATTCGTCGGCCGTTTCCGGTCGGCGGAGGACTACGAAGAGCCGCACTCAGAGATGTCGGCATTTCTGCGGTCGTGCGGCCGGATATTCTGGGCGCTCGCGGCCTTTAGCGGGATGAGCAATCTCCTCATGCTCACCGGCTCATTCTTCATGCTGCAAGTCTATGATCGGGTGCTGCCCGGGCGCAGCATACCGACGCTGATTGCCTTGCTGGTCCTGGCCGCGGTCCTCTACCTGTTTCAGGGTGGGCTCGACTTCGTCAGAAGCAGGATCAGCGCGCGGGTCGGCCGGTACTTTGATGAACGGCTCGGCATTCGCATTTTCGACGCGCTTGTCCGCTTGCCCTTGAAGACCCGGGCCGATGGCGACGGCTTGCAGCCGGTGCGGGATCTTGATCAGGTCCGCAGCTTTCTTTCGAGCGGCGGGCCGACGGCGCTCTTCGATCTACCCTGGATGCCGATCTATCTCGGCGTTTGCTTCCTCTTTCACTTCTGGATTGGCGTCACTGCGCTGGCCGGCGCGTTGGTGTTGATCGGCATTACCATGCTCACGGAAACCAGGACGCGCGGGCCGGCAAAGGCGTCCTCGCGCCTCGCGGTCTCGCGAACGGCACTCGCGCTCGAGGGTCGACGAAATGCAGAGGTTCTGCAGGCCATGGGCATGCGGCAGCAGGCGGCGTTGCGGTGGCGCGATGTCAACGCGAAGTACCTCGCGGCTCATGAGCGGGCCAGCGATGTAGCCAACAGCCTCGGGGGCGCCTCCAAGATCTTCAGGGCAATCCTGCAGTCGCTGGTTCTTGCCGTTGGCGCAGTCCTTGTCATCAACCAGGAATCGACGGCGGGCATCATCATCGCCGGATCGATCCTCAGCGCGCGGGCGTTGGCGCCCGTCGAACTGGCCATTGCGAACTGGAAAGGGTTCGTCGCTGCGCGGCAGTCGGGACAACGGCTTAATGCTTTGCTGAAGCTTCTCCCCAGCGAGGAAGAACGGCTGGCATTGCCTCCTCCTGTTGACGCTCTCTCGGTCGAGAATCTCTTTATCGGCGCTCCGAACTCGGAGCGGCCTACCGTCAATGACGTGTCGTTCCAATTGCGGCGCGGGCAGGCGGTTGGAATCATTGGGCCGAGCGGATCCGGCAAATCGACGCTGGCACGTGCGCTGGTTGGGGTATGGCCGGGCATTCGAGGCCGGATACGGCTGGACAACGCCGCACTCGACCACTGGTCTTCTGACGCCCTCGGCAAGCACATCGGGTACATGCCTCAGGACGTGGAATTGTTCGACGGCAGCGTTGCGATGAACATCGCGCGGTTCGATCCGCAGGCGACCGCCGCCGCTGTTCTGGAGGCCGCGCATGCCGCGGGCGCGCACGATCTCATCCTCTCGTTCCCGGAGGGCTACGGCACGAAGATCGGCGAGGGGGGGGTGGCACTGTCGGCGGGGCAGCGGCAGCGCATCGGGCTCGCCCGCGCCTTCTACGGCAAACCATTCCTCGTGGTGCTGGATGAACCCTCCTCCAATCTCGACGCCGAGGGCGAGGAGGCGCTGACCGAGGCGATCCTGAACGTGCGCCGTCGCGGCGGGATCGCCGTCGTGATCGCCCATCGTCCGAAGGCGCTTGAAGCCGTCGATCATGTCTTGTGCCTCGGGGAAGGCAGGGTTCAGTCCTTCGGCAAGAGGGAGGAGGTCCTCAAGAAGGTCTTGCGAAATCCCGTGCCGCTCAAGGTGGTCGCGGAAGCTCAAGGAGGCAACCGATGAACGGCCAGCTGGTAGCGCCGGCGATGCAATCCATCCAGCGTTACATGATCGTCGGTATGATCATGTTGGGTCTGGTGACTTTTGGAATCGGCGGTTGGGCGACAACGAGCCAATTGTCGGGCGCGGTGATCGCCCAGGGTGTCGTCGTCGTGGATTCGAGCGTCAAGAAGGTTCAGCACTCCACGGGTGGGATCGTGGGTGAGTTGCGCGTGCGCCAGGGCGATCGGGTCAATGCAGGCGACGTTTTGATCCGCCTCGACGAGACTCAGACGCTCGCCAATGCGACGATCGTCACGAACAGCATCGATGAGCTGCTCGCGCGCCAGTCCCGGCTCGAGGCCGAGCGCGATGGTGCCGAGCAGGTCGTGTTTCCCAAGGTGCTGCTCGACCGAGCCAAGGAGAACAATTCTGAGGCGAGCCGTGCAATCGCTGCGGAGCGGAAGCTGTTCGACCTCCGCCGTCAGGCAAGGAGCGGCCAAAAAGCGCAGTTGCAGGAAAAAAGCGCGCAGCTGGAGAACGAGATCAAGGGCTATACGGGGCAGACCGAGGCCAAGCAGAAGGAAGTTGAATTTATCCGCCAGGAACTGGAGGGCGTGCGTAGCCTCTGGCAAAAGAATCTGGTGCCGATCACGCGGCTCAATTCCCTCGAGCGCGACTCCGCACGCATCGAAGGCGAGCGCAGCCAGTTGGCCGGCATGATTGCGCAATCGAAAGGCAAGATCTCCGAAATCGGCCTCCAGAGCATTCAGATCGACCAGGACCTGCGGACGGAAGTCGGCAAGGACCTGATCGAAACGCGCTCAAAACTCTCCGAACTGGGCGAGCGCAAGACTGCGGCGGTCGATCAATTGCATCGGATCGATATCAGGGCGCCACAGTCCGGCCGCGTCCATGAACTCAGCGTCCACACGGTCGGAGGCGTGATCTCTCCCGGCGAGCAAATCATGCTGATCGTTCCTGATGCGGACTCGCTTGCGGTCGAGGTCAAGATCCCACCGAAGGATATCGACCAGGTTTATGTGGGGCAGACCGCGACGATGCGCTTTGCAGCGTTCAACCAGAAGACCACGCCCGAAATCGACGGCGAGGTCAGCATGGTCTCGGCAGATATCACGCAGGATCAGCGCGCCGGCACGAGTTATTACACGGGCCGTATCCTGCTGAAGCCCGAGGAGCTGGCGAAGCTCGGCTCCGCCAAGCTGCTGCCAGGAATGCCGGTGGAGGTCTTCATCAAGACGGCTGGTCGGACCGCGCTGTCCTATCTGCTCAAGCCGCTGCACGATCAGGCGGAGCGTGCATTCAAGGAGCGCTGAGCTCGGTGCAAGCCGTGGGCAGCGCTTGGCGAACGCACGCGGGCTGGCGCCCTACACATGGGCGTCAGCGTCGCTGCGCCCACCCCCGCAGTAGATCGCGCGCTCGCCGACCGATCGGCGGGGGCGCGTGCCTGTCGTGCCGCGCTGAGATCACGGGTTGTTCAAGCGATCGCCCGCTCAGCACGTCCATCCGCTTGGCGCGCAGGGCCATCGCGACGACGAAGCCGAGTATTGAAGCTTCGGCTCCCACAATGACGAGCAGCTCAATTGGCATATGAAATCGGTCCGGCCTGCGAGGGCTGTTCTTGCGATTTGAGCATGGCGACCAATTAAATCAATAAAATAATGTTCGGTCCGAAGCCGTCCGTCTCGCTCTGGGGCGGCCACGCCTGTCGCCTGTGATTGCACTTCGCGTGGCCCGGATGAAAAGGGCCTGTCTGATCGGGGCTTCTCGATCCATCCGAGTTCCTCGCTTGCAAAGCGTCGCCGGCCCTGGTCGTGTCCGCCGCGGTTTAAATGCAGATATTAATTCTATTTAATCTTGCAAATTAAATTATAATATATAATTTAAATAACAACGGATTGCGGCCTGCAGCGTTCGGCTGGGTCGTGCTGCGGCCCGCGTCGATTTGGCATTTGCAGGAGAGCGGCAGGTGCAACGAACCTCAGGCTCGATCATCGCGACAGCCATCGTTATCATCATCGGGGGCGTTCAATGGGCGGGTGCGGCATTGCCGGCCGTGCCGAGGGCCCCCCAAGCGGACCCTGCGCGCATCGAGCTGGGGCGTCCGGCCCTTCCCCCCCTCACTTACACCGCGTTTTGCCTGCGCTATCAGGCCGAATGCCGCCCGCGGCGCTTCTTCCGCGGCGGGCCGATCCGGTTGACCGAGAAGCGATGGGCGGAGTTGCGGGAGGTCAATCGCGCGGTCAATCTGGCGATTGAGCCCGCCCGCAACGAGCTCGGCCTTGCGGGCGAGGCGTGGACCATTAATCCCGCGCGTGGCGATTGCAACGATTACGCGGTGAGCAAGCGCCACGAGTTGCTTCGGCGCGGCTGGCCGGCGCGTGTCCTGCTATTGAGCGAAGTCGTCGTCAGTTCCGGTGAACATCATCTGGTGCTCCTCATGCGTACCAGGAGCGGCGATCTCGTCCTCGACAATCTCACGCCACAGGTTAAGCCCTGGTCGCGGACGCCCTATCGCTGGGTTCGCGTGCAAAGCCCGGGCCGTGACGGGCTGTGGGTCACGATTGGACGAGAGGGGGTATGAGGCACTGGCGCGAAAGCCCTGAGCCTTCCTTGGCCAGAGCGTTTGCGTTTACTCGTGAGCGCATTTGAGCCGCTCGAGCGTAGCGAGCCTGTCTTCAAGCGCGACGATCCGGCGAAGAAGATCGAGGCGCGACAGCCCCAGGGTGGCGCGCGTCGATCCGATGGCAGAAGCGGCAGCACATGGTCGCTCGGAGTTGGGAGGAAGGACGCTGAACATGCGCAGGACGCCGTCGCCTGTCAGCACATCCACCCAGCCCTCGGAAGGTGACCGTCCCACGATCCGGCCTGGTACGCGGCCAATATAGCAGGGAGCATCAAGCCGCGGCGACGCGTTGGTGATGATGAGCCGCTGCCCGTCAAGGTGGCTGAAGGCACCTGGAAATGGCGGTGTCAGGCCGCGGATCAGCCGATCGATGGTGTCGGTAGGCTGGCACCAGTCGATCTCTCCATCTTCCGGAACACGGGCGCAGCCATAGGAGGCATTGTCGGTATCTTGAGAAGTGCCTTGGTAGCCGGTGATCGCTCGTACGACGACCCCGCCGAGCTCACGTTCCTGAATCGCGTTGAGGCGCTCGTAGAGCGAGGTGACCGTGTCGTTCGCGCCGATCGGAATGGCCTGCTGAAACAGCAGATTGCCGCCATCAAGTTCCGGGATGACGAGGTGAATGCTGATCCCGGCGGTCGTCTCGCCGTTGATGATTGCCCAATTGACGTTGGCGCGGCCGCGATAATGCGGCAGAAGCGAATAGTGCACGTTGACGAAGCGACACAATGCGAGAATCTGCGGCGGGATGATCCGATCGAACGAAGAGATCACAACGGCCGCCGGGCGCAGCTCTGCGATCATTTTCTGAAGCTGGTTCAGGTCCTGCATTGCCGCGACCGGGATGCCGCGGTTGTTGGCAAATGCCTTCAACGCGCTCGCGTCGGGCTGGTCCGGTCTCCGGAATATCTGGACCACGCGGCAGTGCGCAGCCAACGAGCGAAGCGCTGCGAAGCCCGTCGGTCCGTCCGCGAGGAGTACGACATCGGGCTGCGGCTGCTCCGTCATGTCACCTCCGGCCATGGTACAAGCTGGGCGAAACCGTCCTCTGTGACGGCACCGCCCCGGCGGACCCACTCGGCCGCGCGCAAGCCGCCGGTCTGCAATCGTATGATCGGCTCGGGGCCGATCTCCGACAGCAGAATGCCCATATGGCCCTGTCCGACCGATTGTGGGGGCCAGACCGCAAGACCATTGGCGGCTAGCACGGCTCGATCGACGTCGCCCCAGAACTGCACCACAACGGCGCCGTCGGGCGCGCATGCGGCCAGATGCGCAGCCTCCGCCCGGCCGATGCGCGGCGAGTCCGTTGGCTGCAACGCGACCACGAAGGCCTCCCATGCGCCAGGATGGACTGCCGCAACACTGTCGAACGTCTCGACGTTCGCCCCCAGGTTCGTCAGCCCGGTGTGCAGGGGGGCAAGGAAGTCGTTGTCGCAGAGCAGGGCGATTTTGTTACCGAGAACTGCCAGCCCGCAATCGTGCAACTGCTTCACGGCGAGCGGGCCAAGGAATGAGAAGACGTCGATGGCGGGGTGTCGCTCGTTGACGCCGACCACCCGGATTTTGCGTCGCGCGCACGCTTCGATATCCAAGTCCTCGCGACGAAACTCCCAGGCCTCGAACATCAAGGCAATCACGGCGTCGCCGCGCAGCTGGTCGATCAGCGCAGCTGTAAGCGGACGGAGGTGGCCACTGTTGGTCACGATGTCGACGCTGTGAAGCACCTCGGGGCTGATCTTTTCCAGAATCTCGATGCGGTCAGCGACGTCTAGGGTGGCTGCGATCTCGAACGTCTCTCGTTTGGCATCTGTCACAGTCCCATGGCGGCCAGGTTTCGTGAATGCGTAGACCTGCTTGGCTCCGGCCATTGCAGCCAAGACTGGGGTGACGGCATAAGCGCCAGTCGCGGCTTCGGTCAGCACAGTCATTCCCGACATGTCCAGTCCCGTTTCAGCGAGGGCGCGTTTCATCAGCATTCGCAGTCGAACAGGTGAAAAGCCTGGCCTGCGAAGCGCTCTCTTATCCGCATCAGATCGCAATTGCGCGACTGAGGTTCCGGTCGCGGTCATTGATGGGTCCCGCTGTTGCCGCTGGAAGACGCCGGCTTCATGGTGTTCTCGACCGGTGCGCTCTGGATATCCAATCGCGTGCCGCCCGGAGCACGTTGTGGAGCGGATCGGGTAGGAGCGCGCGCACGTGATCCTGCCAGCTCATTTGCTCGATCCCCGGATCTTCGCCGGGTCGCGCTGCCCAATACCGCACGCGGCGTTCGCCCGATGCGACGATACGGCGCGTCGTCGTGTAGTAATAGGATGCGACGGAAAGGCGCATTCGACCGGGGGGACAGGAGACCGGATCCGGAAGGCCGTGGAGAGTGGCACCGTGCGTCTCCCAGAGGATCACGGTGTTGAACCGGGGCAAGATGCGGCATCCGAGCGCCGACATGTCCGCAGGCCACAATTCGAGGCTACCGCCGTAAGCTTCGGGCCAATCCCGATTGAGATAGATGAGCAGATTGACCCGGTGGAACAGCCCGGTCGTCGGGTGAACCTCAAAATCGCGGTGAATCTTCGTGAAGCCTCCTGGGGGCGTTCGATGAACTCCCGCAAATTTGTGCGTCGGATCGGAATGAAGATCTCGAACGCCGGTGACTGCCGAAATGAATGCTCGAAAGCCGGCACTGTCCACTAGGCTCAGCAGATGCTGAGTGGCCGGCCCCAGTCCGTCCGATACCTCCTGCTTGACCAGGCGATCGGTAGTCGTGGTAATCAGGCGGGCTTCCGGGAGGGCGGCGCATTCGGCCGCGACCATGTCCAACAGCTTCTCGGGAAAGGCATCGTTGAGGACAACGTGCGGCCAAGGTCTTGCAGCTGCGTATTCGGCGCGCAGGGAGCTGGCTCGCGCAAGGAGGCCGCTCAACGAGTGAAGCTGGAAATCAACATGCAATTCCGCAGACTCCGGCTGCAGCGCTTGGAGTCAGGGCCCCCAAGTCCGCCTGCAAATTAAATGTTATTATTAATTGGCTTTGGATTAAATGTCAAAATAAACCGTGAGCTGAATGTTGGGCTCTGTTGCACCGGAGAGTTCAATCTCCGGGCACCGCCGGCAACGCAATCGTGATCTCCAGTCGCGGAATTCAAATCAGCGATTAACTTATTTAATTTGAGGGTCGACGATTTTGGGTCTACCTTGAGGATTGGGCTGGAATACAGCAGGACGAGCCGATGACCCAATTCGACGCGGAAGGCGATGATCGTCGTGAGTTCTTGAAGACCTGCGGAAAATTCGCCGCTGTTACCCCTCCGACAGTGACCCTGTTGCTCTCCACCTCCCTGACCTCGGCCGCAATAGCCAGTTCAGGCGGCCGTATTGTGCGTGGCAACAATGGCTTCGGCAATGGCGGCGGTGACGGCACCCCCAACGGGAAACAGGACGACAATCGGTAAATTCTGCGGTCCAATGGGCCGTCGCGGTGCGGCTGGGCTCAGCCGGTCCGGCGGCGTCTTTGTGCGGACGAGCGGTCGATCAGGAGATCGGTCAGCTTCTTGCCGGCGCGCAGCTGCGCTTTCAGCCAGCGGGGCTGTTTGCCGCGGCCGGACCAGGTTTCGGACGGGTCTTTCGGGTTCTGGTATTTCGGCAGCACCGGCGGGTAGGGGCGGCGCGGACGTTCCCCGTTCGGGGACGAAACGGCGGTCCCCTCAATCTTGCGCAGCCGCTCTTCAAGCTTGACCTTTTCCGCGGTCATCCTGCGACTGAGAACGGTCGTCACCTCATCGTAAAGCCCCCACAGCTCGGCTGTGGTCAAGTCGACCCAGTCACTTTTCCCCATGGAAGCCGTCCCCAGCTACTTCCGAACCGAAACAGGAGGGGGCATTATCAGGTCATGGCAGGGTTGGGCAAGCGCGATCCGGGCGCGCGGCGGCGCTTGTGTGCAGCGCAGTAATTGGTGCTAGCGGTTAAGACTGTATCTCCGACCGGGCGGTCGCCTCCTGAGCCCCCTCCGTCCGTGAGCCCGTCGCTTGGGCGCGAGCAATCGCTCCTCTGCTTTCAACACGCGATTACGTAAGTTCTGCAATTCTGTGAATTGAACGATGAGGGCCTTATGTGTTTGACGCAAAACTGCCGAAGAATACATGTGACCACCTACTCATTGCCGACGACGAATCCGTGCCAATAATTGAAAAATTGCTGAATTAACGAAATCTGGCCTCAAGCGCGGTAACTGGGACTTCCGTCGGTGCTACACGGGCTACGATCAATCGCAGCCTTGTTCTGTCCTTGATTACCAGCCGTTGCTTTGATGAATAGTAATACTTTCCCTCCTTCCTTCCCGGAGCTAGGCTTCATGAACGGCCTCGCTTCAGTGAAACTTCGTCGAATGTTAGATTTGAATCGTGAATGTCCCTATATATCGTTGGTAATATCCGGCTCTAACTAAGTTAATTGGATGTTGACCATCATGGCACGCCCGCCCGATCAGTGGGCCGATGACATTCTTGGCGTGAATTTTCAGTCCGATGCCATCAAAAATTGTGGATGGAATGTCATTATCCTCGCAAAAAACCGCGGTTTCGAATTTTGCGTTGAGCACCGCATTCTTACGGTGCTGCACGCATTCTCTGGGCGAGTTACGATAGTGTAAGCCATCGAGCGTTGCCGCAAGGTGCCGTCTCAGACTAGGACCCTGCGACGTTATTGACGGAGCTGACTGGATATAACTCCCGCGTCTCAGAAGGAGGGTGGATTAAACGGCTGCAAGAGGGGTTGTTAGCAACAGGCAAGGGAAGCATGCGCCGCATCAGAATTGTCATCGCTGATCGACACCCGATCGTCTTGCAAGGGATTAGGAGCGTTCTTGCGACGCAGCGTGATTTTGTCGTCGTTGCTTCCTGCAGCGATGGCGCGAGCTGTATCGAGGCAATTCGATTTCTTGCGCCGGACGTAGCGCTTGTCGATGCTGCACTGCCCGACTTCAGTCGACAGCAGATGCTCGCTCGTGCGAACGCCGTCGGCCCACGTGCTCCGATTATCTTCTTCACCGGTATTACGGCCGACAGTGAGTTACAAAGGTCGGCCTTGAACGGCGCCTGCATCGTCCTCTCGAAGGATTCGGATGCGGAGATGCTGGTCGCAACCCTGCGGAAAGCTGCCCAGGGCCAAGCTGCGGCTTCGCCGAACAACGGGCACGTCAGCGAGGCCCCCCTGGCCAGTGTGAAGCCTTTGACACAGCTAACTGACCGGGAGCGGCAGATCATGCGGCTCGTATCGGAGGGGCTATCGAACAAGGAGATTGGGCGTCGGTTGAATCTCGCCGACGGTACGATCAAGGTCCACCTTCATCATATCTTCCAGAAGCTGGAAATCAGCAATCGTACGGTTCTCGCGGCATTGGCGATCTCGCGAAGCGAGCTGCATGCAGCGCCAGATGAGCCGGATTCCCTTGGTCTGTTGCGTCAGGATCCAGCCAGCGCGAACTGAGGGGTACGTCTGGCGCGTCTTCGGCAGTATGCGCGAGGGGCGGCCTATCGCGGTGCCAGATGCTCAATCATGTTGAGGCAGGCCCCCTCGGCCTCGGCCAACGTTCGAAAGGGCGAGCCGCCAATCTTGATTGCGGCTTGGTTATTGTGGAGCGGACGCCAACTCGCCAGGTAGCCGGAGCGGCCGTGAAAGCCTGGACCTCCCGGGCTTCCGAAACTGATCACGAACGAGAAGCCGTGGCTGCTCGCACTCCAGATCTCCATGTCCCGGACGGACCGATAGAATTGCAGTGGCATCGCAATGATCCATTGTAGCCGAGCCCGAGCCCGTTAGTTAAATTCAAGTTAACTAAATTAAATGCTCGGCGCAACTCAAATTGATGCCCCGAGACGGTGCGCCGCAAAAAACCGGGAGTAACACGGGAAATCGCCGGCTTTCCGTCCGGGTCGCGCACGTTCAGTAACCTCTCACCGGACAAAGAAAATTCTTGGTTGAAAATCTATATTTAATATATAATACTGTAAATGTCGTTTTAAATCGAGGAGGACGCATCGTGACCCGGGACGGCAACGAAGATGACGACCGGCGGGCGTTTTTGAAGACCTGCGGAAGATTTGCAGCCGTGACGCCCCCCGCCATGACGCTGCTTCTGTCCACCTCCCTGACCTCAAAAGCCATTGCACGTTCGGGCGGCCTGCACGGGGCGAAGCAAAGCGACAGCGGGCAGTCGTTCTTTGACAATGATCGCTCGTCCGCGGCAGGGCCGGGGAGTTCCAGCGGCGGATCATCAGGGGGTGGGGGAACACCTGGTGGTCGCTCTGCCGGATCTTCTCATGCCGGAGGGGCATCCGGCGGGGCTGGCGGTAGCGGCGGGGCCGGTGCTGGCGGAGGCAATGCAAAAGGGCCCTTCGCAACCGGCGGCGGCTCTGGAATTCCAAGTGCAAATGGTGGGGTCGATTGCGCAGACGAAGAGAACGAGGAAAAGCGCAAGGCCGATTGCCCTGGAGCTAGTACTCGGATTTCCAGCGCAACCCAATCCAGCCCGTAAGATCTTCTCAGCCCATGAAGGAGACCTATGGGCTGCCGTGCGGCCAAGCCAGGCTGGGCCTTGTGCTCCGACAGGCCAAACGCGAGGCCGAAGGCATATCTGGCCAGCCGAGCGGCCTCCCCGGAGGCTCGATCAGGAGGCGTGTCATGAATACCCGCATTCGAGCGGAGAGTCCTGCGGCCCTTCTTCGAGAGCGTCTCGAAGCGCTTGTCGCCCGGCTCGCAGAACTCGAGAAGCTCAGAGACCGGGTAGGTCGAGAAGAGAATCGTCAGCGCAAGCTGCGCAAGGCGGTCAGTCCCCCATGCCCGAGCTCAGACCGCGGGCGGTCGTTCCAGCTTCGCACAGGCGAAGCCCATGCCCGTGCCGCTCGGTTGCAATAAATCGCGGTGTAACGAGCGTCCCAAAGCGAATGGACGACCGAAAGGGGGCGTGCGGATGGTTCGCGAAAGCGAACCGGCCTACGAGCCTGTCTTGGCTATTCGGCTACCGGGCGAGCGGGAGGGGGGGCGCGCTGGAGCCCCAGGGATGAGCCCGACCGCGCCGTGCGAGACTATCCGATCGATTCTGCGGCTCATGACCTTGTAGCACTCGCATGCCACGGCTTCGAGCCGCGGCCGATCAATCTCGAGCTGGCCGCGCCGACTGGATTTCAGCGCTCTTGACGCGCGCATTGTGCACACGACATGCGTGACCGTGGTGCGGCGAACGCCGAGCAACTCCGACAATGTTTCTTGCGTCAGCGGGAGTAGGTCACCTTCATTCGCACGATCATGGATGTGAAGGAGCCAGCGCGCTAAGCGCGCTTCGACGGAATGCAGTGCATTGCAGGCCGCCACGTGCTGGAGTTGCGTCAACAACGACATCGTGAAGACCTGCACCATGGATGCGATTGCGGGGCTGCGATGTTGGGCTGCCAGGAATTGCGCAGGTGAGATCTGCAGCGCGGCCCCGGATAGGCGGGCGACCGCGGTCGCAGGCGCGGCGGATGCGCCAAACGCTGACGTCAAACCCACGGCGCCCTCGCGCCCGATGATCGCCGTGGCAACTGTTTGCCCGTTCGGCAGCTCCGTGATCGCGGCGATGGCGCCGCTGAGGGGGAAGAGAAGATGTTCGATCCGATCGCCCGATCGGATGAGCACGGAATTGCGCTCGATCGCGACTTTCCGGAGATGAGGCGCGAGCAAAGCAAAATCCGCTGGCGGCAACGCTGCTAACAAACGATTATCAATTCTAGTCGCATGGTCCATCATGGGATTGGCTCCCGACGGATACTCGGCACTAGAACTAATGCCGATGTGTCGAGCTGCTCTGCGGCGTTCCAGCTCAACAGCAAGCCAACCGACCACCACAGACATGGTTCCCATGATCAATGGCGAGTACGCGTGGTCCGACAATCGCATGCCGCGTCGTAGGTATATGGCCCGCTAGTATCCGTGTTGAAGACGAGTTGGGGCGGCATCGCTTCAAGCTGAAGCCGAGTCTCCAGCGCCTTCACGCGCTCGCGCCGCATTGGCGGTGCAGTAAGCTGGGAAGCCTCCTTAACATCGACGAGTTGGCAGTCTCACTCTGCTGGAGGCGTATCGTCCTTCGACATGCTTTCGCTAACGAGTGGCACGCAACGGGCTCGCAACGACGCGTCCGCGGGAACGCCGGCCTTGCCCCGCAAGGCCAACACGTGACCCAACGCGGGCTTGGATCGCGCCAGGGTCTAGTGGCAGACTGCAGTCTAGCTCCTTGATCCTCCGGCAACGTCAAACGAGAAAAGCGAACTCATGACGGTACTCTTGGTGACGTACGAGATAATGACCCCCTCGTGCCAGGGATTGAGATCGTCCAACGTGCCCGCCGGATATTCTCGGAGGCGATCAATCCGATCGGCACGAAGTGCCTCGTTGCCGGTAATCTTGATGCCCCCGCAGCCGCAGCGAACCACGGCACCTTCGGCATACATTTCCACGATCGCCTCGATGTCGCCCGCGCGGTAAATCGCACTGGCCATCGGGTCAAATGATATATTTATCACCTAAATGCCTTAAAAGCTTGCGATTTTAAGCCATTTTTAGCCAGCTAAGCCTCTTTCCCTATTCTATTAATTGTATTTTAATAATCCCGCTTGGCCTCGGCCATATGCCGAAGTACATAGATGGCCGGGCCGAGGCACAGTCCATGTTAGACGTATCTGTGAAGCAGAGACGGATCCGGCTTCTGATCGTAGATCGACAACCGATCGTTCTGCAGGGGCTGAAGTCGGTACTCGGGGCACAGCAGGACTTCGACGTTGTCGCATCGTGCAGCGATGGGACGAGGTGTCTCGAAGCAATTCGGAATCTGACACCCGACGTCACGCTTGTTGCTGACAACCTGCCAGATCTGACGGTCCCCGAGATTCTCGCGATTGCGAAAGCTGAGAATCTCTCCACGCGCTTGGTGTTGTTTACCGAATCCGAAGCAGATCACGATCTAGCCGCCGCTATTGCTGCTGGCGCCTCCAGCGTAATCTCGAAGCATGCTTCCTCGGACACTATGCTGCGATTACTGCGCCTGATGACAGAGCGCAGCGTGTCGCGCGAGCAATCCGATCTCTTGCCAGCCGGCCAGGCAGCTGACGGCGGCGGCAAAGTGGAAACGATGCTGGAGCTGTTGACGCACCGGGAACTTCAAATTGTACGACTAGTCTCAGAAGGAATGTCAAACAAAGAGATTGCGCGCCAGCTAAACGTTTCCCCAGGGACAGTTAAAGTACACTTATACAACATATTTCAGAAGCTTGAAATTACCAACAGAACTGTGCTCGCTACCCTCGCGTTGTTGCAGCGACCGTCTGGCTTCGGCCTGCTTACGCTGGCGTTTCTGGCGTTCGCAATTGCGGACGAACTCAAGGCGTCGGAAGCGAACGACGTGGATCCGGACGACGACAGCGTCGGTCGCGCGGGAGAGCATGCCGAATATGAGCCCTGGAAAAGAGCTATTCTCCGACACCTCGTGGTCTGGGAATCCGGCGAGACGTCAACCCAGAGGGACTTCTTTGCCAAGGCGAGCCTGGTCACGAACCCGGCGGCGGCAATAGAAGCGCTGAGCCCGGCAGAGCAATCCGCAGGCTCGAAAACGTGGAAGGACCACGGCCCGGTTGGATCGAGCACGCCCAATCTTCCTACGCCATTACTGCGGGGCACCAGCGACACACAGATCGTTGGAGACCCGACCTCTGAACATCAATTCCCGCGGCTTGCTTCCACTCCGACGTCGATTCACGGCGGGTATGGCACCTTCGCCACTCTAACCGGTGCGTTGATCTACGCACTGAACGACCCCCATCTTGCCGTGCAATCGCATGACCCGGGCAAAGCGCCGATCGACAGCTTCGTGGTGGTCACCGGCGAGAATGCGACCACAAAACTGGCCTCGATAACCGATGCCGATACCAATGATGTAGACGGCTTTCCCCCGGCTTTCCCTTTGCACGATTTGCGCCTGCCTGCGCTTGTGACCACCGGCAACGAACGCGTCGCGGGCGAAGGCGCTTCGAACCAAATGAGTCATGGTGCTGCGGACCACAACCTGCAAGAACCCCATGGCTCACCGGGCTCGGGTCGCGATGCCGGTATTGGCGGAGATGGCCGCGATCAACGGATGGGCGGCGACGTTGGCGAAAACGTTGTTTATCGCTCCCCGATCGATTCCAATTCGACCTCTTCCCACTCTGGCTTCGATTTCGCATCTGGATCGAGCCGGATCAATCTTGCGGCTTTCGGAGCGCTTGCCTGGCTCCATATGACAGCAGCAAGCAAGTCCATACCGCCGCATACCCTCGCCTGGATCTACAATCCCGCAACCAACGAAACGATCGTGTACGTGAATCCGACCGATCGGAGTCTCGATGTCGGAGACCGGGGCCTGCTGGAAATCCATCTGCAGGGGATTGTCTCCATTGCGGAGTCGGATTTCGTCGGCCAGCCGGAAGGCGCGGCTGTCGCGATCACCCTGGATCAGCTCGAAGCGCTGACATCGGCGACCGCAACCGAAGCTGTTCTGAGTGCGGATAGTGCCCATACAGTTATCGGGACGAGCGAGAGCGCGCTCGGGAGCGCGGCAGTTTGGAGCACTCTGACCGACAACGGCTTGACGTTCGGATTCGGGCAGGCTCGGACCGGCTCGGGGGGAGCGACAAGGTCCAGAACCTTCACTAGCGATTCGGTGGCTACAACGGATGAGAGCGATGGTGGGTCCGGCGGGTCGGCTCATGTATCACCGATCGCGCTTGCTCATAGCGCGACGGTCACGGCAGTTGAAAATCTCACATCGAAGAATGAGCCGATCAATGGGGGGGCTGGCTCTAGCAGCGCAGCGGGCGATAACTCACGGCACGCTTCGGAGCCAGGGTCTGCAAAGGCGGCAGCGGAATCGACTGAAGCCGGCTTCATGCAGGGGAATGGCGTCGGCAATGACAACGAGAATCATCCCGCCGCTTCGGGGGCTTCGCGAGGGGCAGCGAAGTCAGCAGAAGCCGATGGTGTGGAACACGGCAATTCGGGGCACTCAACCTCTGGAAAGCCACCGGAAGCAGCCGACCCCGGTGAGCCAGGCGTCGCAAAGGCCGGTAGCGCGGGCGGTAACTCCCAGCACGCTTCGAAGCCCCCGGAGTCGACTGAAGCTGGCTTCATACGGGGGAATGGCGTCGGCAATGACAACGAGCATCATCCCCCCGCTTCGGAGGTTTCGCGAGGGGCTGCGAAGACGGCAGAAGCCGATGGCGTGGAACACGGTAATTCGGGGCACTCAACCTCTGCAAAGCCACCGGAAGCAGCCGCCCCCGGCGAGCCAGGCGTCGCAAAGGCCGGTAGCGCGGGCGGTAACTCCCAGCACGCTTCGAAGCCCC